>JAYQLJ010000006.1:0-449135 GCA_038143125.1 Cryomorphaceae bacterium
ATTACGTATTGTTGGCTCCGGTGTGGGTCTTAAAACAGTGGATCAATTAGCAGTTCAGAACTTCACTCGAGGATGTACCAAATGATTTGCCGAAGTTCAATGTTATTCCGTGAAAAATTGAGGCAGAGTCATTTTCGAATGTCGGGTGTTTCTTTAGGAGAACACTTCTGATATAGGGGAGTGTAAAAATATCGGTTACTTGGACCAAGGAGACTATTTGCTTTATGAGGTTCAAGTTTCTCATACGGGTACGTATGATGTGACCTACAGACATGCTTCACAAAGCTCAGGAAGTTTACGTTTGACATTACTCGATACCTCTGGGGCAGTGTACAGCAACTGTGTATATTGCGGCCTTACTGTCTACAGGTGACTGGCAAACATGGCAGTCTACGGTTAAATGGTGTGTACATCACCAAGGGCAATATCTGTTGAAGATGGACATCTCAGGCACCGTTCAACTAAATTGGTTCGAATTCTTGATTTAGCAGTCAGCGTCGAGGAGGATGTCGCGTCAGAAGTGAAGGTGTATCCGAATCCGTCAAACGGTCGTATCAACTTATCGGGTGAAGCAATAAAAATGCCTGCATGGTTTACGCTCGAGTGTTACCGGAGAGAGATAGTGTATAAAAGTCTAAAGACAGAAGTAACCAATCACATCGCGCCTTGGATTTAGATCTTCCAAATGGGGGAGTATATACCGAGGTTACTCAATTGGATGGGACTCGACAGTATGAGAAGATTGTTATCATGAATTAACAAATAGCCATTTGAAAATGAACTAAAAGGCCCATCTTCAGATGGGCCTTTTTTTTGCTTTTAACCGAGCTGTTGTTCAAGCTCTTCAAAGTTCTTTCCCTTGGTTTCGGGAATGCTTAACATCACGAAGAAAACTCAATTAAGGCAAATATTCCATAGATCATGAAGGTATTGGAGCTCCCATGGTAGAAAGCTCCCCGAAATACAAACTGCACTATCGCTGAAACTGCGGAGTTGATAAACCCGACAAAGGAGATTGCAATGCCTCTTATTCTCACAGGAAAGAGCTTCGGAAAATAAGACCCACATTACGGGGCCAAGTGAGACTGCAAAACAAGCCACAAAACCGAGGATGCCAACCAAGATTAGTGCTGGGTTCTATTTGTATTCCAGATGCAAGTAATTCACTTTCATTCATTTTGGCTTTTTCTGTTCCAAGAACTCCTAATAGTGCCTTTTAAACGTGACATCAGAGGTGTAGTGCTCGTTTTGTATGATGGAAAGGTTTTTCTGTATTTCCTGAGGAAAGTCAGTCAGCGAAGCGCTTTCAAGAGAATAGGTGGCGGAGTTAAAACCATAAGTGAGTATTCCCATAAACACTACGATACCGCCTA
This sequence comes from Cryomorphaceae bacterium, assembly GCA_038143125.1. GTDB lineage: Bacteria > Bacteroidota > Bacteroidia > Flavobacteriales > Schleiferiaceae > UBA10364. The sequence goes on from JAYQLJ010000006.1 coordinate 1,374, forward strand.
TTCCAAAAAGCAAGAGCGGTCTTCTGCCGATTTTATCGATGAGTAGAAGAGCAATTACGGTGAAAACCAGGTTGGTGATACCGACAAGAACAGCTTGAATGAAGGAGGCATTTGTACCAATTCCAGATTGCTCAAAAATCATAGGAGCATAAAGAATACTGCATTAATCCCCGTGATTTGCTGAAGTACAGAGACTAGAGCTACCGATGGCCAAAACTGTGCGCAAGGCAGGTTTAAATAATTCACTGAACCGCGCTTTTGTATCGCATCAATACAAGCTGATACTTTTTTCGATGTTCGCTAAATCTACTATGGCTTGTTCTTTTGGAAGGAATTGGTTTAAACCTCCAGAGCCTCCTGGTTTCGGATTTGCTAACCAACCATCTAGGGCTTCTTGGAACTGTAAATAAGGCAATAAAATAGATGATTGCAGGAATGATTTCGATCCCAAGCATCCATCTCCATTGGTTAGAAGAAAGGTGGAGCATTGTCGCTATACTTGAGCTAGAGTCTACAAGGGATACAATAAAGTAGTTGCTAAAGAAAGCGATTGTAATTCCTAGAACGATATTCAGTTGGTTGAATGAAACCAGTCGTCCTCGTCCTTTTGCAGGTGCAATCTCAGCGATATACATCGGGGCAAGGATGAGCGATGCACCTACACCTATCCCGCCGAGCATTCGGAAGAACAAAAACGAATAATAACTCGAGGCGAATGCCGACCCGAATGCACTGATCGCAAATACTAGAGCGCAATATTTTAATAAGAGTCTTCGGCCGAATCGGTCACTGAGTGGACCGGTTATCATCATCGCTAGCGCAGCGATTATGGTTAAGGAGCTTACAGAGAAGCCTAGTTGTAGATCCGATAAATCAAACTCGGCTTGAACAAATTTATTTACACCCGAGATAACGGATGCGTCGAATCCCATTAGGAATCCGCCCAAGGCTACAATCAGTGCAACACGTGTGGTAAAGGAGGTCTTACTGATTTGCATTAGTGTATGTCGTAGCTCTCATGTTTCACCCAGTCCACTTCCATGGTCCAGCTACCCTGCATCTCAGAGTCGGTGATTTTGGCATAGTCTAGAATCGCAAACATGGGCTCAGGGTACTTGTCTCTCTCCGATATTGCGATATACTTCTTCTCCGTCTACGCGATAAACGAGATCACTATTTTCCCATTCTACGCTGTACTCATGATACTCGGATATAGAGGTCTCGATGTTTTTACGTTTACTCCACCAATCGCCTTTGTCGCAGATTCCGGTATTTACAATCGCGCCAGTAGTGAAGGCATCTTTCATATGATCTCCATGATGTTCGAAAATATCAATTTCACCAGAGCCTGTTTTGGGCCAACAGACGTTCTCATCTTCTTCTTGCACAGGAGACTCATCATTTAATGCACCTAATATCCACCATGCCGGGAATTGACTGGGTTGGCCATTAGTGTGTAGTTTTAAACGAGCGGTCCAGCGACCTTTAATAAACTCTTGCTTGTTTTTTGTGCAGATACGGCTTGCTACGTAAGCGCTAGGCGGATGTTGATTCCCTCGTTTGTCTAGATTATTACAAGGAAGGGCGGAGTCTATGCGTACTACGCGCAGCTTGATGGTTCCTTCGCTGATCTCTCTTGTGTTGTATGCGGCGTCTGGGACATAACATTGTGTTTCGTTGTTTACCCAAAGTAATTGATCCTGCCAATTGTCGGTATTGAAAAGTCGAAGTCATCAAGGAAATCAATTGTCCATGTAGGTACCTTGGCTTCGTTTTTTTTGGTTTTGAGAATACAGGAGCTGAGCACGCTACTTATGAGCAATGTAAAGATGAAATGGCGGCGCATTCTAAATATATTTTTTGTTGCCTACATAGTTACGGAATTGGTTCCGGAGGCGTTGGGACAAACGACGGACATCGTTTGTGCTCGTAATTAAACAGAGGTGTTTAGTTTGTCTCAGATTTGTCTTCCAAGAGACTCTGAGCTTTGAGGAGAGTTTAAAATATATTTGACCGAAGTCAACTAAATTTTGTTATGAATCAAAGTCTGAAATTATCCTGGACTGCAGGATTATCTCTTCTCATTTCTACCATGTCGTTTGGTCAGATATTCATTCAAGCGGAAGATTACAGTACCATGTCGGGCGTCCAACTTGAAGGTTGTTCAGATGATGGAAAAGGTTTGAATTTGGGTTGGATTGATACCGGTGATTGGATGGAGTATTCATTGAATGTGCCGGTTGCGGGGGGATTATGTATTTGATTTCAGAGTTGCAAGTTTGAATGGAGGTGGTAACGTCAGCGTTGTAAATCAGTCGGGTACTTCTCTTGGCGCAATGAATATTACCGCAACCGGAGGGTGGCAGATATGGCAAACGATTTCGAGCGCGCCTATTTCCCTCCAATCAAGGCGTTCAGACGATTCGATTACAAGCAGCAAGTGGTGGCTTTAACTTGAATTGGTTTGAGTTCAAATTAACTAATCCGAATGACTCTGACTTTCCTTCGGTTCCATTGGTACTCGATACAGTTACAGATGTACACAAGATTCGTCTAGTTTGGAATGCTTCATCAGATACCACCACCATAGTTACTGGTTATAAGATTTATAATAACTCGAAGTTCCTTGCCTTTAACACCGATACGGTACTTGTTTTAGATAAACTGCCGCCTAATACCAATCTAAGTCTTCAAGTAAAAGCTTGTGATTTGGCTGGAAATCAGGCTTCGTCTTCTGTTTTGCCGATCAGTACTCGTTCCATCCCTTGGGCTATTAGCTGGGCAGATGAGTTCAATGGTACCCAAGTGGATACATCTAAGTGGAATTTCCAAGTAGGTGGAAGTGGCTGGGGGAACGGCGAAGCTCAATATTACACCAACGGCACGAACGCATCAGTTCAAAACGGCCATTTAGTGATCGAGGCGCGTCAGCAAACAGTTGGTTCGAATCAGTATACCTCTTCAAGGATGAATACCTCGAACAAGGGTGACTTTCTCTATGGTAGAATAGAGATTCGAGCTAAACTACCTAGTACAGGAGGAACTTGGCCTGCTATTTGGACCTTACCTACTAACTGGTCGTACGGAAACTGGCCGGACTGTGGCGAAATAGATATCATGGAACACCGTGGGAATTATTTAAATTATGTCTTCGGGACGATTCATACGGGTGCTTACAATCATTTGTATGGTACGGATCAAAGTGGTGGGAAATTCTTTACGGACGTCGTTAATACTTTCCATACCTACACGTTGGAATGGTATCGATCATTTGGATTGGTACTATGATGACGAGATTATTTTCACCTTTGAGAATGAGTATAAAACCTTTTCAGAATGGCCGTACGATATTCCTCACCATTTATTGTTAAATATAGCAGTAGGAGGCTCTCTAGAGGTACTATTGATCATTCAGGAGTTTGGCCTCAACAGATGGTTGTAGATTTTGTTAGAGTTTATGACTTCGATTTAGGAGCAAATGACTCAATACCACCGACGGATCCGTCTAATTTACTGGCTAATATTTCCGGAGTCACTGTGGATCTATCCTGGGACTTATCTACGGATAATGAATATGTGAAAGATATTACATCTACCAGGATAGTGTCTTAGTAGATTCAGTTTCAGGATCTGAAACGACACTAAAATATCTTCAGCCTTTAACACAATATACCTTTGGTGTACAAGCAAAGATTTTGGCGGAAATCTATCTTCTATCGTTTCGACAGTTGCTACCACAGGTGATTTGAATGAGATTGCTATACCGAGTCTTTGAAGCAGAAGATTACATCTATATGAATGGAATGCAGACGGAATCTTGTCAGGATGTTGGAGGTGGCCTAAATATGGGGTATATCGATGAAGGAGATTGGTTGGAGTATTATATTGATGTTGCTACAGCTGGTACATATTACCTCACCACCCGGTCGGCAGCTGCTTGGAAGAATGGTAATTTTGAAGTGTTAGATGAAGCAGGAAGTACTTTGGTTACTGTGTTTACGCCAAATACTGGTGGATGGCAAATTTGGGAAAATTCGGTATCTGGAGGGTTCTATCTAGATGCAGGGATCCAGCTTATTAAAATACGCTCTCTAACTAACGAATATAACTTGAACTCCTTCGCTATTACGGCGAATTCTTCAGGACATGCCTTTTCTGTGGAAGATGAATTTATCATAGAGGAGTCTATTTATCCGAACCCATTTGACGGTCACTCGCTGACGATTGAAATGAATACGCCACAGGATTACGTATTCATTACGATCCATTCTATTGATGGTAAAGAAGTCTTTAGTAAAGAGTATTCAGATGTAGTGGGTGCACTTTTATTGATGAACTGAAATTGTCTAAAGGAGAATATCTTTTATCTGTGAATGTTGCTAAGCAGAAAAGAATTGTGAAATTAATGGTGGAATAGATTTTATTGCCGCGCACTTCGAGGCGCAGAGTAAAACAACCAAATCCACTATTCTATCTTACTTTGAATTCGAAATTTTGTTTGAAACCAAACGTAAAGGCACCTAAAACATTGGTATTATGGAATTACACGTGAATCCAAACGTGTATTCGAAATATTCCGAATAATAAATTCAAGCTATTGGATGGTCTCACTGAGGTATAATTCACTCATGCACAGCATCAGGGCTTTTTTATGTCTTGAATCGGACAGATTAATGAAACACCTTTTGATTGGACCGGCCTTATATACGTTTAAGGGACGTACCTCGTTATCAATCAAACTTGGTATATTACATAATGCATAGTATGAAGATAAGGGGGAGAGTTCTTGTAGTGTGTTGTTTTTCTGTTGTCAATCACTAGTCGCACAGACCTATATTAGAGTCGGTCCGAGTGTTTTGGCTAATTATTCTCCATGGTTCGAAGAAGACGTCTATTTGAATATTGGGGGTGAAATTTCTGCTGAATTTAGTTTAGCTAAGAAAATCACTGTGAATATTCCATTCGCTGCTCACTACGGAAAGCATAAACTTCATGGGGATGTAAATGAAACTGTTTTTACAGAAAATCGACTTGTTGGTATTTGTCCTGAAATCAGATACCACCCAAGAAAAAGATTTAAGAATATGTTTTACGGTCTGGGTGGAGAAATAAAGCACTTTAAATCTGTGAATTTTCATCCCCATCAAATGCCAATCCAAGGCCTTTTCTTGTTGGTTGGGAATATTACTTAGGGTTTTCGATTGGACAAAACCGTCCCTATAGAAGAGGGGTACTAACACCCTACTTGAACTTTGGTATTGGCGCAAATGCAAATGAATATCCTGTAAATGCTCGGGTTGGATTTACCTACGGCTTTCAAAGTAATGTGAAAACTAAGAAGAGATTTAACAAGAGTAAAAGTTGGCAATATGAGATCTCAAAATGGGAAAAAGACTAGGAGACTGCGCGCTATACCGCGAACATGCTGTTCGACATGCGGAAAGCCTGGGAGTAGTTCCTGTGAAGGCTTTAAACACGCGGTTGAAATAACTTTGACTTTTGAACCCCGCGTAGATTGCTGCATCTGAGAGGCTCATGCTCGGTTTCTTTAGGGCACGTTTCGCTCGGGCGATGCGTTCAGAATTAATAAACTGGACAGGGGTCATGCCGATTTCGTTTTTAAAGGCACGGAAAAAATTGGGCACGGGAAAGACAAGCCTTATCGGCCAATTCCTCTACATGAATCTCCGAAGTTATGTTCGTGCGTATATAATGAATTGCATAGGCCAAACGATGGGACATATGCAGCGCCATCGCATTTTCCAATAAGAAGTTCTTCGCCCCGGTGCGCAGCAATAGTGCCACCAGCTCACGGGTGATCAGAGACGCCTTCAAATCTCGCACGCTGTCCTCATTTATCATCGTGTCGATCAGCGTATTCGTCGCAAACGACAGATCCTTCGAATTATTCACGTGAAAGTTTCGCTGCGACCAGCTCCATTCTTTGTCTTCTAAGCGAGTATGCTGCTCGTTCATCCACAGCGCCACATCAGAGATCAGCTCTGGGCAAATCTCCAGCGCCATACACTGGGTGGGGTTGTTCCTGTTCGCCTCCGGAAAATCTATGGTCATCGACTCCGCGGAGGCATTGCGATCGTCTCACCTGGAACAAACTCAAACGGGTCACGGTCGCCTAGATGCATCACCTTCTTGCCCTGAATCATGCTCACCACAACAGGGTTGTGAAAAACCAGGTCAAACTCATAGGATGCCTTTTGGGTCTCGAACACATTTAATATGCTCACCTCAGAATGGTGTGCGGTACGGTGCTCGACCTCGCGCTGAGGTTTAGAAGAAGATCTTGTGTTTTTGTTTGAGATTAACGGCGTTGAGCATACGGCGGATGGTATTGGCGGTTTCGGTAGGGTTAAGTTACCTAAAAATTGGTTTTTGAATTTGCCTCGTTCTCATTATGAGATTATTGTACAAAACAATGAGACTGATTAAAGGGCGTTTTGACATTTTATATTCCAATTTAGACCAAAGCAATATCAATACTAAAACACAGCACTATGAGTACTACCTTATTCGATCGCCCAACGCTAAAGGCAGATTACGGAAATTACATCGGCGGAAAATTCGTCGCTCCCGTGGATGGCCACTACTTCGATGTCACCACACCTACAGACGGCACGGTCATCACAAAAGTAGCGCGCAGTAACAGTAAAGACGTAGAGCTTGCACTTGATGCAGCACACGCCGCATACGCTACCTGGAAACATTCTTCGGTTACCGAGCGCAGCAACATGCTTTTAAAATAGCCGACATCGTTGAGGCCAACCACCACAAACTCGCCGCCATCGAAACCCTTGACAACGGAAAAAGTATCCGCGAGACCATCAATGCCGATGTCGCCCTAGTGATCGATCATTTCCGCTACTTCGCAGGTGTCATCCGTGCAGAGGAAGGTTCTGTAAGTGAACTCGACCAGCACACTGTAAGTATGAACATCAAAGAGCCGGTAGGCGTAGTTGCACAAATCATCCCTTGGAACTTCCCGCTTCTTATGGCAGCATGGAAGATTGCTCCAGCACTCGCTGCAGGGAACTGTGTTATCGTTAAACCAGCAGAGCAAACACCGGTAGGTTTATCTGGTTCTTATGGAACTCGTCGGACACCTCATTCCTCCAGGTGTTTTGAATATCGTTCACGGTTTCGGACCTGAAGCTGGAAAGCCTCTCGCTCAAAGCTCTCGGGTGCACAAGGTTGCCTTCACAGGTGAAACCACCACAGGTCGCTTGATCATGCAATACGCTTCTGAAAACCTGAATCCAGTGACTATGGAGCTCGGTGGAAAGTCGCCAAACATCTTCTTCCCATCGGTAATGGAAGCAGATGACGAATACCTCAACAAGGCGGTTGAAGGTGCCGTAATGTTCGCGTTGAACCAAGGTGAAGTATGTACATGTCCTTCACGCATTTTGGTACATGAAGACATTTACGAAGCATTTATGGAGCAAAGTGATCGAGCGTACCAACGCTATCAAAATGGGGAATCCATTTGACGAACACCATGATGGGGGCTCAAGCTTCTGAGGACCAATTCAATAAAATCCTGAACTACATTGAGATTGGCAAGGAAGAAGGTGCTGAAGTCCTTTGCGGTGGTAGCGCAGCAGAGCTCGATGGAGATTATTCAAACGGATATTACATCCAACCAACCATTTTGAAAGGCCACAATAAGATGCGTGTATTCCAAGAGGAAATCTTCGGTCCTGTAGTCAGCAGTAACCACCTTTAAAACCACGGAAGAAGCACTTGAGATTGCAAACGATACGCTCTACGGTTTGGAGCCGGCGTTTGGACGCGTGATTCGCACGAACTCTACCAAGTACCACGTGCCATCGAAGCCGGCCGCGTTTGGGTAAACTGTTACCACGCCTACCCTGCTCACGCTGCCTTCGGTGGTTACAAGCAGAGTGGTTTCGGTCGTGAAACACACTTGATGATGTTGAATCACTACCGTCAGAACAAAAACATGCTCATCTCTTACGATAAGAATGCACTAGGTTTCTTCTAGGCAAAAGAAGATGTTGAATGTAAACCGTAAAGGCGTCCTTTTTATTTAGGGTGCCTTTTTAACTTGAGCTTGAACATACAAAACATCAAAACACAATGAATCCAGAGTTGATTTACCCCTGAAGCAAAGCCCTAATGGATGAACTCCGTGCCTTCCACGGTCCAATCATGTTCCACCAAAGTGGAGGGTGCTGTGATGGTAGCTCACCAATGTGTTTCGCTTTGGATGATTTCAAGGTTGGGGAAGTTGATATTTTCTTAGGCACTGTTGATGGAGCACCATTTTATATGTCTTCGTCCCAATATGAATATTGGAAACACAGTTACTCCAGGCCGCGGTTCCTCATTCTCATCGAAATCCCCACCGGAAACGATTCATGATCCACAGCCGCATTTTTACCGACCAAGAAATGGCCGAGTTGCCAGGCTCCTCAGAAAACAGCATTAACCTACACCGCCCGCCCCCAGTAGGAGATATCTATATGCTTTATCCAATCGCGAGAGAGTAAAATAGAACAGTTTTCTTTAGCACTGTTATGAGTATCGTGTGAAGAAAAACCTACTTTTTGATGGCCTTTAAGTTCTATTGTAGGACCTTTCAGGGAGCCCAGAACATTTCATCTTTACTCGTATTTACGAATTGAACGATAACAGCATCGATATCTTCTTCATATCAGGCGATACTCGTGTATCCGTTGAGCCAGCCCGTATGCTCGTATTCATAGACTGAAGAATAGATTTCCTGTTCCTTAGTATTGAGTAGGGAACCGTCCACTAAGGCCCTTAGAAATATGCTGACCTCCTCTGCCCGTAGAGATCATCGATCCTCCTGGCCGGGTGTAATCATTCATTTTTAGGTCGAAGAGGTGTCCAATATAATAGCCGCTCATCACATCATTGCTATCACTTCACTCAGCAAGCTGTAGGTGTTCTCTAGGTTTAGTGGGGTCAAGATTTCTTCACGGATATAGGTGTGATGTGAGTAGCCCAGTGTACGATCTAATATTTCACCAATTAATAGGTAGTTAGTGTTCGAGTAACGGTATTTTTTTCCTGGTTTAAAATCGGCGTCCTGGCTAAAAATTAATTTCGCGGTTGTCAAGTAACTTTCTTGTGGGTCGCTATCTGCAAAGTCAGGTTTGTAAATAAACTCAGGTATGCCACTGCGGTGTTGCAACATCATCCTGAGCGTAATTTCATTAGCATATTCGATACTGTCGGCTACTTCCGGTATGAATTCTGCCAATGATTGTTCTAAGGATAGTTGTTCATCGGCGATCAATTTTACGGTAGCTGCCGCGATATAGAGCTTGCTAATACTCGCAATCTTAAAGAGGGGAATGGGGATCTGCTGGTACTTCATTTTCTGGATTATTCCATCCGGCTGAATACAAAGTCGATTGCCCTTCTTGATTGACACAAACGATGATTCCATTGTACCCATTATTCAGTGTTTTTTCAACCTCCTCTGCTACAGATTTTGGAAAATAAATGAGGTCTTTAGTACAGCTGGTAAGTGTTGCCGCCCCGTAAACCAGTAGTACAATTCCAAAAGCCTTGGGGATGCCTTTTAAGCGTTTAAATTTGAAATAAGAAACTGTGCAAAATCTATGGTAATTGGAAGAGGTCTTCTACGTTACAATTTAATGTTCTCGAAATTTTAGTGCAAGGACTGTCGAAGGCACATAGATGCCGTTCTCTATAGCATTGATACTTTTTCTAGACACTTCAGCTTGCACGGAAAGACCTTCTTGGGTCAATCCCGAACGCTTCCGAAATTCTTCCAGTTTGTTTAAGAGTTTTTGATGGTTCTTGCCCATTGTTATTTCTTTTCGAAGTGGTCAACCGCATCCGTTAATTCCTTTTCAGTATTTGGATATAAGTACCCTGCTATCATGGTGCCAACACCGATAAGTCCTACGAGCGCACCAATTCCTTTTAGGATATTACCGAGGAAAAAAATCCAAATGAGAAAAGTCCCAAACCTACAAAGACAGTAGATCCCACCACCCCTTCTGTAATCTATTGGCTCCTTCTTTCTTTCATCAAATAGGGTAAGAAGTTTGTCTAGTTTGGCAGGCTCTTCTAAATGCTTTGCAATTTCGACAACGGCCTCTCGTTGGTTCTTCGCATCATAGTACAGCCAGATAAATACGGCTACAGGAATAAGAATCCCGGTTAGCATGCCAAAAACGGGAATAATGGTTTCATATTCATGGGTTAGGTAATAATGTAACGCAAACTTACCAATTTCATGTGAAGTATAGGTTACACCTAAGTGGTTAACTTCATAATAAGGCTTTTTTAAGGATCAATAGGCGTTTGGCAGGTTGAGCACCTCTTTAACGGGTGCGCCAACCATGCGCAGCAAGGTTGGCAATCCTGCGCGTCACTGAACTAAACTCTTGTTGTAGTTTAAATCTATTTTTGTCCAGCAGTCCTTTCTTCAGCTACAATGAGTTTTTGCTTCATATAACTGGTTAAGAAGAGGAAATTCTCCCTATTTGGGCGACTGTTTCGTCGTACTTAAGATCCTGTGATGGTGTGCCATCAAAGTGGCGGGGTCGTCATACGGCAAAGCGAATCTCCTACAGCACCATCTACAACGGGACATGATTGATCTGCGTCAGAACAAACCATGACAGCAATAAAGCCTTGCTTAGGATTAGTCGCGTGGGTATATACTTTGGATTGTTTTTGCCAAACTGGATAATGACCAGGACTAACGGATACAACTGGATTAACAATTTTTTCGTCAAAAGCAACGGAAAAGCCTGCACGTTCTAATGCGCCGATAGCATTTGGATTAAAAGCTGTAGCCTCCAATCCTCCAGAAAAAGACTGGTAACCGGAAATACCATAATAGACCAGACCATATTGGAACCAGGTATCTGAGATATGGCTTCGTCTCGAATTATGCGTACATACGAATAAGACTTTGGTCTCTTTAGAGGTAGTACGCTGCTCAATTAAGAAGTCTCCTAACTCAATCAATTGTTCTTTGCGCTCTTCCGTAATTAAATGCGTTTCGGCCACCAATTGCGCGGTCGTTTTCCTTAATTCAGCATTGATTTTTACCGGCGAAGTAACTTGTCCGAAGCTGGATAGACTGAACAGCACTAGTGCGACAGTAAAAAATGGAGTATACTTTTTCATTGAAATAAAGTTATTGTCGAGTGTAATTTTGATTGTTTCGTAATTAGCAGCAGCCTGACCCGGGTGCACAAGAGGTTGATGAAATTTGCGATTTCTGTGGTTTGGAAATTGGAATACCGCAGTTATCCATAGCTAAGCAGTCGGTTTGGGTAGGTATCAATAAAAAGGTATTTCCATTAAATTCAAGATGGTACTTACCTATGGTGTCTTTTTTGATATTCCACTTCGATTTCTAGATCCTCAAGACCAAGTCTTTTTTCTGCGATTTCAATGATGGATTTTAACTCTATCTGTACCAAGGCGATGATCAAAATCTTCTGCTGTGAAGAGCTGAAAGTTGATAATAGATTCATTTCGTAATGTTCCTCCACAGTCGATAAAACGTTTGGTACATACCCCAACTTCTGTGATATGAAAGTGTTGTGGAACTGCTTCGCCATTGGGCATTTTAAACTGCACCTCGCTCAATTGATCTAGGGTAAATTTGATTTCGGATAACTTCATGAATAATTGGTTTATTGCTATATTACGATAAATGCGTTAAAATTTTTTCCTTAGCAGCAGTCGTCAAGAGTAGTTGGTTCATACTGCTCAAATAATTGAGCGAATTGTGTACTTATTTCAGACCAGCGTTTTGCGTTAATACAATAGCTTACTCGCGAACCCTCACGCCCATTTGCATGAATTAACATTGCAATATTACGATAAATAAGTATTGTGTACTCATTTTAATGCGAATGATTTTTAGAGTACGCAAATAAGTTCGGTGAAGGGTGCCTCCTTATCGTATTAAAAGAATTTTACCCGCTTCAGTGCGCTCGTTTGAAAGGAAGAAATATTGGAAACTCGCTTGGTCCGAATCTTTTCCAGATTGTTGACCATTCCAGAAATCAGTAAAAGGCTCTTCCGTTCTGAAAACCTCTTGGCCCCATCTATTAAATATGATAAATTCAACGTCTGTAAAGCATGAAGGATCTCCTCCTATTTTGAATTCTTCATTAATATTATCGTTTCCCGGAGTGAATGCATTAGGGATGTATAAGGCGTATCTGTCAATCACGGTCAGTGAGATGTTTTCGGAGATGGAACAATTCTTAGAATCTTGAACTTCTAAGATATAGTTACCTGGTCCAAGTCCGGTAGTAACAGCGTTCGTCATTGCAGTATTCAAATAGTAACTATAAGGCGAAAACCCTCCGAAAGGAAGCATTTCAATAAGACCGTCGAAACTTGAACACGTCTTTGGGTTTCTAATATTTGTGATGAAATAGAGAGAATCGGGTCCGTTAACCGTTATAGTATCAGAGCGTACACAGCCATTATTATCAATCAATGTCGGATAATAGGTACCTACCTGTGTTCCTGTCAGTATACTCCCTACAGCGGAGGAGCCAAGCCAGCTGATCGAATACGGTTTCGTCCCTCCAAATGGGTTCAAGTCTATGGTCCCTTGTTTATCGCCAAAACAGGTTTCTTCAGTCACGACTGGAAGAAAACCAATTTTATCGGGTTCATCTAATACAACTACCATCGAATCTTGACATCCCGATAAATCAGAAATAGTTAATACATAGGTGCCGCTGCTTAACCCTGTTCGACTAAAGTTTGCGTTAGGGTCATCGCTCCATTGCCACGTCACATTTGGGGGGTTACCATCGCTAGTTGAAAGAATAATCTCTCCCGTAAAATCTCCGTAACATAAAGGGGAAATCTCATTTTGAAGCACAATATTGTACCAATTTTGATAGTACCCTACATTAACGGTGGTATCTGTTGTACATCCCCTCGTATCGCTCACCTCGATGTTATAGGTTCCGGTACTAAAACTATTTAATGGTGGCGTTTGTGCACTGCCGTTCACATAATAACTATACGGTTGCGTACCGCCAGAAACAAATACAGCTATTTCACCATCTGAAGCAGTTAAACACGTTGTGTTCATCGTGAAAAGAGAATCTATCTTGAGAAGATCCGGCTCCATCACCACGAAAGATAAAGTATCAAAGCAAAGTCCGGCATTATTTATAAATAACGTGTAGGTACCGGCAGATAAGGTATCTCTGTTCAATCCGGCTAATGGTTTATCCAACCAGCCAAATGTTGTATTAGGGTCAAATCCACTTGAGTTAAATAAAATTTTCCCATCTGACAAACCAAAACATGACGGTGAAATGATGGTATCCAGAAGTAAACTGTACCAGTTGGTATCGGCAGCGATGGTAACGGTGGAGTCGATCTGGCATCCGACGCTGTCTTGCAGTGTGATGGTGTAGGTCCCTGCGAACAGGCTGTCGGCGATTGTGCCGGGTAGTGTTGTGTTGTTTAAGAGGTAGTTGTAGGGTGCAACACCACCGGTAGCTTGGAAGCTGATCTGCGCGTTGTTCGCGCTTAAACAAGCGGCGATGGTTGTGTTGAACTGGTTCCAGAAGAGGCTGTCTCTAGCGGGTACTACCGCGGTTATAGAGTCTTTACATCCCTGACTGTTGGCGACTTCGACGGTGTAGGTTCCTGAGTTGAGGTTGCTGCGTAGGGCGCTTGTGCTGTTGTTGTCGAGCCAGTTGAGGTTAAGTCCGTTGGTGTTATCGAGCTGAATCTGTCCATCAGCAGTGTAGCTGCAGGAGGGAGTGAAGATGGAGTCGACAACGACGTCGTTCCAGTTGGTATCGGCAGCGATGGTAACGGTGGAGTCGATCTGGCATCCAACGCTGTCTTGCAGGGTGATGGTGTAGGTACCTGCGAACAGGCTGTCAGCGATTGTACCGGGTAGTGTTGTGTTGTTTAAGAGGTAGTTGTAGGGTGCAACACCACCGGTTGCTTGGAAGCTGATCTGCGCGTTGTTCGCGCTTAAACAAGCGGTGATGGTTGTGTTGAACTGGTTCCAGAAGAGGCTATCTCTAGCGGGTACTACCGCGGTTATCGAGTCTTTACAGCCTTGACTGTTGGCGACTTCGACGGTGTAGGTTCCTGAGTTGAGGTTGCTGCGTAGGGCGCTTGTGCTGTTGTTGTCGAGCCAGTTGAGGTTAAATCCGTTGGTGTTATCGAGCTGAATCTGTCCATCAGCAGTGTAGCTGCAGGAGGAGTGAAGATGGAGTCGACAACGACATCGTTCCAGTTGGTATCGGCAGCGATGGTAACGGTGGAGTCGATCTGGCATCCAACGCTGTCTTGCAGGGTGATGGTGTAGGTGCCTGCGAACAGGCTGTCGGCGATTGTGCCGGGTAGTGTTGTGTTGTTTAAGAGGTAGTTGTAGGGAGCAACACCACCGGTTGCTTGGAAGCTGATCTGTGCGTTGTTCGCGCTTAAACAAGCGGCGATGGTTGTGTTGAACTGGTTCCAGAAGAGGCTATCTCTAGCGGGTACTACCGCGGTTATCGAGTCTTTACAGCCTTGACTGTTGGCGACTTCGACGGTGTAGGTTCCTGAGTTGAGGTTGCTGCGTAGGGCGCTTGTGCTGTTGTTGTCGAGCCAGTTGAGGTTAAGTCCGTTGGTGTTATCGAGCTGAATCTGTCCATCAGCAGTGTAGCTGCAGGAGGGAGTGAAGATGGAGTCGACAACGACGTCGTTCCAGTTGGTATCGGCAGCGATGGTAACGGTGGAGTCGATCTGGCATCCAACGCTGTCTTGCAGTGTGATGGTGTAGGTACCTGCGAACAGGCTGTCGGCGATTGTACCGGGTAGTGTTGTGTTGTTTAAGAGGTAGTTGTAGGGAGCAACACCACCGGTTGCTTGGAAGCTGATCTGTGCGTTGTTCGCGCTTAAACAAGCGGCGATGGTTGTGTTGAACTGGTTCCAGAAGAGGCTATCTCTAGCGGGTACTACCGCGGTTATCGAGTCTTTACAGCCTTGACTGTTGGCGACTTCGACGGTGTAGGTTCCTGAGTTGAGGTTGCTGCGTAGGGCGCTTGTGCTGTTGTTGTCGAGCCAGTTGAGGCTAAATCCGTTGGTGTTATCGAGCTGAATCTGTCCATCAGCAGTGTAGCTGCAGGAGGGAGTGAAGATGGAGTCGACAACGACATCGTTCCAGTTGGTATCGGCAGCGATGGTAACGGTGGAGTCGATCTGGCATCCGACGCTGTCTTGCAGGGTAATGGTGTAGGTACCTGCGAATAGGCTGTCGGCGATTGTGCCGGGTAGTGTTGTGTTGTTTAAGAGGTAGTTGTAGGGAGCAACACCACCGGTTGCTTGGAAGCTGATCTGTGCGTTGTTCGCGCTTAAACAAGCGGCGATGGTTGTGTTGAACTGGTTCCAGAAGAGGCTGTCTCTAGCGGGTACTACCGCGGTTATCGAGTCTTTACATCCCTGACTGTTGGCGACTTCGACGGTGTAGGTTCCTGAGTTGAGGTTGCTGCGTAGGGCGCTTGTGCTGTTGTTGTCGAGCCAGTTGAGGTTAAGTCCGTTGGTGTTATCGAGCTGAATCTGTCCATCAGCAGTGTAGCTGCAGGAGGGAGTGAAGATGGAGTCGACAACGACGTCGTTCCAGTTGGTATCGGCAGCGATGGTAACGGTGGAGTCGATCTGGCATCCAACGCTGTCTTGCAGGGTGATGGTGTAGGTACCTGCGAACAGGCTGTCAGCGATTGTACCGGGTAGTGTTGTGTTGTTTAAGAGGTAGTTGTAGGGTGCAACACCACCGGTTGCTTGGAAGCTGATCTGCGCGTTGTTCGCGCTTAAACAAGCGGTGATGGTTGTGTTGAACTGGTTCCAGAAGAGGCTATCTCTAGCGGGTACTACCGCGGTTATCGAGTCTTTACAGCCTTGACTGTTGGCGACTTCGACGGTGTAGGTTCCTGAGTTGAGGTTGCTGCGTAGGGCGCTTGTGCTGTTGTTGTCGAGCCAGTTGAGGTTAAATCCGTTGGTGTTATCGAGCTGAATCTGTCCATCAGCAGTGTAGCTGCAGGAGGGAGTGAAGATGGAGTCGACAACGACGTCGTTCCAGTTGGTATCATAGGGTACAATAATCGTCGTATCGATAGTACATAGATTTGCGGAGTCTCTAACCACTACTTGGTGTGATCCTGCGAGAAGGCCTGTAATGGTCGATGTGGGGTAAGTTACCGCATCGACAACGTAGGAATACGGTGCACGGCCACCCGTAAGATTTAAGTTGATTATTCCATCGGCAACAGCTTTACATGAGGCCTGAACAATCGATACATTTAAGAGAAGGAGTCAGGTTCATTCAGCGTTACCTCTAGTGAATCTTTACAACCTATGGCATCTTCACAAACTACAGAATAGGTTCCAGACCCGATGCCATTAATCACTGCTGTTGATCCTCCGTTGCTCCATGAGTAATTGTAGGGCAACGTTCCGTTAAAGACTTGAACTCCAAGCACGCCTGAAGAATCGCCAGCACAATGAATAGGCTGGTAATTACTTAGAGCAATGCTCATGCCGTTAACGATAGCAATATTGAATTGATAGTCTCGTTGAGTCTTAGTTAACAAAAGGCCGTTGCGATATTCGTAAATTGCTACTGCTACAACATACTGTCCTTGCAAATTTAAATTGGCACTAATTAAGCCTGTATTGCCATTAATAGTCGCGGCCGGGCTTGAAGGAAGTGGAGTTGTTCCAGAGTATCCTGATGAGTAAGTGACAGGTGAAGTGATACTTCCATTTAAAGCATTCGTAAATTCATAATACAAAGAATCACCGTCGGCATCATTAGCAGCAAAGGGAATAGTTATTGGGATACCTCCTGCAACTATCGTGGGCGGGTTGACGATGAATGTAGGTGTGCTATTTTGAATGCCTACTCCGGCAGGGAAGGTTTCCGTTTTATAGGTCATCGATGTCGAGCCGGGGCTTACAATATTGGATATGGTATAATTTCTACAACAGTTTCCATAGGTAAAAGTGAATCCATTGGTTAGCGTGCCGCTATAATAAAGGGTTCCCGTATAGACCTTCTTTGAAATACAGAATGTGGGTAAATTAGAAACGCAGGCAGGGCTGTAGGAGTTTGGAAGCGCTATTTCATTACCAGGAAATAATGTGACTGCAGCTACGCTTGATCCTGTTAAATTATTAAGCATTGATACGGTGACGCTTGATGGGAAACCAGCCGTAAAAGCTCCACAGTCTTTGTAAACGGTCAAGGTTATGTTATAAATGCCATTTCCTGTAGTGGTATAGGTGATTTCCCCGCCCACGTAATGCGAAGCAGTTACTTTAGTTCCCATGAATAGGAACAAGACCACAATAAGGAGCTGTCTAAACATAATCGACAACGTTCTTCTAGAAGGTTTTTGATCAGTATGACGTAAAATAGTGCCTAACCAAACAAGCCGAAACCGCAGCTTGTTTGCTTGATGTTAATACCAGAACAAGATAGGAACTATCAAAGCATCGAAATGAGGGTTTAATAGTCAGTTATCAATAGTGCAATCATTAGCTAAAAGTATACTGAAGTTTAAAGTTCATTGAGGCTTATATAAAGCTCAAGGAGTGCTTTCCACCTGCTCGATTCGCCGCGATATGACTCGAATACACCTAGCGCAACGTACGGGTGAGAAATAAAATGTAAAGTCTTATTGACATTTAAATAAATCCAGTTACTTTTGTCAACTAAACTTTACAAAAATGAAAGAACAGAGAAAACGTGCTACGATAAAATTGGCTTTATGGACTGTCTTGTGGGTAGTATCGACCGCCATTTCAACCTTTGGGCCAATGTTTTTATGGGAAACACGTACGTTGACTGTAGTTGCAATCGCGCTAAACTTGATTATTGGAATTGGTGCTATTCTAGCGAACGTTGGGCAGTTTCACACGATGGACGAACTAGAAAAGAAAATCCAACTTGAAGCTATGGCGGTATCCCTCGGTATTACGGTGGTATTTGGAATTTCGTATTCGATGATGGAACAAAATGGTCTTATTGAATCTGCTGAAATTGGTTTTTTAATTCTTGTCCAGGGAATCAGTTTTTATATAACCATGCTTGTGAATAGAAAGCGATTTGCATGAAGAATTCAGTGAAAGAGCGTCGTAAACTATTGAAAATGACGCAGGAAGAATTTGGGGATTTAATAGGGGTTTCGAGGCAGACCATTAATGCGATTGAAAAAGAAAAGTTTGATCCAAGCTTGCCAACGGCTTTTAAAATGGCAGAACTATTTCAATGTGCCATAGAGGAGTTATTCGAATTTGAACGCTAAGATCTATTACTAGTAAGTAACATACGCTGCCCCGGGAGAGAAAAGCTTCAGACGACAGTATCGTGATCACCCATGATTTGGTCAAAAGGCAAAGGTCCGGGTTTCCCGGGCCTTTGCCTTTTTTTATCGTTATACTAAGAGCTGTTTTTTTTTTCTTTATTACTAAAGTGGTCGTCGTAGTATTTTTCTATGCTCATATAAAAACTGATGACCATAATGACGAGAATAATTGCGAACGCTAAACCCGTAATAGTGGTAGCGCTCTGAAGAGCTGTAAGTCCTCCATAAAGCAAGAGTACTGAAGCAGTAGTTCCTTCCATAGCGGCCCTAAAAAAAATCTTCTGAATCTTTGTAAGTGCATTATGACGCCCACCAGAGGTTAGCGTATCAACCACCATTGAACCGCTGTCAGAGCTAGTAACAAAGAAGCTAGTGGTAAGTAAGATGGCTAGACCAGAAGATATGCTAACTAAGGGGTACCTTTCTAATAATTTAAATATGGCAGTAGCGACATTTTCATTTACTGCAGCAGTAATGCCGTGGTCTCCGAGCAGTTCAAAGTACAGTGCACTACCTCCGAAAATACTCATCCATAGGAAAGTCAAAAGAGAGGGAACAAGGACCACGCCTAGAATAAATTCAGTGATGGTACGGCCTTTGGATACGCGTGCAATGAATATCCCTACAAACGGTGACCATGCAATCCACCAAGCGTAGTAGAATACGGTCCATACATTTTGCCAGTTAGAATCATCTTTAACCCCAACAAAAGATTCCGTCCATAGACCTATTTTGAAAAAGTTATCGATGTAGTAGCCTAGATTCTGTACGAAGCTGTCCATTAGGAAAGCTGTAGGTCCAATTGCAAGTACAAACACCAGTAATACCATAGCTAAACCCATATTGACTTCGCTGAGTCTTCGAATGCCTTTATCTAATCCGGCAAGCAGGGAAAGGGTAGCGAGGGTCGTAATGACGGCGATAATGATCATTTGAGCTTCTCGTGAATAGCCGATACCGAAAAGGTATTCTAAACCTGCATTCACCTGTTGCGCTCCTAATCCCAGTGAGGTCGCCAGACCTACAACGGTGGCGATTACAGAGATGATATCAATTAAATCTCCCCAGCGTCCGTAAATTTTGTCTCCAAGTAGCGGATAGAAAATACTTCGAATCGTAAGGGTAGTTTGAGATTGAACGTAAAAAAGGCGAGGGCTAATCCTACTGTTGCGTAGATGCTCCAAGCTTGAATACCGTAGTGGTAGAATGTGATACCCATGGCGCTTCTCGCTGCGGCGATGGTATCTGTATTGTCGACAAACGGGTTGTCGTTAAAGTGGTAAATAGGTTCAGCGACCCCATAAAACAAAAGTCCTATACCCAGGCCTGCAGAGAACAGCATGGAAAACCAAGAGATACGGGAGAAATCGGGTTTTGCATCTACTCCCCCAAGTCTAATCTTTCCGAATTTTGAAAAGGCTAAATAGATCAGGAAAAACATAAGAAGGTTGGCGAGCAAAATGAAGAACCATCCAGCTGCATCACTGATGCTGGCTTGCACAGTTCTAAAGAGTTCCTCCACAGGTTCACCGATGATAATGGTGGTGCTAATCAATGCGAGTAGCACAATCAATGAACCGAAGAACACTGGCGGATTTATAGCTGCTCCGAACAACGTTTTCTTATCACTTCTTACATGTTCACTCATTGATGACTTTTTAATAGTAAACCACGGTGTACCGAAGTACACCGTGGTCTATTTGCTTAACACTAGTTAGAAAGGACTTACAGGTTAACCACCCACATTTTGGTGTTTTGAGTGTTGCCACCCATCACATCAATAGCGTTGAAGTAGTTCGTTGGATTTAAACTAGCTTCATTTCCTGGGTATAGAAAACGCATGGGTAAGGCGTCTCCGTTGGTGTTTGAACAAGGAGCAGAAATGAACGGAAGGTTCGCCCAATTCCCATTTTCTTGCGTGTACCAGCGTCTTACTTCAAAGTAATTGTCCAGTCCTGTAAAGAACATGGCCAACCATTTTTGCTGGCGAATACTGTTTAAACTGTTGTCGTAACCCGCACCAGAATTTGCGATGAAATCTGCAAAATCGGTCCAACTCGTCATAGAGAAGTCTGCACCATAGTATTCCATGGAAGCTTCAACAGCACTTGCGTGGTGTGTTGCAGCATCGTCTGTGATCCAGCCGTTGTGCGCAGCTTCTGCAAGTAAGAACTGTTGCTCTGCATAGGTCATGATAATACCTTCAGCCATAGATCCCGCTTGATTATGGTTAGGATAGTTGTAGTACGCATACCCTAATCGCGATCCTGTTTTATCACAAGATTCACTTCCGTTGTCTGCACCTTTGTAGGTTGGTGTAACCGTTGGGTCATTAAAGATATCTCCGGCATTGTAAGGACGTGCATAAACGTACAAACGCGGGTCATCTAAGGTATCCAGTGCCGCATGCGCATTAGCACTTAATGCAACTGCATCGAAATCACCTTGTTTCAGAGGTACCAGCGGGTATTCGTTCGGGAAGTTACCGGTATAGGTAAGTACGCCGTTATCGGCATTGCTTTCCATCAGTGATTCGGTGCTGACAATTGCAGCGAATTGGCTACTTACATCTTGTTGTTCAGAGATGTACATGAGCAAGCGCAATTGCATTGCATTGGCCAATTTTTTCCATTTTGCCGCATCACCACCAAAAAGAATATCGCCATCGATTGAACCACCGTTATCCAGCAATTGGACCGCAGCGGCCAATTCCTCCAACAAACCGTTTGTTCCAGTGATGATTTCCTCTTGTGAATCGTAGGCAGGGAACCAATTCGCGTCCGTAGAGCCTGTGATGGCCTCACTATATGGAATATCACCATATGCTAAAGTTAAGGTGCTAAACACCCAACTTTTCATGACTTTAGCAGCGCCTTCCATTTGGTCATTGCCCGCATCTGCAGCGACACGTTCCGCTTCAATGAGGTTGCCTAAACTTTTATAGTTCTGATTCCAAGTATTAGGGAAGGCATTCCAGCTGTACTGACCCACTTCAGCTCTTGAGCGTTTTTGCCGCTAATTGTGAAGCGCAATTCCCTAAGAGATAGCTTTGGTTAACTGAAGTATTCACGCTAGAGCGCACACCTTCCGTAAATAAAACCCCGGCATCGACATTCGATGGTTCGTTTGGGTTTTCATTGATCGTTGATAGTTTTTCGCAACTCTGAAAACTAAGGCTTGCCATTGCGATAAGCGCGCCTAGAAATAATGATTTTTTCATTGTTATCGTTTTTAAAGGTTCGCGTTAATTGAAAAACCGAAACTTCGTAATGACGGCATTGAAGTACTTTCATAACCGTTTACAAAGAGTCCGTTACGAATAGAATACGTCTCAGGATCAATGGTCGGTACCTTAGAGAATAGCAAAAGATTACGTCCAATAAAACTGATGGTAAGTCCTTCTAGACCAGTATTAGCCAATTTTTCTTTTGGTACAGTATAAGCCACACTCAGCTGACGTAATTTCAAGTAAGAAGCATCAAACGTTGACGGTTCAATGTTATCTCTTCTCCATACGTTACCGTAATATTTGTAGTAATAGTCGCGAAGTGGAACAGAAACGGTGTTTTCAACTAAGTTGCCGTTACTGTCGTACATAACTCCAGCTCCAACAACGCCTCCAGCAGATTCCTCTGTGTAAACAGGCTGGCCGTTACTGTCGTATGAAACGCTAGAAATAGCACGTCCATCTATAGCGTTCATATCCAAATGTGGATCATCGTCATTTACGAGGTTACCCGCAGTGTTGTGCAAAGTGTGCGAACGTGAATAGATTAGACCACCGATTTGACCGTCAAACAAAATATTTGCTTGCCAATTCCCTACGGAGAAGCTATTCATCCATCCAATACGTGCTTTGGGCTGGTAAGAACCGATGGTACTTTTTTCTTCACTAACCATAGGATAACCGTCCTGGTGAATGATGTTGCCATCAGCGTCACGCTCAAAGGTTAGACCTTTTAATTGGCCCAATAATTCACCTTCAACAGCAACATACTCCAGACCTGCAGTACCGCCATCGTTCGGGAACATGTTCGCTACGATTGGATAACCACCGCTTACACCTTCAGGTAATGAAACCACTACAGCGCGATTCGCACCTAGGTTGATCCGTGAATTCCATTTGAAGTTGTTCGATTTTACAAGATCACCGTACAATTGAAGTTCGATACCCGTATTGCGAATAGCACCACCATTCGCGAGACGGCTAGAACGACCTGTAGAAGAAGCCACAGGTAAATAAATGATTTGATCCTTTGTGGTCATATCATAAACGGCAAGATCCATTCCGTAACGGCCTTTCGCAAAACGTGCATCGATACCGAATTCGCTCGAGGTTGTGCGCTCCGGACGTAAATCAGGATTAGTTGCGAAAGAGTTAATACCAAAGGCTGGATAACCGCCAAACATAGCGGAAGGACTGTAGGTATTGTTCAGTAAGTAAGGATCGGTATCAGAACCTACCTGGGCCAAAGCACCACGTAATTTTAAGAAACTGATTTTACCTAAATCCGCCATCTCTGAAACCACCACCGATGCAGATGCTGCAGGGTAGAAATAACTGTTGTTTTCGACAGGAAGTGTAGAAGACCAGTCGTTCCGAGCACTGAGGTCTAAATAATACATGCTTTTATAGGCAAAAGAAGCCATTCCGAACATAGAGCGAATCGCTTTACGTGCATAACGACCTTCCGTCTGTACGTTTGAACGATTATTGGTCAGGGTGAACACACCCGGCTGCAATAATTGCGGGTTGTTGGCAATCAATGATGAGCTCTGTTGCATCATCAAGTTACCACCCAACTTCGCGTCAATTCTCAAGTCTTTCTGCTCAAGAGGTGTAGCATTTGCCCAAGATAGAAGCGCTTCCGTATTGTTTTCCATGAACGAAAGACGGTCTTCACGGAAACTACCGAAAAGAACTTTTTCGTAGAAGTTGCACGTCTATATTGACGAATATCATTTTTCATGTCTTGACCCGTACGAACGCGTAGGTTCATGCGGTCATTGATGTGATAAGTAGCGTTGATATCACCGAGAAGACGACGTGCGTTAAAGCTGTTCGTGTTCTCGTTAACAATCATCCATGGATTGTTTCCCCATAATTCTTCAACGTAGGACTGCTGCACATTTTCTTGCCCAGGCTTCCAGTAGTCGCGTAGGTCATCGATCGCTGTATTACGCGGCAACCACAAGAAAGAATACATTACTGAAGAACTTTCATCGTAACCGGCATTGGGAACATTGTTCGAACCGGAACCGACGTACATTGCGTTTGCTCTGAATTCTAGGCGATTATTGAATAATTTCTTACCGACAGAAGTCTGAAGGGTCGATCTACTCAAATCTGTATTCGGGACAATCCCACGACGGTTTAATTGTGTCGCTGAGAAGCTGAAATCACCGTTATCGTCGGCATGTGAAATACTCACGTTATTGTTTGTACTCACCCCTGTTTGAAAGAAGTTACGCATGTTGTTTGGAGCAGCCTCAAAAGGTACGGCTTCACCATTAGAGTCCCATTGTTTGATCAACTGACCGTTGGTACGGGGTCCCCAGTTTTCACCGAAGGCATCGTAGTAGTCGCCAGTGTAGGTTGCACCGTTGCTGTAGCTGTATTTTCCATAGCCGCCGTTTCCGAACTGGTCTTGGAAATTTGGAAGTTTTAATGGTGTTTCGATGACGGTATTTGAATTTACGCTTACACCCCAACCCTTACTGTTTTGACCAGTTTTAGTCGTTACGTAAATCACTCCGTTTGCAGCGCGCGAACCGTACAATGCAGCGGCGGCTGGACCTTTCAATACTGAAATGTTCTCTATATCGAAAGAGTTAATGATCTGTGCGCCATTACCAAAGTCAATGGTTGAAGAACCGTTAAGACCATCACCAGGAGAAAACAAACCATTGGTAATTGGGACACCGTTCACGATAAACAGCGCTTGACTGTTCCCGTTCAAAGACGTTTGACCACGAATGGTAACGTTTGAAGAAGCAGTTGGTCCTGATGAACCGCCGGTAACATAAACTCCGGCAAGTTTACCGCTGAGGTTATCTACTGCATTCGGTGCCGGTACGGATGCTATATCCTTACTTTTCAGCCCTTGAACGGCATAGCCTAAGGCACGCTCTTCACGTGATACCCCGAGTGCTGTAATGACTACCTCTTCTAATTGGATCTCTGACGGAGTCAAAGTCACATTCAAAATAGATTTGCCCGAGACGTCAACAGTCTGCGTTTCAAATCCGAAATAACTGAAGACCAATTTCGTCTGGCCGTCATACAATGCAATGCTGTACTGGCCCATGGCATCAGTCAACGTTCCTTCCTGACCGTTTAATACGGTAATGGAAGCACCTATCACGGGGTCTCCTGTATTATCTGTTACGGCTCCAGTAATTTTTTGCTGGGCCCATCCAGATTGAGCGAACCCAATGAATAGAAAGAGAAAAGCAATAAAATGTGAATAACGATTGTGTCGTTTTCGCATAATTAAAGATGTTTAAGGAATTAAAAAAAAGAACCCGCCAAACCAATCCTAAGGGCCTAGCGGAACGACAGATTCTCTGTCAATAAGAAAAAGGATAGGGTACTAAAAAGTACTTAGAACACTCCGTATGTACAGGGAGTGGAAATTTGGGCGCCAAAAGGAAAGGCGTGCTTTGAATTTGTCTGAGATTGCGGCTTCGACGTGTAGTCGTCTTCTGCAATAAGATCCACGGGGTCCACTTCTGAGATATAGTCTTCTATGGGAAAAGATTCCGTAACTGTCTCGGTGAATTCTATGATAGTAAGGAGATTTTGCGAGTCTTCCATGGAGGTGCGAAGGTATGAAAACTAAAGGAGGTGTGCAATTCTGATGCGGTGTGGTTAGGCAGATGCACCTGTACATTCCGAACTTGAGTCGTACCTTTACAGTCTCAAACCTACAATTAGCCTGCGGTCCCATTGAAACCTATTCCTACAAAAGCGCTGAAGGAAGTCCTTCACTACTTTCACTTCTTTAATCACGCGTTATCCGCTGAAGAAATTTTGCGCTATATCGCTGTTCCAGCGTCTCTTGACGCCGTAAAAGAGGGGTTGCAATTGCTTGAGGTCGAAGGATTAGTTTACCAGAAACAAGGCTGGTTTGCATTAGATTTAGCATCGCTGGAATTGCGCATAAAGCATGAGCGATTGAATGAAAGGCGTCTTAAATTGGCGCGAAAAGTCGGAAGATTTATCGCCCTCTTTCCGTTTGTAAGAGGAGTCTATTTAAGTGGTTCACTATCAAAGTCTGGTGTTCAGTCAAAGGATGATGATCTTGATTTCTTCATCTTAACCGCTTCTAATCGCGTTTGGACTGCAAAATTCTTTTTGATCGCGTTCAAAAAAATAGTCCTCTTGAATTCAGAGAAGTACTTCTGCATCAACCTCTTAATGGATGAGAACCAATTATCTTTGACCAAACGCAACCGCTACACCGCGACTGAGGTAGTTTCTTTGGTTCTATTAAAAAATACAGAAGGGCTCGAACGATTCCTTCATGCGAACCATTGGGTGAAAGCGTACTTTCCAAACGTGGAACTCCCTGAAGCATCTGCGGTAAGGCAAGTATCAACAACGCTACTGGAGCGCTTTTTAAATGGCTTCCTTGGTGAGCCCTTTGAGCAATGGTGTAAGGAGCGGTTCACGATGCATATGCGTACACATACGGATTCGGAAGAAGGCTATTTTGAGGCAGAAGCACACAGTTCCGCCTACTTTCCGCAAAGTGTGGAACAACGGTTAATGAAGCATTTAGAGAATTTTGAAAATAAATAGAAAAGAATGGGTCATAGCGTTACTCTCTGGAGTGATGCTTTTTGTGGTTGCGACAATACGTCCAGTTCAATATGCAGCGGAAGCCACATTTTTTGTTCCACTTACCTTGTTGGAAAAACAAATTGAGCAAAATGGAATTGGTTTTGGTTCGCCAACAGAAGTGGACGCGCATATAGAACTCATGCAAAGTCCAGTCATATTAAAAGCGATTGAACGACGCTATAACGAGCCATTTGATCTGTCGGTTCGTAAAACGAGAAATGGAGCAGTAGCTGTTGAGGCACGTTCTGAGTCGGCTGATCTTTCTGCAACCATTGCGAATCATGCCGTGGCAGTCGCTGATTCGATCAAGCAGTCCATGTTGCGTCAAAATGTAGGGATGAGTTTCGATGTCATGGCTGAGCGAACGGTTGCGCTACAAGCGGAAGAACATACTTTGAGAAAAGCCTTAGACTCCTTAAGATTTGCCGCACAATCCGACTCGTTGGCCTATGCCGCGCTCATTTTCAGAAAAGAACGCCAGTACGGGACTGCAGTCGTATAATTGACAAATGCGGAACGCAAACTGGAATAATTGAAATCGTATAAAGACGCCCCGGCTCCCAAATCATACAGTATTTCCCCGGCGATGCCAGTGGAGCAACCGGTCGGCCTACCTGCATGGGTTATTGGAATACTGGGTGCCGTTCTCGTCGCTGGCGGATTAAAATTATGGACGGCCAGCACATCTTAAGTGTGATGCAAAAGTCCACAGCTTCCATGGTCTTTAGTGCACTGTTCCTGCTGCTTGCGGGTACGCTTTATTGGGACGCGTATTGGGAGTTGATATGGAGTGCCTTAGCCATTAGCGGTCTAGCTTACGGCGTTGCAAAAAACAAGCATTGGATAGGATGCTGTTAGCGTTAGCCTGCCTCGCACCACTTTCGATAAAACTCAGTTTACCCTTTGCAGAAGTCTATCTGCCGATAGAATTTGTCGCTAGCGCAGCTGCCCTTTCTGTGCTTTTTTGGTAGTGCCACAAGGGAACGTGCGATGGTTTCTGAACTACCCGTTGCCGTTGTTCTGGCTTATTTCTTTTCTTCCAGGTATTTATTTTTCAGATCTTTTGAATACCAGCCTGAAATTTACCGCGCTGAATGGGGTATTCGTTATTGCCTTTTATTACGGGGCAGTACTGGTGGCAGAGCGCGGAAAGTCAGTGCCGTACCTTCCTTTTATTGCGGCATTGGTTCCGGTGACCGTTATGGGCGTCTATCATTTTGCGCAGTATGGCTTCAATCCTATCACCATCTCAGGCATCTTTAAACCGTTTTTCTACAGCCACACGATGTACGGCGCAGTGATGGCTTTTATCGCAGCCATTGCGCTCGGGAATCTTCGCCAAAAAAGACTGTGGAAGTGGATTTTGCTGGCAGGCATCATTTTGACGTTATTTAGCGGATCTCGTGCGGCGCTTTGGTCGCTGGTATTCATGTTCGTCTTGTACGTTTTGGTCCAATTTCCAGCGGTCTATCGCGTCGTTTTACCTGTCCTTGCGATGGGAGCAATCTTCGTTTTTGGTGGGGCACTAAAAGTGCAAGATGCCTTTGCCTACAACAACTATGAAAGCCACGATCCACAGGCGTCGCTGGTCGAAAAAAGTATGTCCGTCACGAATGTGCAAACCGATGCCAGCAATATCGAACGACTCAACCGGTGGGTTTCAGCACTCCGGATGTTCGAAGAACGTCCGTATTTTGGCTTTGGTCCCGGTACCTACCAGTTCACGTACATTCCATTTCAGGAAAAGCGTTTAGAGAACCGCCTAACAGTAACAAATCCCAATGCTCCGCCTCCAGGATCAGGAGGAACAGCCCATTCAGAATTGCTCCTACAGCTCAGTGAAAACGGTATTTTGACGCCTCTGATTTTTTTATTCATGTGGATGCGTTGGTGGTACTTTGGGTTTTTCAGTATTGCCAAACGAAGCCCATTACTCCCGCTGTTTCTGGGGCTGAGCACCTATTTCTTTCATATGCAGTTTAATAATTTCCTGAACCAACCTGTGTTTGCCTTTTTGTTTTGGGCAACTGCGGCCTATTTTGACTTCCAACTAAGCAGCAAAGACGATGAGTTATTACGATAAAGTAGGTACCTACTATGACAAAGATGCAGTAGATTTTGAACAACGCTACCATCAAAATCCAGCGCTTCAGCGTATCCGTCAAAGCTTTCGACAGCATACGAAATCCTACGAGCAAACCACTGTATTAGAGGTAGGCTTCGGCCCAGGATTTGATCTCGTACATTTTGCAGAGCAGTTCCCGGATCGGAAGTTTTACGGCATTGATATTTCTGCGGAGATGGTGCGTTTGACGCAGGAAAAGATTGACCGAATGGGATTAAAGAATGCATGGGTGGCAAAAGGCAGCGTGGAGGATATTAAAGCACTTTTCCCCGCGGTCCAATTCGACATGATCTATGTCTTTTTCGGTGCCTTAAATACGGTGAATGATCTCAAAGGCGCCTTTGCCGACCTGCGCGAGGTCTTATCCTCCGGCGGTCGCATGGTCCTCACGTTCGTGAATAAATATTATATCGGGGGAACGCTCATAGAATTGCTGAAGTTGAAGCCAAAATTTGCCTTCGCGCGGTGGAAGAAGGTATGGGGAGGCTATTCGCCTACAAATTTTTTGGCCAGTCGCTGTTATCGGCCGGGGCACATAAAGAAATTGGCCCAATTAGAGTGTACATATTCACGTGGATACAGTATTTTTTTTCCTGCCTGGTATTACCATAAATTCCATAGGTTCATTCCGAAAAGTGTGCTTCACCTGCTTTGGCGGTTGGATGAACGCATTGCCTGCACGCCAATAGGGAAATGGGGGGAATACATGCTTTACACCTTCGAGAAAAAAAATTAGGATTTTGCTTGGAGTCGCCTGATGGTCGATTCGACTAAAGCTGCAAGATCGGTATGCAGTGGCTTGTAGGCCGAGCGCCATTCTTTATGTTTCGTTGTAACTGGAGTCGAGGAAGTCAGCGCTTCAAAGACCGTTTTACCAAAGCTGTTTTTAGTTTCGCTAGCGGATATTTCCATGGTTGTGGTTTCTAGGAATTGAGCCACTAATAGTGCGAAATCCTTCTGTTTAATAGGCTCAAATCCAAAAAGATTGGCACTTTGGTTGGGCAGGCCGCGCTCCATGAGATGGGTAAGTTGTCCGGCGCAATCTTCCACAGAAATGATGGACATGTATTGGTTGCCATCACCGTAGATGGGCACTTTTCCGTTGCGTAGTGCGGGTTTGTAAAAGAAATGCTCAAACCACGAATCCGGTCCTAAAATCCATCCTGGACGGGCGATTCGTACGTCCATTTCACCGGTTCCGGCAGCTTCAACCCACGGTCGCTCAGCATATTCGTAGGCTCTTGCATAAGCAATCGGAAGAAGTGGTGCATCTTCATCAATACGGTCTACTGTATTGCCATACATCAAAGTTCCGCTGCAATAGACAATGGGAATGTTAGTTTGAGCGCCTTGAATTAAGTGGATGAGGCGTTGATTCGCGGCATATCCTTTACGTGCTGCAATCCGCCGAGCGCGGTCGCTGTTTCCAGCCATGCGCGCGCAATGATAAATAGCGCTAGGTGGATAGCGCTTTAGGAGCATTTGAGGAATGGATTTCAATGGAAAGAGGTGAAAATTGGTTCGTTCCATAATCCAAGGTACTATGGTCTTCTGTCCCAAGGTGATCAATTGGCCTGACCAATTTCCTTTTTCCCGCTGCGAAAACAACCGGTGTGTAACGAGTTGACCTACATATCCAGTGGCTCCCAGCACCCATGTATTCCTATTGCTTTGCTTTTCCATCTCCCTGCGAAAGTAACGTAAAGTGCCCGTGAGTTTGCGTATTCTTGTGGTAGAATTTATCCGTATGAAAAAGTCATTCAGCATCCTTTTTACTCTGTTTCTCTTTGTTGCGTGTCAAAAGCCGGAACCGTGCTGCCCAGTTGATCCGCCCGTGGATCCTCCGCAGGACAGCACACAGCAATGGCAGCAATACGGCATTCCTTTTGGCGGGGTTGCTCAACCCGAGGATGCGGTATTGTATGAGGTCAATCCTTTGGTTTTTAGTACTTCAAGAAATATTCAGGGAATCTTGCCGCGTTTGGACTCTATCAAAGCATTGGGCGTGAACGTGGTTTGGCTGATGCCTATTTATGAAATGGGTGTGGATCGATCCGTCGGTTCGCCGTATTGTATATCCGACTATTTCAAAGTGAATCCAGAGTACGGAACGCTTGATGATTTGCGTGAATTGGTGGATAGTGCGCATGCAAAAGGGATGGCCGTGATGCTGGATTGGGTGGCGAATCATACATCGTGGGATCACTCGTGGATGAGTAACCAAAGTTATTATGTAGTGGAAAATGGAAGTGTTATCCATCCTCCAGGGACCAATTGGGAAGATGTTGCGGAATTAAATTATGCAAACGCTGAAATGCGCGCTGAGATGATTAGCGCCATGAAATACTGGATCTTAGAAGCGAATATTGATGGCTACCGATGCGATTATGCTACGGGCGTTCCAGGTTGGTTTTGGGAGGAGGCGATCGATTCTTTACGTGCTATTCCCGGCAGGGAATTGTTGCTTTTCGCAGAATCCAATGATCTTTCGCTTTTGAATGAAGGATTTGATATGGCTTTTAGTTGGAATTTCTATGGCGCGCTTCTCGATGCATTCAACGGCGGTGATGCACGTAATCTTCGCACCACGCATCTCGGCGAATTTTCCACACTTGCCTCAGGTAAAACCATGGTCCGATTTGTAACCAATCACGATCAACACGCATGGGATGACGTTCCTCAAGATTTGTTAGGTGGTCAAAATGGAGCCATTGCGGCTTTCGCCGCTGCAGCATATATGGGAGGAGTTCCCCTGATTTACAACGGTCAAGAAAAAGGATTGCCTTATCAATTGCCCTTTTTTATTCCCACTAGTGTCGCAATTAATTGGTCTTTAAATCCGACCATTACGAAGAAATATGAGAAAATCATGCAGGTATATGCTCAGGAACCGGCGCTGAAGGGACCTGAATTATTAGACAATTATTCCACCTATTCCATAAGTGCTTTCACAAAGGCGAACAGTAGCGATACGCTGCTTATCGCCATAAATACCAACAGCAGCGCAAAATCTTTTGCCTTCCCCGTCGAATGGCAGGGCAAACAGTTGACTGACCTGATTACGGGACAAACCGCAGTGTCGTCAACGGCTATTTCTTTGAACGGCTTTCAATACTGCGTTTGGAAAAAGTAGCGTTCGTGCTTAAAGTTTTACGAAGGTCGCTTGACTTTGGTACGTACTGCTCTTGAGAATGTAGCTATACACCCCTGCGGAAAGGCCACTGAGATCGATCTCTGAGCCGCTGGAATAGTTTGCAACTTCCATTGCTTTTTGTCCAGTGCTTGAAAAAACAGTTAAACTGGCTTCGCTCAAATTATGGTGAATCTGTGCCGTACCCTGTGCCGGGTTAGGGTAAAATTTAGCCGTTTTTATGGACGATTCTTCCACACCTATTGAAGAGCTTTGGTATACCCGTACATAGTCTACAATCATAGGGCTCGATGTGAAACTAGAATCGATACTTCCTTGAATGGCGATGTTTAAGAGCAGGTATTGAGGTGCATCAAAAGGCCAAGTACTTGCAGTTTGTGGACTGGGCTCATAGGTGTAATGTATCACGCTGTCCACGCTGAAAACCATTTTTTCTTCGCTCCATTCCAACGCATAGGTATGGAAACCAGTTGAGGCTCCACTGACGTACTGGCCACCTACATTGATGGTTCCGCCAAAGCTCGATGGTGTGTGCATTGCACTTGAAACATAATCCTGATTGTGACCCCAATGCTCCATAATGTCTATTTCGCCACAAGCCGGCCACCCAGTCGTGCCGTATCCTTGCGTGTACCAGTAAGCACCCACCTCGGTAATGTTCTGTCCAAGCAACCAGATAGCAGGCCATGTACCCACTCCGGTGGGCAATTGCGCGCGAACTTCAACGCGGCCATAGGTGAAGGCAAATTTCGAATTTAAACGTGCTGAGGTATAATCTTTGGTTACATTCTGATCGGTAAAGGACTCCTTTAACGCAGTTAGATACAATGCTCCATTCTGTTGGTAGCTGTTTGTATCGCGGTTCGTATAATGTTGGATTTCTCCATTCCACCAGCTTTGTCCTGCATTCGGCAGTAGTGTTTGATGCCACCATTTTGAGGTGTCCACACCGCCTGTTCCGTTGAATTCATCGGCCCACACTAGGGTGTCATAGACTTGTGCATTCAAGGAGTAAAGCGATAGGGTCAGAAGGAGTAGGAGTGTTTTTTTCATGTCGCGATTTATAAGGCTTCTAAACTCGCAATACTGCGCGACTAAAAAACTTTTTTTCAAGACATCTCTAAGACAAAAAAAAAGCCGGCCCAGAGGCCGGCTTTGCAATTATAAACGTTTGAAGTTTTGAATGATTTCCTCTCCGGTTTCAGTATTGATATAGGTTTGTTGGATCATATCGGCACCCACTTTCGTATAGTCGATGGACCATTCACCTTCATAACCTTCTATGGAACCTGCCTGAGCAACTTCCGTTACGTTTCCATCACCATTGTCGATAAACGCACCATATCCGAAGTCCGCATGCTCTGTGGAATCGTCGGACCACGTATGGTACCAAACAAAATGACCGCCACCGATCATTTTAATTTCTTTGAAATCAGTTACGCCTTCAATCGGGTTACGGGAACTAAGTTGCCATAATCCATCATAAGGTGAAGCTGTACCCGTAAGACTGCTCCAGCTTTCATAAAGATCAAAAGTGGAACTGTCCTCAAGTTGCATGCCCTTGATTTCTTGTTCAAACCCACGGGTTGTTTTGCTTATGTTCAATTCAAACACGGTACCTGAATCAACAATGCCGTTAGCATTGTACAACGGCGTCTCATAGAGCTTGCCATTTTTAGTTTGAACAGTACCGGCCCCAATAGAGGGACTGCCTGTTGCGTCATTCCATGTAGCGAACATATAGCGGCCTTCAGCGTAGATTTTAATTTGCTGTGGCTCAAATGTTGCGGTGGAATCGGCATACGTCCAGACGGATTTGTCTAGCGAATAGGCCCCGTCTTCAAGAATGGGCGGTTCTGGGGTGGATACGAGGTCCTCTTGTGGCGCTGCACAGGAAATAGCGAGTAACCCTGCAGCCACCAAAAATGTGGTCGTTTTCATAATGTGTTGGTTTTGTTCTTTCTAAAGATAAGAAAAATAACCAACTGATTGTGAGGGCTTTATTAATGATCCAATGGTCCTTTAATCCCGGCATTTATTTCGATATCAATGAAATTCTCTTGCGGGGTGATGGGGCAGGAATAGCCGTCAGTATACGCGCAATAGGGATTGTAGGCATAGTTAAAATCTAGGACCATGGTGGTTCCTTCGGGTATGGTGATATCCATGAATCGGCCCGTGCCGTAGGTGCTCACCCCAGTTGTTTTATCCATAAAGGGGAGGAAGAGGTGGTCCTTGTATTCTTCCATGGCCATCAATCGCTTGCTTTGGTAGAGGAACAATTCTAAAGTTTGTCCACGCAGTTCAAAGGTCGCCTTGGCATAACGGCGGTATTCTCGGCTTACACCAGAACTGGTGGCCATATTGAACCACGGTTCATTTTCGAGCACCAGAATTTGCGCCTCAACGGCCATCTCCGGATTATAGCTGAAGAATTCATGTCCGTGGAAGGCTGCGCGCTCCACAGGTTTGAGAGGACTCGTCGCAGAATCGGTATAAAAATCGTCCAATTCCTGTTGGTACTTCAACACCTCTATTCGTTCCGGAGTAGCTAAAGGAACCAAGTCGCCTACAACTTCATTAGGCACTTCAAAGCTCAAGCTGTAGTGGTCGATTTTCAAACCATCACTTGTTACACGCACGACACCAACGCCACTGCACTTGCCCATGTGCGGTGAATCGAGACGCTCGTTGAACCATAGCGTATTTCCCTTTCTGTACCAATGGCGTTCGAAAGCCTCGAAGGTCCAGGCGCTTTCTCTTCGGAAATACGGTGCTGCCCAGCCCTCGAAACTCTCCGGCGGTCCAATACTCGCCGCCGTCGGTACCTTGAAAGATGCTTTCCTCATTATAGAATGCTCCGAAATAACCGGCTGAATCTGCAGTAGCGGCAGCGAGGTGCCATTGGTCTATGAATGCATCAAGTGTTTGTTCTTCGGGGTGTGCATTACGAATTTCTTTCGCTATACCGCGACCAAGAAGATCGTTTCCTTTCTCATTTAAATGCAGCTTGTCGAAAATAAAAAGTGCTGGATCCACTTGTCCATTGTTATCAGTGAGCCAAGGCCAGCAATCCATGAAGTGGTAGTTGTATGCCTGGGCCAATTCCTCGAGTTGACTGTTGACCGCTTTATACCTCGCCAGGTGATCCCATCGAGAAGGCGAAGGTTTTGGTGAAAGAAGAAATACGGGAAGATTAGGGTGCGTATGCTGGATCCAATTCATAAGTTTCCAAGCGTCTGATTGAATATCAAATACTTTTCTTTGGTTTCCGTCTTCCTCTACATGCACAATATCATTATCCCCTTCATAGATAACGAGGATATCTGGTTCGGTGCCTGAAATGAGTTGCTCCTTGTAACGGTAAAGATCGTCGAAACACGAGCCTCCGATGCCGGCATTGACCACTTCGTATTCCGGGAACCATACAGCCATGTTATCCCAGAGTCGAAAGGTGGAGCTTCCGGCGAAAACAATCCTTGATTTTTCGTGAGGGAGTTTCTCAGTCGCTTTGATAATCTGACGTACGTCTTTGTCATAATTCTGACCGCATTGACCGTGGGTAAGAGGAGCGTAGAGGAATAAAACGAAAACGGTAAATAATAGGCTTTTGTGCATGACGGCTCATATTTGAGAGGCAAGATAAAGTTAATTTCTTCGTTGACGTCTTGCCTATTAAAAGGTGAATAAAGCCCCTTAAGTGCCTGAAACGGCACTTTGTCCTGTAATTGTCCGGCGCTTGTCTTAGTGGAAGTTGTTATTATTGTAATCGATAACGACAAGCGCCCGCAAAGCCTTGTTTTTACTGCAGTTTCAGTCGGTTTTGAATACGATGCATATGGTATTCAAGTGCCGTCTTTTGACGCAAACCCAACGTTATGAGGGGTGTAACCGCCTGAAACTTTGATTAAATGTATTTCTGACCTATTAAAACTCAAAAGTCCTGCGAAACGGGAATTTTAGAATGAAGACACACAAAGAAATTTACTTAGGCGCTCAAAAATTGGCCACCTCTTTTGATGAAGTTAGTGGAACAGAGGTTAAGATTGAGGGCGAGACTTTCTATAAAATAGCGAACTACGACGCGATGCGCCCATTCTTTATGAGCATCGTAAGTAATTCGAACCACTGGATGTTTTTATCGAGCACGGGTGGATTAACGGCTGGACGTAAAAACAGCAATTTTGCATTGTTTCCCTATTACACGGACGATAAAATCACAGAGTCTTCAGAGACGACTGGGTCGAAGACGTTGTGTTTGGTTACCCGTTCTGATCAAACGAGTTTGTGGGAACCGTTCTCCTCGAAATATGAAGGCGTCTACAACATAAGTCGCAACCTGTACAAAAACTCCTACGGTAACAAGGTAAAGTTTGAGGAAGTGAATCACGACTTAGGTCTGACCTTTAGTTACGAATGGAACTCGAGTGATAAATTTGGTTTTGTCCGTAAATCTGCGTTAATCAATAACGGTTCAGCGGGGGTTTCAGTCCAATTCATTGATGGACTCCAAAACTTGCTTCCTTATGGAGTAGAAGATGCACTTCAAAATGCAAGCAGCAATCTAGTGGATGCCTATAAGAAGTGTGAACTCGAGGCGTCGGTAGGTTTAGGTCTATTTTCCTTAAGTGCTATCATAGTAGATAAGGCAGAACCAAGTGAGGCTTTACGTTCAAACGTGGCTTGGTCGCTCGGCAGACCAAACGCTACTAAACTATTGTCTTCAAAGCAATTGAATGCTTTCAGAAAAGGTGAATGGCCTACACAAGAAGTTGATATTAAGGCGGAGCGTGGTGCATATATGATTTGCGACACCGTAGATCTGGATGCGGGTGCATCAGAGCACTGGAGTATTTTAGCGGATGTCAATAAAGGACCTGTTGAAGTCGCTAATCTCATGGCGGCTTTAGAGCGTCCAGAAGCCCTAAAGGCGGAGGTCGCTGCAGATGTAGAAGAGGGTTCAGCGCATCTTGTGGAATTGGTCGCCGCTTCAGACGGTTTGCAACTTACGAATGATCGATTATTAAACATTCGCCATTTCGCAAATACCATGTTCAACATCATGCGTGGCGGGATATTTGACGATAATTATACCATCGAGAAGGCCGATTTTACCAACTACATTCACAAGGCAAACATTGAGTTGTTTAAAAGAGTTGAGGCGACGTTGGAAGGGCTTGATGAGACCTTTTACCCTTCAAACATTGAAGAGCATCGCTGCCGATACAACGGATGCAGATTTCAAACGTCTGAGTTACGAATACCTTCCGCTGAAGTTTAGTCGTCGTCATGGTGATCCATCGCGCCCATGGAATAAATTTTCGATCAATACGCGCAACGAAGTTGATGGATCTAAGATTTTAGATTATCAGGGAAACTGGCGCGATATTTTTCAGAATTGGGAAGCTTTAGCGCATTCCTACCCTGAGTTTATGGAGGGAATGATTCATAAATTCTTAAATGCCACCACATTTGATGGCTACAATCCGTACCGCGTCATTAAAGACGGTTTTGATTGGGAAACCATTGAACCAGATAACCCTTGGTCTTACATCGGTTATTGGGGTGATCATCAAATCATTTACCTCCTCAA
This sequence comes from Cryomorphaceae bacterium, assembly GCA_038143125.1. Taxonomy (GTDB): domain Bacteria; phylum Bacteroidota; class Bacteroidia; order Flavobacteriales; family Schleiferiaceae; genus UBA10364. Next base: position 38,487 of record JAYQLJ010000006.1, read on the forward strand.
ATTCCTCGAGTTCATTGAAGAATATTACCCTGGAACTTTGAAGGAATACTTCACTCAGGACCACTTTGTTTATGCGAATGTTCCTTACCGTATCAAAGAGTATGGAGATCTTCTAAAAGATCCTAAGAACACTATTGATTTTGACCATGAGGCCGAAGAGGCAATTCAAGCTAAACGCGTAAGCCTCGGTATTGACGGCGCCTTAATTGTCAACGCGGAATGAAGCCATTCACAAGGTGAATTTCATTGAGAAAATCCTGGCAACAGTGCTCGCAAAGGTTTCAAACTTTATTCCAGAAGGTGGAATTTGGATGAATACCCAGCGCCCGGAATGGAATGATGCCAATAACGCCTTAGTAGGTAACGGCGTCAGCATGGTTACGTTGTATTATTTGCGTCGATTCCTAAGTTTTATGGACGGGTTGCTTGCTGATGCGGGTGAAGAAGTGAAGATTTCAGCGGAATTGGCCACCTTCTTTACTAGTGTTAAAACAACGCTCGAGTCCCATCAAAATTTGTTGACTGGCTCCATTTCAGACGCCGATCGCAAGCGCGTTTTAGACGGTGTCGGTGAGCCAGCGAGTGCTTACAGAAAACGCATTTATGAAAAAGGCTTTTCAGGAACGTATACTTCCGTTTCTTTAGCTGACGTTCGTTCGTTTGCACAGACTGCAACTGCGTTCATGGAGCATTCAATCGACGCAAACAAGCGCAAGGACGGATTGTACCATGCTTACAACCTAATGACGGTTACAGAATCGGGTGTTAAAATCAGCTATCTGCCAGAGATGCTTGAAGGTCAAGTGGCCGTGTTGAGTTCAAAATATTTGAGCGCGCATGAAGGCGCTGGGGTTTTAGATGCCTTGAAAGCAAGCGCCTTATTCCGTGAAGATCAATACAGCTACATTTTATATCCGAACAAAGAGCTGCCCCGATTCGTCGATAAAAACTGTATTCCAGCGGCCCGTGCTGAAGCCTCAGAGCTCGTTAAAGTATTGGTTGCGGACGGAAATAAAACCGTCGTACTGCGGGACCGTAATGGACAATACCACTTTAACGGTATGTTCAATAATGTCAACAGTTTGCATGCGGCACTAGATGCACTGCCGGCAAAATATGCAGCCCTTGTGACGAAAGATCGGGCATTGTTAGCAACTGTATTTGAGGAAGTCTTCGATCATAAATCGTTCACTGGACGTTCGGGTACATTCTTCGGTTACGAAGGGCTGGGGTCCATTTATTGGCACATGGTCTCAAAACTACTGCTCGCTACCTATGAAAATACAAATGCTGCGTTAGAAGGAGATGATCCCGCGCTCGTCGGTAGAATGTTCGACCATTACTTTGAAATTTTAGCGGGTATTGGTGCACACAAATCGCCTGAATTGTATGGTGCATTTCCAACGGATCCGTATTCTCATACACCAGGAGGAAAAGGCGCGCAACAGCCGGGTATGACGGGACAGGTTAAAGAGGATTTGATCAGTCGCTTCGGAGAATTGGGCGTTCATGTCACGGGTGGCCAATTATCTTTTGTTCCAAAAATCCTTCGCAGCGAAGAGTTTTTGTCTGAGCCGAAAACATTCAACTACATCGCTTTAAACAACAAGAAAGAGCACATTGAACTTCAAGCAGGTTCGTTGGCCTTTACCTATTGTCAAGTTCCTATCGTTTACCGTTTAGGAGCTACCTCGAGCATTACCGTGATTACAGCATCCTCTACAAGCACTATCGAAGGAACAACACTGGGTAAAGAATGGACGAATGAATTGTTCCAACGCACCGGTAAAGTCGTTCGATTAGAGGTAACCGTGGTTAAATAAGAATAGAGATGAAACGAGGACTAAGAACTATAGCCGCATTATTACTAGTTGCAGCAAGCTTATTTTCTTGTTCATCTAAAGAAACACCTATGACAAAATCTAAAGCCGCCGCTGAAATTTTAGGCAACCCTGAATACAGCGCTATTTCTTTTGGAGGCTACCGAGGAAAGGAACGTGCTAAGCAACCTACCATCCCGCAGTTGAAGGAGGATTTGAAAATCATGTCCGCCATGGGCATTAAGATTTTACGCACGTACAACTTACAGTTGCCACATGCGTCGAATGTTTTAAAGGCCATTCGCGAATTGAAAGAAGAGGATCCGACGTTTGAAATGTACGTTATGCTGGGTGCTTGGATGGATTGTTTGAACGCATGGACTGACCATCCCGACCATTCAATAGAAGATGCTGTAAACAATGAAAGTGAAATTCAAAAAGCGGTGCGCTATGCGAACGAATACCCTGATATCGTAAAGGTAATTGCCGTCGGTAACGAAGCGATGGTGCATTGGGCGGCGAGCTATTTTGTACATCCCTCGGTCATTCTCAAGTATGTGAATTACTTACAAGAGTTGAAAAAGATGGGGAAATTATCGCCGGATTTATGGATTACCTCCTCAGATAACTTCGCCTCTTGGGGCGGAGGAGAATCGGACTACCACTTGCCTGAATTAGAAGAACTAGTTAAAGCAGTAGACTATGTCAGCGCGCACACGTATCCGTTTCACGATACGCACTATAACAATGCCTATTGGGATAGTCCCGCCGAAGATGAGGTAGGGTATTCTGACCACGACCGGGTACTTTCAGCCATGCAGCGTGCAGCTTTTTACGCACAAGGTCAATACGAAAGTGTGAAGTCTTATGTGCACGGAATTGATCCAGAAAAGCCCATACACATTGGTGAAACGGGCTGGTCTTCTGTCAGCGTTGGTTTCTACGGCAACAACGGTTCTTTTGCTGCAGATGAATATAAACAAGCGTTGTACTATCAAGCCATGCGTGAATGGACGGATGCGGAGGGCATCAGCTGTTTTTATTTCGAAGCATTTGATGAGCAATGGAAAGATCCTAACCATCCGGACGGATCAGAGAATCACTTTGGTTTAATCACGCTCGATGGAAAGGCAAAGTTTGCCTTGTGGGAATCCGTGGATAGGGGAGATTTTGAAGGATTATTAAGAGGAGGCAATCCCATTACTAAAACCTTTGAAGGAGATACAACGGCGATGCTTCAAACGGTAAGCGCGCCTAAAAGAAGAAAATAATGAAGCGTATATTTTCGATACTACTAGGTCTTGCAGCGCTAACGGCCTGTACAACAATACCAGCAGAAGAAGCAGTAGTTACAGTGCCAAACAACTCTTCGAACTACTTCAAAGCAATCTGCTATCATCCTGTTCCTGCCGGAGATACGCTGCGCAGCTGGGAAACGCTGGATCAGGACCTTGCGCTCATGAAGGAGGCAGGTATCACAACAATCCGTGTTTATGTTCCCATCACTGAGGAGGCCGTTTTGGATAAAATAGCGGCTGCAGATATGCGGGTCATTACAAGTTTTGGGTACAATCAAGACAGTGTATACGATATTCTATCAGGCAGTTTCATCGACTATGTGGACCAATTCAAAGCTCACCCTGCTATTTTCCTCTGGGAATTAGGAAATGAGTACAACTACCACCCGGAGTGGTTTGGCGACGATTTGAATAATTGGTACAATGCCTTAGAACAAGCGGTGGATGCGATACACGCCATAGATACACTGCACCCGGTAACCACGGCGCACGGTGAAATCCCTGATTCTTTGGCACTTTACAAAGGCCGCAATCTTGACATGTGGGGCTTTAACGTTTACCGTTGGGATGTGCCTGGGTCGTTCTTTGCGGATTGGGCAAAGACCAGCGATCAACCGTTTTATTTTTCCGAAGTGGGTACGGATAGCTACATGACGGTAGCAACAGATTCCTTTGCACAAGGGGAGAACCAGAAGGCACAAGCTGCTGCTGTTGCACATATTTTAGATGAAATTTTGGCACATGAGGGCCAATTCCAGGGCATCACCTTGTTCTCTTTTACCGACGGTTGGTGGAAAGCAGGCAATCCCGATACGCAAGATATTGGCGGTTGGGCGCCTCACAGTTCTGGCGTACCTTATGACGGCTCACCAAACGAAGAGTATTGGGGTATTGTGGATATCAATAGAGCGAAAAAGCAGGTTTTTGAGGTGGTCAAAGAGCGTTTCACAAAAGCACAATAGCATGAGAAAATCGGTTTGGTTCTTACTTTCAGTCATTGCCCTGGTCAGTTGTACATCAAAAAATACAATCAATATGAATGTTTTTGAAACCTCCGCGAGCGGCAATTTACATGCGGTTAAAGATGATTTTCAGAAAACAGAACAACATTCAGCCGTTACGATTGACACGAAAAAAAGAAAACAAACCATCATAGGCTTTGGCGGCGCTTTCACTGAAGCCACAGCGCATAACATCAACTTACTAAGTCCTGAAAATAGAGCCGCAATTATTGAGGCGTATTTTGGGGACGACGGTGCAACGTATTCATTGACGCGCACGCACATGAATTCTTGTGATTTTTCTGTTTCAAATTACTCCTACACACCAGTAGAAGGAGATACGTTGCTGGAGCACTTCAATATCGACCCGGATCGTGCAGATATCCTTCCAATGATTAAAGATGCACAAGGGGTTTCTAAAGAAGGGTTTAAGATATTCGGTTCCCCATGGTCGGCAGCACCGTGGATGAAGGACAACAATAACTACGTGGGCGGGAAACTCAAAAAGAATACTACCCTACGTGGGCCTTGTTTTTTAGTAAATATGTTGACGCCTATCGTGAAGAAGGCATTGATATTTGGGGTTTTACGGTAGAAAACGAGCCGCACGGTAATGGGAATAATTGGGAGAGTATGCATTACTCGCCTGAGGAAATGACTGATTTTGTCGTGAATCATCTGGGCCCCCAGCTCGAAGCCGATGGAAAAGGCGATCTCATTATCATGGGATACGACCAGAATCGCCAGGGAGTCCCCGAATGGGCAGATGTGATGTACCGTGACGATACCACAAAGCGCTACTACGACGGTATGGCTGTGCATTGGTACGAGAGTACCTATGACTATTTTCCAGATATGCTGGACTATGCGCGTCAGGCAGCACCTGAGAAGATCTTACTTCAAACTGAAGCATGTATAGACAATCAGGTCCCTGTTTGGCGCGATGATGCTTGGTATTGGAAAAAAGAGGCGACCGATTGGGGCTACTACTGGCGAGAAGAAGAAAACCGCTACCTCCATCCGAAATACGCACCGGTGAATCGCTATGCAAGAGACATTATCGGGTGTTTGAACCATTGGGTTCAGGGCTGGGTAGATTGGAATATGGTTTTGGATACGCAGGGCGGGCCTAATTGGGCTAAAAACTGGTGTATCGCACCCATTATCGTCGATCCTGAAAAGGATGAGGTTTACTACACACCGCTTTATTACGTGATGAAACATTTTAGTAAGCACATCCGTCCTGGAGCGCAAGTCCTGGAGGTGAACCACACCGACGGTGACCTCATGGTAACGGCAGCTGAAAATGAGAATGGGTCCATCGTAGTAGTAGTCTTTAACGAGGGTGAGCAGCCAAGAAGTTTTGATTTGAACATTAATGGAACGGAGCGATTGATTGCTATTGAGGCGCAAGCCCTTCAAACCATAGTAATAGCACCTAAACAATAGTCTTATGAGTGAAGTAGCGTCAACAAAAGTTCCTATGGGCCAGAAGATTGCTTTTGGAGTTGGAATGTTAGCGAATCAGATGTTCCCAGCTGCCATGAGTATTTTCATGGTCGTGTTGGTACAAGATTTAGGTTTTCCTGGATGGATGTGGGGGTTATTTTCTTTGCTCCACGTGCCTTTGATGCCATTTTAGATCCTATCATGGGTTTCATCTCTGACAATACACGTTCGCGCTGGGGTCGTCGAAGAAAATATGTATTTATAGGTGCCCTATTAATGGGTATATCCTTCATCTTATTGTGGCAGGTCTACCGTGAAAATACACTGACCTACAACTTTACGTATTTCATGCTTTGGTCGTTCGTGTTCTATTTAGGTCTTACGATTTTCGGAGTGCCGTACGTCAGTATGGGCTATGAGATGAGTAATGATTTTCACGAGCGCACGACAGTGATGGCAATCTCGCAATGGATTGGTCAATGGGCTTGGGTCATTGCACCTTGGTTTTGGGTCATTATGTACGATCCGGATTGGTTCCCATCTGGAGATGTGGCGACTCGGACCCTGGCAATCTGGGTAGGCGTTGTATTTACCATCTGTGCGATGGTGCCTGCGATTTTCATTAAAGGAGAATCCACCTTAGACCGGACCGATTATGAATCCCTGAGCCTTGGAAATATCCTTCGCTCTCTAGGAAGCATTCGCAGAAGTTTCGTTGAGGCATTTGCCCTGCCTTCTTTCCGTAAGTTGTGTATCACGACGTTCTTAATCTTTAACGGTTTCAATACCATAGCGAGTTTTACCTTTTTCATCATAAAGAGTCATTTGTTTAACGACGATGCCTCAGCCGTGGGAGTTTGGCCTACACTCTTTGGTAGTGTTGGTGCACTCGTGACGACGTTCTTAGTCATTCCTATTGTAGCCCGCATGTCAAAGCAATTGGGTAAAAAGCGTGCTTTCATCATCTCTCAGAGTATCTCCATCATTGGATACATTATGCTTTGGTTCTTGATGGTTCCAGGGAAACCGTACCTGTTTTTATTCGCACTGCCGTTCCACTCTTTCGGTATCGGTGGTTTGTTTACCATCATGATGTCTATGACGTCAGATGTTTTGGACATTGACGAATTGAAAACCGGAAAGCGTCGTGAAGGTGTGTTCGGTGCCATCTATTGGTGGATGGTGAAGCTTGGCTTTGCTTTTGCCGGAGCATTAAGTGGATTGATTCTCACGCTGGTGAATTACCAAAGTGGTGCAGTGGCGCAACCGGAAGGCGCTGTAGACCAATTAAGAATGGTCTTCTCTGGACTACCTATACTCTGTACGCTGATCGCTATTGCCGTGATGTGGAATTACGGTGTTGATGAAAAATATGCGCGTGAGGTCCGCGCGAAATTGGACCAACGAAACCAATAAATCGATTAATTTTTAAGGACGAAATCATGTCGTTTAGAAAGGAAAAATTCATGTCATTGGCCGGTATTACGGCTGTTGAGCATCCTTTAGAGGAGCTAAAAAGTATTAGTCGAGAGTTGCTAGATGCTGGAATTCATGGCATCTGCTTTAGCGCCTATGACGAAGGCCAGCAGCCCGGTGACCAGCTCACGGAAGCTCAGGTTCGAAGAAAATTGAGCATTCTTAAGCCGCACATCTCGTGGGTACGCACCTTTTCCTGTACCGAGGGTAACGAGTTCATCGCTCAGATTGCACATGAAATGGGTATCAAAACTCTAGTCGGTGCATGGTTAGGGGACGATCTTGAGAAAAACGAAGCGGAGATAGCAGGCCTTATCGCTTTGTGTAAGGAAGGTGTAGTCGATGTCGCTGCCGTGGGTAACGAAGTGTTGTACCGTGAAGACCTTGAAGCGCCGGAATTGGTAAAATATATTGAGCGTGTAAAGGCTGAGGTTTCTGGTGTGCCCGTGGGTTATGTAGATGCCTATTATGAATTTACAGATCACCCAGAAGTCAGTGATGTATGTGATGTTATTCTGGCGAATTGTTACCCGTATTGGGAAGGCTGTGCTTTAGACTATTCGTTGATGTACATGAAACAGATGTACATGGAGGCAAAGATTGCCGGTAAGGGCAAGCCTGTATTAATCACAGAAACCGGTTGGCCGAGCAGTGGTCAAAGTATTGGTGGTGCGCAGGCATCTTTTGAAAATAGCTTGAAGTATTTCATCAGTGCTCAGCGCTGGTCTACTGCCGAAGACATTCCGATGTTCTATTTCTCTTCGTTCGATGAAAGTTGGAAGATTGAGAAGGAAGGCGATGTAGGTGCCTCTTGGGGCCTTTGGGACAAAGATGAGCACCTGAAGTTTTAACTCTACCAAACGTACTTAGAACTGCACGATTTAGTTGCATCTTTGCAGGATGGAACACAAAAGCGGTTTTGTTAATATCATTGGGAATCCCAACGTTGGGAAAAGCACCCAACTACAAGAAAGAGGTCCCGTATAGCGTCGAGGTAGACGTGGAGGAATTCAAGGAAGCCGATGATATCATACGCATTCGTACCGTCATTTATGTGGCGCGTGATACACAAAAGGGAATCATCATCGGACACAAAGGATCGAAACTCAAGCAAGTAGGAATTGGCGCACGAAAGCAATTAGAATCCTTCTTTGCTAAGCAGGTGCACCTGGAGACCTTTGTCAAAGTCAAAAAGAATTGGCGAGACAGCGAGCTACACCTCAAAAGGTTCGGTTATAAGAATTGATTACCTTTAAGGAAACAATAATCCTCTTGCTAATGCCGCGTTTCCTGCTAGCGTTCACGCTACTTTTTTCCGTTTCTACCTTCGCTCAAACACAAGATTCTTTGGTGCTCCAACCGAGCCCTTTGGACGGTAAAGATGCCATTGTTTGGAGCATTACCCCGGATTCTACTTGGGGTTGGAACCAAGAAGCTACCCTCACGGCATGGACTTACGGAGGCGACCCGTCGTATAAGCGCTTTTACATAGAGTTTGATTACTCAAGCATCCCTGCGGGTGCCATTATTGATAGCGCCTTCTTGTTTTACCACAACAATCCTTCAGCACCATCACACGGTGGGTTGCACAGCGGTTCGAATACATTTTGGGTGCGCCGTGTAACATCCTCTTGGGATGAAGATTCCATCACTTGGAACAACGCGCCATCTGCCACCACCACTAACCAAGTGCAGGTGGGAGCTTCAAGTTCGAACACGATGGACTATAAGTTTGATGTAAAGAATTTGGTCGAGGACCAGCTGCAATACGGGAATCACGGCTTCTTTATGCGTTTGGTCACTGAAGCAACATGGCGTGCCGTGGTCTGTGCTTCGAGCAATGCTGCAGATTCGACCAATCATCCCGCCATTAAGATTTACTACACTGAATGTAACCCTCCCGTTGCAGCCTACACCTACAACGCTACGGGGAATACGGTAGATTTTATTCCACTGTTCAACGCCCCAACTGGGGTGAGCCATCTATGGGATTTTGGCAACGGTAATTTCTCCATAGCGGATACCCCGACCTACACCTTTCCCACAGGGGGTGTGCATACCGTATGCCATACCGTAATCACGTCTTGTAGTGCCGATACCGCTTGTCAACAGGTCGTGCTTTGTTCTCCGCCTACAGCATCCTATACACACTCCGTAGATTCGAACCAGGTATGGACTTTTGTGCCTCAGGATACTACCGCTAGTTCCTATTGGTGGGACTTCGGCGATGGTACGTTGTCAAACAACATGATTGGAGTCCATTCGTACTCTGTCGCCGGACTGTACCCGGTGTGTTTGTCCATTACGAATGCTTGTGGTGTGGATACGACCTGCTTGATTTTTGAGGTAACCTTGGTGGGTATGGAGGAACATTGGAATCCAGATTTGAACATTTACCCCAATCCAGTGACTGATGTGTTGCACATTGAAAATACGGGTGCAGAAGCGGTTTTGCGTTATGAGGTATACGATATGAGAGGGGTGATGGTCCAATTTGATTCGCGTCCCGCTTCCCAAATCAACCTCGAAAAGCTATCCTCAGGGACCTACCTTTTGAAAATAATTCAGAGGAATAGTACTTCTATGGTGCGTATTGTCAAGAGTTAACGACCTTTGCGCCAAGATTGAAATCGACTTATGAGTATTGTGGGACGCCCAAATGTTGGGAAAAGCACACTATTTAACCGTCTAATCCAGCGCCGTGATGCTATCGTTGATAGTGTTGCCGGTGTCACGCGTGATCGCCATTACGGCAAGAGCGATTGGAATGGAAAGGAATTTTCTGTCATTGATACTGGCGGTTATATCGAAGGCTCGGAAGATGTTTTCGAAGCTGAAATTCGCCGTCAGGTAGAATTGGCGCTAGAAGAATCCACTGTGGTCCTCTTCGTTTTAGATCTGCAAGCAGGATTAACGGAATTTGATAAAATCATTTCTGAATTGTTGCGCAAGACCGAAAAGCCAGTGGTATACTGTGTGAATAAAGTGGATAATAGCATGCTTGAATTAGATGCTACGGAATTCTACGGTTTAGGTATTGAGAAATACCACACTATAAGTGCAGTAAACGGGAGTGGAACGGGTGATCTACTCGATGAATTGGTTTCCTACATGGATGAAAATCCAGTAGATGACTACGATGATCTGCCTAAAATGGCCATCGTCGGACGTCCAAATGCAGGTAAGTCATCCATAGTGAATGCGTTGTTTGATGAGGAGCGCAACATCGTTACGGAAGTTGCAGGTACGACTAGAGATACGGTAAACACGCGCTTTAACAAGTTTGGTTTTGATTTCATGTTGCTGGATACTGCCGGTCTTCGCAAGAAGGGCAAGACCATGGAAAACTTAGAATTCTATTCTAACATGCGGTCTATACGTGCCATCGAACATGCAGATGTATGTATGATGATTGTAGATGCAACCCGTGGATTTGAAGCACAAGACCTCTCCATCGTTTCCTTAGTAGAAAAGAATAAAAAGGGTTTAGTTGTTGTTGTAAATAAGTGGGATTTGGTAGAAAAATCGACCAACACTATTCGCGATGCAGAAGCCCATATTCGCAAGAAATTAGAACCATTCACTGATTTCCCGATCATCTTTACAAGTGCCCTCACAAAGCAACGTGTTTTAAAGGCATTTGAAGAAGGGGTCAAGGTATACGAGCGTAGAAAGCAGAAGATATCCACCAGCAAGCTGAATGACACCATGCTGGAGATTATTAAAGGATTTCCGCCACCAGCCGTTAAAGGGAAATATGTCAAAATTAAATTCTGTACGCAGTTGCCGACAAGGACGCCTCAGTTTGCCTTTTTTGCCAATCTACCACAATATGTGAAAGAGCCCTACAAGCGCTTCCTAGAAAATAAGATGCGTAAGGAGTTTGATTTCCACGGTGCCCCGATCGAAATATTTTTCCGTCAGAAATAATTACAGCTGATAGGTAATGACTGCATTGCCTTGTGCGATGACTAGAACGGGTGGACCGGTCGTAGTCAAGCGTCCGGCTTTTGCTTTCGATCCATCGAATTGTGTAATGTTCGAAACGGGCTCGTTGAGCAGGGTAACGTGTATCGTATTGTCGTCGCACATAATAATGCCCGTACCTCCAGGATAGGCTGCTACAGAAACGATGTTTCTTTGATCAATGGCAAGCTTGTATGTTCTGTTTGCGCTTTGTACGGTAACAGCTTCGTTGGACCAATAAATACGGCCGTAGCTCTGTTGTTCCAAGCCTTTTAAATCGTTGAGATCGTGCTCTAAAATCTCGACGGTTCCATCCCACCGTTGTTCTTGAAGCTCGCCTTCTTCGCCTACGCGAATAATGCTAGGTAAAGTGCCCGGAGAAAATACCCAGGGCTTTGTTGTTGCGGGAAGTGCATTAGTTTTAATTCTGCTTTCTCCACGTCTGTTTAAAATGAACGCCTGTTCTAGCGTTGAGGTAATGATGTAATCTTTCCCGTCGCGTTGGTATAAAAATGGACGTTGCGTGAGGGGTCCATTGGACGCGTCGGTTTTCCAGCCCTCCACCCGTTTACCATCACTAGTAAAGTTGTACAACCGATCACCACAAGGGACCAGGAACCTGTAGTTTCTATTCTTATCGTAATCCAGTACCGTAAGGCCTAAAGTCGTCGTCGAAGGGAGTTCGATGGGGAAGGCTTCCACATTTCTTCCCAATAAATCAATGCAATGGAGTTGGTTGGAAGTGGTAAAGACCAATTGGTATTTATCATTTTTAAATAAATCTACTTGCTGGATTGGACCCACAACCGCCTCGCCCAATTTCTTCGACCACTGTACTTCACCGGCTTCGTTCAGCCAATACAGTGTATTAGTCTCGTCTTGTACGACCACATTATTCACTTCGGATCGATGATTTTTAACGAGAAATGGCCCGGAAATGACAGGAGCTTCTAAGGATGTAGACCACAGATAAGAGCTGCTTACGGCTTGCTCTTTTTGACTTTGAATCGAGAGTGAACCGAACGCGAGAGCCTCTTTTACTTCTACAGAACCCACTAACAGTGCATTATTAAAGTTGCCTGGCCATTGTTCGCTAGGGCAAAATGCGGTTTCTGTGAATCCTTTTAAACTAGTGGCGAAAGTAAGGTGGTCCGCTTTGTTTAGCGCTTCAGAGAGCGGATCAAAAGCTTCCATGGCATCCCAAGTTTTACCTAAGCCAATCTCACTCATATAGACCTCAAGGATTTTTGCATTTGGTGCAATAGCTAAGACCTCATCATTGATGGTCCATGACGGGGTTCCTAGATCAGAAAAGAACCAGCCGTAGAGGGCGCTGAATAAAAATTTATGCTTCTCTTTTAATGTGCCACTCGTTCGTGCGTCCACAGTAGCGGTAGTTGAAGACAGTTCTGTGAGTAGCGCGCCTACTTCCTTTGAACCACCTGTTTTAAGTGGTAATAAGCAAATGGTAGCATCGCCATAGCCAACTCTAATAAAGTCACCGGTTAAATTTGTCGTGCTGAAAAGGATGGGGTCCACATTTGCTTCAGTTGTGATGCGTTGTGCGGGTTTAAGTCTCTGTTTTTGAGCTCTATAGCTGTTAAATGAGCGCAGCCAGACATCCATTCTATCCGTTTTCATACCGAGCGCATAAGTGGATGAGGAAGCGACAAAAGCACTAAGTGTCGCAGATCTCACACTTCCCGTAAATGTGTTGAGGAAGACTTGGGCACTATCTGGACAGAGCGAAACAGAAGTTCCGATGAGTTTATTCTTTCGTAAGGCAAGATCAATCTCACTCCAGGCCGCAATGTGGGTCATCCAACTCCAATCCTGTTTAAAGAACTGGCCTCCGAGGGCTTCTATTTCTTTGTGCTGAATGAACAGATTCATGACATCTGCTTTTGATGCACTGTTCCATAGCGAAGTGAATTGGGCATCTTTCGCTAGACTGAATCCATTGGCACGCTGGTTTAACAAGTCTTGTAGAAGTGCCGATTTTTTGCTGATGGTCCACGTAGAACCGACTTTGAATCCATAGAGGCTGTCAATGGAATAAATGGTCTCATTTTCGGTCATTGAGCCGCCCTGGCCCAGCGTGTCTTTAAAGGTCCAGATCCAATCAAATTTATCCGCACCGGAGGCAACCAAAGCACCAGTCCAAGGTCCATTGCTGTATTTATTTAGCGCAGCGACATCAATAGCTTGCACGTAGGGTAGGGCAATGGAATCAGAAAAGGCTGTGAATTTTTCAGCGTCATTAACACGTACAATAAGCGGCGCATCCACAGGCAACATTGCGGGAGCGGAAACGGGCGCGGCATCCTTACCACATTGCGTGAAGGCGATTGCTACAAGAAGTAAAGCACTGAGTTTGACCAATTTCATTTGCGGCGAATTTATACCTAAAGCTACGCTGCCGTTCGCACTACTTTAGGGTGTAAATCCTACAGTTTTTCACAAATCGAAGAGGTTCAATTGGCTCGGTAGAAGTTGGAAGCTTTTGCGGTGGTGTTCCGTGGCTCCGTGGCTCTTAATACCTTCTCGATGTGCTTTCGTTGGGTAGCCGGCGTTGCGCTCCCAGCCGTAGTGCGGATGGGCCAGTGCCAGTTCGCGCATAACATCGTCCCGGTAAGTTTTTGCAAGGACCGAAGCGGCTGCAATATTCTGGTAGGTAGCGTCTCCTTTGACTTGGCAGTGGTGAGGGATGTTTTGATAAGGATGAAATCGGTTCCCATCGACGGCGATAAAGTGGGGTTGGGGTCCAATTGTGCGATGCTCCTGTGCATCGCTTCAATACTTGCGTTCAAGATGTTCATCGAATCTATCTCCTCCGGACTTACGTGGGCAACTGCCCAGGCAATTGCTTCCTTTTCTATAATGGGTCGAAGCAGGTTGCGTTGTTTTTCGGTCAGCTGTTTGGAGTCGTTAAGCAGGTCATTTTTAAAATGAGGCGGTAAGATCACTGCAGCAGCCGTTACTGGCCCAGCAAGACAGCCACGACCCGCTTCATCTGTACCGGCTTCAATGATGACTTTAGGCGAATGCTGGCGTTTCATTCCTGCAATGCTTCGATGAGTGCAGCGGCACTCTGTTCCCAATTAAAAAGTCACCCCGCTGCAGCGCTCGCTCGCGCCAGATCGAATTTTCTGTAGTGATTTGTTGCAAAGCGGCGCTCCACGCCTCCACATCATAAGTAGAAACGAGCAATCCTGCAGTACCCACCACTTCAGTCAAGGCACTGTTTTTGAAGCAATGACAGCCGTTCCACACTGCATGGCTTCTACTAATGGAATGCCAAATCCTTCCATGGCACTGGGCATGCAATAGGCAGTGGATCCACCGTAAAGCGCTTCAAGCGCCCGTCCTGAAAGTCTGCCCAACCAATCGATGCGGTCTGCATGTTTCAAAGAATTCCGAACGGCCTCGAAGGCAGGGTCTTTAAAGTGTGCGGCACCTGCTATTTTTAAGCGGTGAGTGGCAGTGGGGTGTTTCGCGACCCAATGATCGAATGCCAGCAAAAGTGTGCGAAGATTTTTTCTAGGAGTAAGTGCGCCTACTGCACAGAAGTAGGGCGGTTCGGTTTCCATTTGTCCCGGTTTCATTTGCTGTTGTGGCGCATTATACGTCAGTGCAATTTTTTCGGGAGGTATGCCATAGGTGTTCGCGATGTCCTCAGCGCTCCATTGGCTAACGGTAAAGATTTGTTGTGCTTGTGTCGCACCCTTTCTAATCTGTTTTCGGTAATAGGTGGCTACATTTTTTGAACCCATTCTGGGTGGTGTTCAAAATTTAGATCGTGAATGGTGAGCCATTGTGGTATTGTGGTTTTTGCAGGAAGTCCATCCGGCGACCAATACAAATCGATACGAAGCTTCTTCAATGCGCGAGGCACGGAAAAGTCATTCCACAGCGTCCAGAGCAAAGGGTGACGCGCCTGCGGAGCAACAACATGGAAGTGAACATTTGGGAAGTCTAAAGAGAATTGGTCCTTAGCAATGCCACGGTCAAGCAGCAAATGAAATTCATGCTGAGGAAAAGTGGGAATGATCTGCTCAAGCATACGCAGGGTATAAATCCCTGTGCCTTCGAGTTTGTTTGGCAACAGCCATCGAGCATTAACCGCAATTTTCATAGTTTCAAATGTACAAAAGCAGCGACTTGCACGTTACTAAAGCGGTATATTCGCCGACAATTCCTTGTTGAGTACAAAACCATGGCCAATCGATTGTTGGATTTTCTCAAAGAACCCACCACTGCTTCCATAGCGAAGGGCAGCTTCATTGTGCTTTTCTTTAAGGTTGTTGGCGCATTAGGAGGCTACGTATTACTCTTCAGCTTGAGCGCTACAGGCGGTGAACGCGAGGTCGGGGTCTATGAAGTGGCTTTTACGTTGATTCTTATCGGCTCAACCATTGGACGTTGGGGGCTCGATACCCTATTGGTTAAAGCGCTCGGTCAGCAGCAGATGGAAGAAGCACCGTCAAGGCCGCTGTATTTAAAACTATTCACCCGTGTTTTAGGGGTTTCCGTCCTTATTTCTGCGGCAACCTTTGTTCTTGCGGCAACCTTTACCGATCTATTTTTCGATCAAACCCCCACCGCAGTGCTGACCACCGCATCTATCGCGATTGTTCCCTTTACCTTAATGTTGTTCAATGCTGAAGCGTACCGCGGATTGCACAAGCCTTTACTTTTTTCCTTGAATCAACACGGGACAGTGTATTTAGTGATTGCCGTGCTGCTGCTTATTGCACCCTGGTCCGATTGGAGTGGTGATGCTATGGGAAGTGCCCAATTGGCCCTTATTGCACTGGTAGCTTTGAGCACGCTCTTCTTTTTATTGTCTTTCCAGCATATTCTGCGTCTGTGTAGTCCAGAGGCACCCGTCCCTAAGGCCTATTTGGGCGGATTATTCACCTCAGCAACGCCCATGCTGATCTCCTCCGCGCTTTTTTTGGTCATGAGTTGGTCGGATACACTAATGCTGAGTTATTACCTCCCTGAAGAATCCGTAGGAGTGTACAGAATTGCGTTTAAGATTACGACGTTAATCACTTTTGCCCAATTCGCGCTGAACACCGTAGTAACACCCATGATTGCGGGGCTTCATTCGGGCGGTTCGGGAATGGGCCATTTGGCGAAACGGGTGGCGACCTTAAACCTCTATACCGCAGGCCCGATCTTTTTATTGATTGTTCTTCTCGGTCCTTTTTTGATCGGGTTGTTTGGGGTCGAATCAGCGGATAAAGCCTATCCATGGCTGCTCATTTTAGCTTTGGGCCAATTAGCTAATGCCTTCGCCGGTCCCGTTCTTAACGTATTGAACATGACCGGTTATGAGAAGAGCGCACGCAATACTATGCTCGTGATGGCAACTGCAAATGTTGCAATTAATGCACTTTTGATACCGCTTCTAGGGCCTTTGGGTGCTGCAATTGCGACGGCCTCCACCATGATCGGTTGGAATCTTTGGGCCGGTATCCTTGTTTACAAATACCACGGCTTAATCACCGTGCCGTTTTTGGCTAAAAAGAATGCGGTATGATGAAATCAAAGGCGAATCTTTTTCTTATCGGCGCAGCGAAATCCGGAACCACTGCACTGGCCGCGACTCTAGGACAGCATCCTGCAATTGCACCGCTGCCCATCAAAGAGCCCGGTCATTTTAGTACGGATCTTCGTACCCCCGTTTTTTCCTCACGCTACAACCGACTCCTGCAATGGGATGAAGCGGCGTATTTTAAAAAATCACCCCTCGAAGAACGTCATATTGGGTTTGTAGAAAGCGAATTGAATTATCAAAAATTGGTCAATCAAGCCCTTACGTCAAACCCCGATTCGAAGTATGTTTTAGATGCCAGCACAGCCTATCTATACAGCGCTAACGCCCCGGCTCAACTTCGTCATTATGCTGCGGATGCGAAAATGGTACTGCTTTTACGCAACCCAATCGAACGCGCCTACAGCCATTACACGATGGCCTTAAAATATGGGATGGAGCAGGAGGGACCGCTGCAGGCATTCAAACGTGAGGCAGCATTGCACCCGGCGCATTGGGGACAGGACGAATGTTATTTAGAATTGGGCCACTACGCAAAACAGTTGCAACGCTGGTTGGAATGTTTCCCGCTGGACCAATTGCACATTATCTGGTACGATGACTTTACCGCAAATCCGCAAAAGGCGATGGACGGGCTCATGAAATACCTGGACTTACCTACTTTTGTACTCCAGCAAACGGACCAATTAAATGTGGGCGCCGTTCCTAAATACGCAACCCTTAACAAATGGGCGATGCGAACATTAAGTCCACTGCGCGAAAAACTACCAAAGTCCCTAGTGCATTGGCTCAAGAAGAAAACTCAGGTAGCCGCCCCGGAATTGGACCCCGAAACACGAAGCTTTTTAGCAGAAGCTTTTACTGAACAAATAGAACAATTAGAAGCCTTAACCGGCAAAGATTTAAATCATTGGAAATAAGAAAATTATGGAATACAGTAGTGCAAATTTGATTGCGTTTTTCTACAAAAACCGAAAGCCACTTTTAGGCATCCCATTCCTTGCAATGGTGGTCGCAGTTGCCTTCAGCGGACCAAAGTTCATTAAACCTTTTTTTGAATCTCAGGTCATCCTTTTCCCATCTACCACAAATTCGGTATCAAAGGCCCTTCTGCCGCAGTCGAACGGATACGGTGATGAAGATATTTTCGAATACGGTGACGAGCAGCAGGCCGAGCAACTCCTGCAAATTCTGAACTCAGGTGAAATCAGAGACTCTGTCATTCAAAAGTTCGACCTCATGGCGCATTATGAGATTGATGAAGACACAAAATACCGTAGAACGAAACTTTTCAAGGAATACGCAAGCAAAATTGAATTTGCCCGTACCCAATTCATGTCGGTTGAAATCAATGTCATGGACACGGATCCTCAAATTGCCGCCGACATTGCGAATTACATTTCGTTCCTAGTAGACAAGACCAAACGCAGAGTTTCTAAAAGCCGTGCGGAAATGGGATTAGAAATTGTCAAAAACGAATACCACAGCTTGCAGGGTGAAATCCAGAAGATGGAAGATAAAATCACCGAACTCCGCTACAAAGGGGTGCACGATTACGAAAGTCAAAGTGCCGTTTTCAATGAGCAATACGCCATTGCATTGGCTGCTGGTGCGCCTTTGTCTCGTGTAAAAGCTCTGGAAAGTCGTCTGGATACATTGGCAAAATACGGTGGGAAGTATGTTGCGATACGCGATGAATTGCAGCTGTTGAAAGAAGAGGAAGTAAAATTAAAACTAAGTTTGATCAAGCGAAAGTGGATGTCAATCAAAACCTTCCTGCAACCTTCAAGGTAGATTCAGCATTTCCTGCCGAACGTAAGACCTATCCAAAACGCAGTATTCTTATTCTTGCGGTAGGTTTCGCTACTTTGATTATGGTCGCATTCCTGTTGCTCGTTCGCGGGACATTGCAGGAATTAAAGAAGCAGGCCTAGTATTGTGCTAGATTCACTGCAGACCACTAAAAGGGCCAATTATTGGCTCATTCGGGATCACTCTGCTGCTCGTAGCGTTGGGAGTGATGTTCGAGCAGTGGTATGCTTTCCTCATTCCGCCCGCATTATTTGTGGTGTGGCTCACCTTGTACCGATTAGATTGGGCCATGTGGTTCGTTGTTCTTGCAACGCCCTTATCCGTAACGCTCGAAGACCTCACGGGTGGCTCCGGCTTATCTGTACCCACAGAACCCATGCTGGTCTTGATCACTTTCATCACTCTTGTAAAGATGTTCTTTTTTGAAGAGTACGATAAACGGATCCTCCGACATCCGATCAGTATGGCTATTTACCTTTATTTGGCATGGATGGGGTTGACCTCAATTACCTCCGAATTACCCTTGGTCTCGCTCAAACAATGGGTCTCAAGAATCTGGTTCGTCATTCCCTATTACTTCGTTTTAGCGCATTTGTTCCTTAAGAACGACCGCAATAAAGAAATTTTCCTTTGGCTGTTTTTAGTTCCATTGGTCATAGCAACCATCTACACGCTTTACGTACACAGCCAGTATGGTTTTACTAAAAAGACGTCCACTTGGGTCATGTTCCCGGTATTTAAGGAGCATACATCCTACGGTGCTGTATTGGCAATGTTCTATCCGGCCGCACTGTATCTGGCTTTTCGTAAAAGTTCTTGGGGAATCAATGCCGTCGCAATACTCCTATTGGTCATTTTAACGGTAGCCACAGTCTTAAGCTACACGTGCCGCTTGGTTATCCTTAGTTGGGGCCGGTTTGGTATATATGGTATACGTGTTGAAATTGTCCCGTACCCAAGTTTGGTCGCTGACTTTTCTAGCGCTTCTAATCGCAGGGCTGAACTACTCCTACATCGCATCGAAGTTTGAGCGCAACAGAACCGATTCCTCAGATAACCTAAATGAGCACGTAGCCTCAGTAACTAACGTAAGTACGGATGCCTCCAACCTCGAGCGCATTAACCGTTGGAATTCAGCCATACGTATGTTTAAAGACCGTCCTATGCTTGGCCACGGTCCAGGAACCTATATGTTCTTATACGCCCCGTATCAAAAGCCTTCTGAAAAGACCATTATTTCAACCAATGCAGGCAACCGCGGTAACGCGCACAGCGAATACTTAGGCCCAATGGCAGAGAGTGGTATTTTTGGTCTGCTGACGCTTTTATATATCATCTATCAAGTAGTTCTTAATGCTGTCGTTTCTTACCGCCGTTTGCCTACAATTCGACATCAGGGATTATTGCGCGTCGCTTTTTTAGGTTTAATCACTTATTATCTTCACGGGTTTTTGAACAATTTCTTAGATATGGACAAGGCAAGTGCACCGTTTTGGGGATTTACCGCAATCATTGCCGTATTGTCCATTCGTTCAAAATCGAAGGCAAATACATCGACTTAACACTATCTTAACATTAGTGTTTTCGGGCTTTTTCAAGCGTCGTTGAGCCGCTCAAATTCTTCCGGCTGAATTGCAGATATCTCAATCGAGACATCGAAAACTTAAACAAACACGATTTTTTTAGCTTCTTACTTGCAAATAAGCAGTAGAAGCCTCAATTTTAGCATTGCTTAACATACGTTTAACAGAAAAACAGGTACAATGAAAAACAAATTGTCACTGTGGTCAGTACTACTATTTGTACTCACAGCAAACTTTGCCATCGCGCAGTCGGTTTCTGGGGTAGTTAGTGATGCTGGTTCAGGAGAGCCACTACCAGGGGTAGCGGTTTCAGAAAAAGGTACTAATAATGCTACCTTAACAGACTTCGACGGTAAGTTTACCATCAAGGCTGCGAATGGCGCAACTTTAGTATTCTCAACTATGGGGATGGAAACAAAAGAAGTGGTTGCTTCTTCAGATTTCCTCCAAGTTTCATTAGAGGCTGCATCAAGCCAACTCGATGAAGTAGTAGTAACAGCTTTAGGTATCTCTCGCGAGAAGAAATCTTTAGGTTACGCTACTCAGGAAGTTGACGGGTCAGCAGTTTCTACAGTTAAGGACGCTAACTTCATGAATACCTTGAGTGGTAAGGTGGCGGGTGTTGCTATTAAGAGTTCAGGTACTCTTGGTGGATCATCTAACGTCGTTATCCGTGGTTACAAGTCATTGACGGGTAACAACCAAGCGCTATTCGTTGTTGATGGTGTTACAATCTCAAACGCTACAGGGAACTCTGGTAACGTTGCAAGCGGTCGTGGTGGTTATGACTACGGTAATGCTGCAATGGATATCAACCCTGAGGATATCGAGAACATCTCTGTACTGAAAGGTGCCGCTGCAACTGCGATCTACGGTTCGCGTGCTTCTAACGGTGTCGTGATGATTACTACGAAAAGTGGTAAGTCTGCAGGAAAGAAAACATTAGGTATTACGGCTAGCACGGGTATCATTGTAGGTTCTGTAAACAGAGACACTTGGGTGCGTCACCAACAATCGTACGGTCCTGGTTATGGTCCTTTCTACGGTCCTAACTACCACTACCTACCCAATGGTGATAGTACGTTCATTGATGCACGTGCAACACCTTACGATGTAGATGGTGACGGTACGGCTGAATTGACTTTGCCTATGGGTGAGGATGCTTCATGGGGTCTAGGTGTTGATCCATCTTTGGACATCTATGATTGGGAATCTATTCACCCTTTATCTCCGTCTTACGGCCAGTCTAGAAAGCACGTTGCACCTGGAGAGGGTAATGATGCGTATTCTTTCTGGCAGCAGTCAGTGCAGCGCAACAATAATATTGCGATAAACGGTGGTAACGAACAAGCTTCATTCCGTCTTTCTGCAACTGATTTCTCTCAATCAGGTATCGTTCCTGGATCGCTAATCCAGCGTAGTAACGTTAGTTTCTCAGGTCGCTTTAAAGCTTCAGACAAATTAACGGTAAGTGCGAAAGCAAACTACGTCGATCAAAACGGTAAAGGTCGCTACGGTACAGGTTACGATTCACGTAACCCTAACCAGTCATTCCGTCAGTGGTACAATGTTCTTACAAACATGACCACACAACGTGAATACTACGACCAAACTGGTGCAAACATCACTTGGAACCCTTACGGATACGGTGCTGCTGCTCCTTACAAGCCACACTACTTTGATAACTTCTACTGGTCAGCTTTGGAAAACTACTCAACTGATGGTCGTAACCGTATTATCGGTAACATCATGGCAGAGTACCAAATCAATGATTGGATGAAATTGACAGGTCGTATGTCTGCGGATACGTATTCAGAACTTCGTGAAGAGCGTATTGCCGTAGGTTCAGTTGATGTGAGTAGCTACTACCGTCAGAACCGTTCTTTCACTGAGCGTAACAACGATTTGTTCTTAAACTGGAACAAATACTTTGGTTCAGACAACGAGCTTTCGTTTGCAGGTATGGTTGGTATCAACCAGCGTCGTACTTCATTCAGCGCGATCGGTGCATCAACGAACGGTGGACTTGTTGTTCCAGGCGTATACGCTTTGAGTAACTCAGTAAGTGCTCCAGCTGCTCCAAGTGAAACTGAATACCAGATTGGTGTTGACGGAATGTTCGCTCAAGCGTCTTTCGGTTACAAAAACTTCTTATACGTTGATGTTACAGGTCGTCAAGACGTTAGTTCAACACTTCCTGTTGCGAACAATACGTACTTCTACCCATCTGCAACTTTGAGCTTTATTTTCTCTGAGTTCTTAGATATTGATGGTTTTGACTTTGGTAAGGTTCGTGTGAACTACGCAAACGTAGGTTCTGATGCTCCTGCTCAGGCTTTGGTAGATGCATACGGTATTGGAACGCCATTTAGCGGTGTTACTTTAGCTTCTGCACCATCGACTCAGCGCAATGCAGGTCTTTTACCAGAAAATACAGTAAGTACTGAAGCTGGTTTGGAATTGAAGTTCTTGAAAAACCGTGCTGGTTTAGACCTAAGTGTTTACCAATCTTCTACGTATAACCAAATTCTTCCTGCTCAAGTTTCTTCAGCAACAGGTACTTACTTCAAGTATGTGAACGCTGGTCAGATTGATAACAACGGGGTTGAATTGAGTGCGTACTTCACACCCGTAAAAACAGACGACTTCCAGTGGGATGTTAATGTGAACTGGTCTCGCAACCGCAACAATGTTGTTGAGTTGTTCGGCGATTCACAAACTCTGCTTCTTGCCTCTGTACAGGGTGGTATCAACATTACTGCAACTGTAGGCGAAGCATACGGTAACATTGACGGAACAACTTTCGTTCGTGACGAAGCTACTGGTGCTCCTGTAGTATACGAGTGGACTACTTCTTGGAGAGGTGGCGCCCGTTACTTAAGAGGTGGTATTGAAACTATCGGTAACATCCAGGCTGACTGGAGAGGTGGTATCAACAACAGCTTCCGTTACAAAAACTTCTCTATGAGCGCGCTTATCGACGCTCAAATGGGTGGTAACTTCTTCTCATTGGATACTTGGTACGGATACGCAACTGGTGTTTACGATTTCCAAGCGGGTACTAATGAATACGGCAACCCAATTCGTTCTTACAACGAAGACGGTGGTGGTATGACATGGGCCGATGTACAAGCATCTAACCCTCAGATTGAAACTCCTGTATTGTGGGATGGTGTAACAGTTGATGCAGATGGTAACCCATCAGGATTTACTGAGAATAACCTTCCGATGTACATGAATGGCTACGGTAACACTTTAGGTTACGCACTTGCGCCTAACGAGTTGCACGTATACGATGCATCTTTCGTGAAATTGCGTGAGCTATCAGTTACTTACCAAGTTCCTACGTCGAAGCTAGGTGATCTTCCGATCGCTGGTGTAGATGTAAGTTTAGTTGGACGTAACCTTGCTATCCTTTACAAGAACACTCCTTACTCTGATCCAGAAGCGGGTCTTTCTGCAGGTAATGTTCAAGGATACCAGAGTGGTGCTTACCCATCATTGCGCGAAGTTGGTTTGAACTTAAGAGTTAAATTCTAAGAAGTAACGAGATATGAAAAAGATATTATTCGCTGCAGCTGCAGCACTCGCAATCACTTCTTGTACAAACGATTTAAGTGACCTTAACGTAAACGGCAAGGCACCTGAAACGGTTCCTGCTGGCGCTTTGTTTGCGAATGCAACAATGGGTTACTACGATTTCGTTTCTGTACAGAATGTGAATCAGAACAACTTGCGTCTTTGGGCGCAGCACTGGACGCAGACTACCTACACTGATGAGTCTAATTTCCAGTTAAACGAACGTGATGTTAACGGATCTGCTTTTGTACGTATGTACACCACAGTTATCCGTGACTGTGAAGAAGCTCGTACAGCTTTAGCTACTACTCCTGCAACTGCCGATCAAAAGGTGGCAGCAGAAGGGGCTATCGAGGTAATGGAAGTATTGGCTTATTCATTCCTAGTGGATTTGTTTGGCGATGTTCCTTACTCTGAAGCTTTGTCTGAGACAAATGTTCCGGCTTACGATGATGATGCGGCTATTTACGGTGATCTACTCGATCGTCTTGATGCAGCTGTAGCTCAATTAAATGGTACCAACGCTTTCGGTTCTTCTGATATCATCTATGGTGGTGATGCAGCGGCATGGAAGAAAGCAGCGTACTCATTGATGCTTCGTATGGCTGTTCGTATGATTGATGCTGACCCAACGGCTGCACAGTCTTGGGGTGAGAAAGCAATCGCTGGTGGTGTCTTTATGTCATCTGCTGACGATATGCGTTTATTCTACGCTTCAGCGCCTCCTCATACGCACCCAATGTGGGAAACATTGGTACAGTCTGGACGTACTGACTTCGTAGCTTCAGCAACTTTAGGCGATGTTCTTAATGCATTGAATGATCCACGTCGTGGTGCGTTCTTTAAGAGCAACGGTGGTGCTGACTCAGTTATTGGTGCGCCACAGGGTTACCAAGTTAACTACTACGATTACTCTCAGCCAGGTACTGCACTTGAAGATCCAACTTGGTCTCATGCAGCTATCGACTACGTAGAAGTAGAGTTCTTAATGGCACATGCTGCTGTAGCAGGATGGTCTGGTGCAGGTGATGCTGCTACACACTACAACGCCGGTATCACTGCTTCTATGGAAGAGTGGTTAGGTGCTGGTGTAGATGCTTCTGCATATTTGGCTCAACCGGCTGTAGCATACGATGCTGCAACTGCAGGCTTGCAGATTGGTGTTCAGAAGTGGATCGCGATGTACAGCAATGCTCCTGAAGCATACGCTGCTGTTCGTCAATACGATCTTCCAATGGAAACTGCTGCTTTAGCTGGAACTGTTACGCCAAATCGTTACAGCTACCCGCTAGACGAGTACTCATTGAATAATGCTAACGTATCTGCAGCTGCCGCTAAATTTGGTGGTGATGATACTTTCGCAAAGATTTTCTGGGACATGTAATTCGTACCTGAATTCTATATAGAAGGAACCCGCGCCGAAAGGCGCGGGTTTTTTTATGCCTCAAATTTTGGAGCCTAATTTTTTTTTACCTTCTAGTCTAGATAAACCACGAGCTATGAAAAGATATTTTCTGCTTCTCTTAACCATATGGTTGGGTCCTTTGGGCTTCGCGCAAGACTATAAGGCCCAATTCCTATCTGCTTTCGACAGCGGCAATGATTCTACCCAACGCATGGTGTTAGACGAATGGAAATTGGCCACACCGGAAGATGCGGAATACTACGTAGCAGAATTCAATTACCATGTGAATTTAGCCTACAATGAAGTCATGGGTATCCTGCCGGATTTGCCGCAAGGTGAAGCGTTCGCCATTACTGATAGTACGGGTGAGGTTGTGGGATATATGGGCAGTTATTTGAGTTGGGATTCAGTGCACACGGAATTGGCCCTACAGACGATTCGTAAAGGGATTGCTGCGCATCCCAATAGGCTGGATATGCACTTTGGCTACATTCATTTCCTTGGCCAAGCAAAGTATTGGGAGGATTTTGCAGGCAGCTATTGAGGGGGTGATGGCACAAGATGCGGCCAATGATCACCATTGGTTGTGGAGCGATAATGAGTCTTTTAACGAGCCCAATTTTCCTAGCTTCTTCCAAGATTACCAGGTGACCCTCTTCGACGAGCAGGATCCTGCGCTCTTTCCTTATAATATCAGAATTTCAAAGGCGGTCTTGAAGTATTATCCTGAGGACATCCCGAGCATTTCAAATTTGGGGGTCATTGCCTATTACCAAGAGGATTTGGAAGGTGCGACACTCCATTTTCAGCGTGCGGTAGATTTGGACCCGTCGGACATGATTGTTGTTTTTAATCTGGCCTATATGTACGAAACGTTGGGTGATGTGGAGAAGGCTGTTGCGACCTATGAATTGGCCCTGGCATCGGACGATCCAGAGGCTCGCGAACAAGCCAAGGCTATTATTGCGGAGTTGAAGGAGTAGTGTATTTTTACCCCATGAATAAAAGCATCATCCCTACCTTACAAATGACCTTCGGCGATCGCGCCATTTCGAAAGTAGAAATCAAATCTTTCGAGCAAGTGCATCAATGCGAAGTGGCGCAGGATTGGTTGGAATTTGCAGAGGATGAGGATTGTTATTACCTCACTCCCGAAATCCTAGAGTACCAAAAGCCGTCACAAGAAAAGCATGAAGCACTTGGTTTAGGCGAACTAGAGGATCGCATTGTAGATGTATTAGAACAAGGGAAATCCATTCCTTGGGGGCGAGTGGCCATCGCTATGTGGATCTTTTTTTCTGTTCATTGTGGTGTATACCGTACTAGAAACGATCAGTAAATAAAAAACCACCTCGATAGAGGTGGTTTTTTTGTGTGATCTATGTGCACGGGTATTTATTTCGCACGCTCCTTGTAAGAACCGTCTTCTGTATTGATGACGATTTCTTCATCTGTTTTAATGAATAACGGAACAGCAACCTGCGCACCGCCTTCTACCGTCACGGTTTTCATCGCGTTGGTTGAAGTATTTCCCTTTACAGCGGGCTCTGCATACGTTACTTTTAGGTTTACCGTGCGTGGGAGTTCTACTGCCATAGCTCTGTTTTCACTGGCATGGAAGAGCACGTAGCACATCATACCGTCCACTAAGAAATCCGGTGCGTTGATGAGGTCTTTAGCAAAGGTGAGCTGCTCGTAGTTTTCAGTGTTCATGAAGTGGTACTCCGAACCGTCGTTGTATAGGAATTGGTATTGACGGTTCTCTACATCGATTGTCTCAATTTTAGCACCAGCAGGGAAAGTGTTGTCTAAAACACGACCAGTCTCAAGGTTTTTAATCTTTGTGCGCACGAATGCCGCCCCTTTCCGGGTTTAACGTGAAGGAATTCTATGATTTGGTACGGCTGACCATTGAAGTTGATACACATGCCGTTTTTGATATCTGAAGTACTTGCCATGATAATTTTATTTTGTCAAATATAGCGCAATTTGGTAGCGCAAGGTTTTAGTAATGTTTCTCTAAAAGTAATTCGTTGGTACAAAACGAGTATTCGTCTTTTTGGTAGTTGCTGCCAACAATAACGGTTTTTGATGGTGCAAAGGACTGAATCAATTCTTTATACCATTGGACCCCGTCGTATCTAAATTGTAAGGGTTCATCGAGCAACAAAAGCGGTCTTTCGTTAGCGATAGCCATTAGTAGGCGTACTCGCTGTAACATGCCGGAGCTGAACGTACTGAGCCTTTTGTGATTATGCTGCGCGAGTCCAGCTTTTTCTATCCATTGGGCTTGCTTGAAGCCTTTGGGGAATGGACAAAACTTGGTGTGAAATTCGAGCGATTCTTTTAGGCTAAACATGGGGTTCAAGGCTACATAGGGCGCTGCAATTCCTACGTGCAGACCGATCGATCTCGCTGGTATAGTTTTGCCGTCAAATGTAAAAGAAGGTGCTCCTTCGGTGGCTTCGAGCGCGCCACTCACTATTTTAATGAGTGTAGATTTTCCGGAGCCATTGGAACCTAGTACTACGGTTTTTGATCCCGTTTCAAAGGTGTAGGTGATATCCTGTAAAATATGCTGCCTCCCAAACTTTTTCTGTAATCCGTTCAATACGATCATGGCACTGGAATTACTTTCTGATCAGTCCTCGATCGCTTTGCTCAATGAAGCTAAGGATGCTATCGGCTAGTGGCCGATTCGGATGCGTTTCTTTGATTTGATTCACTGCTTGCGAGATATTCATGCCGCTTTGATACATCGTGCGGTACAGAGTTTGAATCTCGTGGATGTCTTCTTGAGCGAAGTTGCGTCTTTTTAAGCCGACACTATTTACACCTGCATAGGCAAGTGGTTCACCGGCTGCCGTGATGAACGGAGGGACATCTTTACGCACCATAGCGCCACCGCCGATCATGACGTGTGCACCTATTTTTACAAATTGGTGGACGGCGGAGAATCCAGAAATAATCCCATAATCACCAATCTCAACGTGACCTGCAAGGGCAACGCTATTTACAAGTATGACATGGTTGCCTAGGATACAATCGTGCGCGATGTGCACGTAGGCCATGATAAGACAATCTTTGCCTACAACCGTTTTGCCATATGCTTTGGTACCGCGATTGATGGTGACGCACTCGCGTATGGTGGAACGGTCTCCTATCTCTACCGTGGTGCGCTCTCCCTGGAACTTCAGGTCTTGCGGGATGGCTGAAATTACGGCACCGGGAAAAATTCGGCAATTGGACCCAATGCGCGCACCGTCCATGATGGTAACATTTGGCCCAATCCAGCTGCCTTCACCAATTTCTACATCGGCTGAAATAGTCGTGAACGGACCAATTTCAACTTCAGCACCAATACGAGCGTCAGGATGGATGGAGGCGAGGTGACTGATCATTTATTTTGTAATCTGAGCCATTAATTCTGCTTCGCTCACCAGCGTGTTTCCTACGAAAGCACGTCCACGCATGTGAACGATACCACGACGTATCGGAGTGATCAGTGAAAGGTCGAAGATGAGCGTATCTCCGGGAACCACTTTCGCTTTGAATTTCACGTTGTCCAATTTCATGAAGAACGTCAAATAATTTTCTGGATCAGGAACAGAACTCAATGCTAAAATACCTCCACATTGTGCCATCGCTTCTATTTGAAGAACACCAGGCATTACAGGAGAACCAGGGAAGTGTCCTACAAAGAACGGCTCGTTCATTGTTACGGCTTTCACACCGACCACACGGTCTTCGGTGAGTTCAATTATTTTATCGACCAATAAAAATGGAGAACGGTGTGGGATCAGACCCATAATGTCCTCAACCGTTTTTACTGGGGGTTGATTAGGATCGTATTTCGGCGCTTTGGGACGGCTTTCTTCTTTTCGAATTTTAGCAGCCAAAGCTTTCGTGAATTCAGCATTTACGCCATGACCTGGCTTAGTAGCAATGATACGTGCCTTTAGTGGGCGCCCCAACAGTGCTAAATCACCTACCACGTCCAATAGTTTATGACGAGCGGCTTCGTTTGAGAAACGTAATTCGATATTGTTAAGGGTACCGCGTTGGGTCACCTGAACATCATCACGACCAAAGGCTGTTTTTAATTTATCGAGGGTCGATGGAGCAATCTCTTGATCCACATAAACGATGGCGTTATTGAGGTCTCCACCTTTAATTAATCCAGCATCGAGTAAGGGTTCGAGCTCGCGAAGGAAGGAGAACGTTCGTGCGCTTGCAATGTCGTCGCGGAAGTTGACCATCTTGTCTAAATGTGCATGTTGCGGACCCAGAACACTGCTTCCGTAATCAATCAATGCACTTACTTCGAATTCATCACTCGGTAAAGCCATGATTTCCGATCCGTCTTCATCTTTAAAAGTGAACGTTTCTTCGAGCACATAGAAGTTCTTTTCGACACTTTGTTCTTCCATACCCGCCTCAAGAATAAGATCAACCAGGGGTGCTGCAGAACCGTCTAGAATAGGGACTTCGCTGCCGTTGAGCTCGACACGTAGGTTATCTATGCCCAATGCATAGAGACTCGCCATAAGGTGTTCTACCGTTCCTACACTGGCATTGCCATTTTGCAAGATGGTTTGACGGTCCGTGCGGTTCACATATTTTGCGAGTGCGGGAACTTCAGCGTTTTCAAGGTCAGTACGAATGAAAACGATGCCTGTATTTTCGGCACTGGGAATCAAATCTACTTTAACAACTTCACCGGTGTGAAGCGCATTTCCTTCAAGGATATTGCTTTAGAAAGTGTCTTCTGCATCATAATTTATTTGCCTTGTCGTTTGAAGGCAGCAAAGGATTTCAGGAAGTGCCTGTGCTCGAGCGCAGGCGAGCCAAAGATAGTCTTATTCGATGGAACATCATTCATGACGCCACTCTGGGCGTAAATTTTGACATTATCACCGATGGAGAGGTGGCCTATTATGCCAACCTGACCGCCGATCATACAGTGGTTTCCTATAGTTGTTGAACCTGCGACACCACTCTGGGCCGCAATGACGTTATGTTTTCCGATGACAACATTGTGTGCGATCATACAGAGGTTATCAATTTTAGTGCCTTCTCCAATGCGCGTGGATCCGAGGGCAGCGCGGTCAACGGTGGTATTGGCACCAATGCTCACATGATCTTCTATGACCACATTGCCCAATTGCGGAATGCGGTGGTATTTACCTGCTGCATCCGGGGCAAATCCGAAGCCTTCCGAGCCAATGACCACACCGGCTTCTATATTTACATGCGCACCAATTTTACTGCCTTTCAAAATTTTCGCACCTGCACCAATGAAGGTATGCGGACCAATTTCTACATCGGCCTCAATTACAGCGGCAGTACTAATAATGGCCGTTGGATCAATTTTCGCTTCAGGAGCAATAATAGCGCTAGAGCTTTGGCCTGAACGCGGATTGAATTGCGCCTCTAACCCACGTAGATGCAGGGCAAACCGGAGATAAGGATCATCGCATTCAATCAAAATAGCCTCGCTTTGGATCACTGTTCCGGTCTTCACAAAAATGGCGCTCGCTGCTGTTTTTTCGGCTTGGGCGGCGTATTTCATATTGCTCAAGAAGCATAAATCACCGGCAGTAGCCTCTTCAAGTGTTGCAACACCTGTGATTTTGATAGTTGCATATTCTTGTGGGCAGTGTAGCTCTAGCGGTGCACAGATTTTGCCTAAAGTGATTGCGTCGTGCGTCATAATAAATCTTTGAGTTCACGTGGGAAGCAAATAAAGTGCCGTTCTACCGGTTCACTCAAAGCTTTTATGGTCATTTGATCTGCCGCTTGACTGATGTCGCTGATGTGGCCGTCTTTATAGAGCAGATTGATATGCCCTTTTTTATTGTTGTAGGCGTGGTTTTGACTTTCGCCTCAATGTACATGTATTGTTCTTCACCGTGAGAGAAACCGTACTGCGATTTAATGGCCTGCCCAATGCGCGCTGAAACTTCAGGGGCAAAGGGGCTGCTTGCAATCGTATTTTAAGAAGATTCCGATCGGTGATGCGCTTACTCAGTTCACTCAAGATGGTATCCGAATGGTTGGTCCAATCTTTTATAGCACTCATGACATCGTAATCATCGAGCAAAACAAATTTTTCAAGAACTGCCGGGTTTTCCTCGAACTCATTCCAGGAATAGTCGGCATTTAGAAAATGCTTTAGCGCGATTGTACCTGGAAGCGCAATGCCTTGACTAGCGAGGTGCTTTGCCCGTTTTAAAATGTTGACGAGCATGAATTCTGCACTCAGAACCGTTTTGTGCATGTAGACCTGCCAGTACATTAGACGACGCGCAACGAGGAATTTCTCGACGCTGTAGATGCCCTTTGCGTCTACTACTAATTGGTCGTCTTTAATATTGAGCATGGTGAGCAAACGCTCGCTATTCACACTGCCTTCTGTCACGCCGCTGTAAAAAGAGTCGCGACGTAAATAATCAAGCCTGTCCATATCCAGTTGCGAAGAAATGAGTTGGTGCAGGAAGGATTTAGGGTAGTTATTGGTGAAAATGTCAATGGCTAAAGTGAGCGCTCCTTGATGTGCGACGTTCAGCTCCTCCATGATTTTCAAGCTTAACGCTTCATGACTCACCCCGGGAATCAATGTGTGTTCGAGCGCGTGAGAAAAAGGACCGTGGCCCACATCGTGAAGTAGAATGGCAATTTTGACGCCCTGTTCCTCTTCATCAGTAATATCATGTCCTTTTGACGCAACGTATAGATGGCTCGACCCATGAGGTGCATAGCCCCGATAGCGTGGTGAAAACGAGTGTGATAGGCACCAGGATAGACCAGGTAAGTGAGCCCCAACTGTGAGATACGACGCAGACGTTGGAAGTAGGGGTGGTTGATCAGCTTGTAAATAAGCGGATCCTTTATGGTAATAAACCCGTAGATCGGGTCGTTAATGATTTTGTTCTTATTGTTCAAAATGCTCGGTTTTGCCGGTGTGGTAAAAATAGCACAGGTTAGGGGCTATTTGGGGCAGGAATCGCATTACTTTTAACAAGAATAAAACGCTGAATTATGCCAAATATTTTATGGGTTGATGATGAAATAGAAATGCTCAAAGGACATCTGTTGTTTTTGGAGGGCAAAGGCTATTCTGTTGCGACCTGTAATAACGGTGCTGATGCGCTGGATTTGGTTCAAGAAACGGGTATTGACGCCGTCTTTCTCGATGAAAATATGCCCGGGTTATCGGGCTTAGAGACCTTAGAAAAAATGAAGGATTTACTTCCGGAATTGCCGGTAGTAATGATCACGAAAAGCGAGGAAGAGCAGATCATGGAAATGGCCATTGGGTCGAAGATTGCGGATTACTTGATCAAGCCTGTGAATCCGAATCAGGTGTTGCTGAGCTTGAAGAAAATATTAGACGGGAGACAGTTAGTCTCTCAAGCCGCCACGCGAGGTTACCAGCAAGAGTTTGGCCGATTAACCTTAGACATGCAACAACTGCGCACGTGGGAGGAATGGGCGAATTTTTACAAAAAACTCTTGCAGTGGGAGCTTAAATTGGATGAAAGTCCGGAGGAAGGTTTAAAAGGAGTCTTAGCGGCTCAAAAGAAGGAGGCCAACGAGCTCTTTGCTCGATTTATCGCCAACCATTACGAGCAGTGGTTTTCGGAAAGTGACCGACCCATGCTGTCTCATGAATTGGTAGGTAAAGTAGTCGCGCCGCAGTTGCGCGATGGTAAAAAGGTGTTTTTCTTGGTTATGGACAACCTGCGTTACGACCAGTGGTTGGCCATCAAACCGTTACTCTCGCCCTTTTTTCATCATAAAGAGGAGGGATTGTACAATAGCATTCTACCCTCTGCAACGCAATATGCACGTAATGCCCTTTTTGCAGGTATGATGCCTGCGAGCATAAAAGCGTCGTTGCCGCAGTATTGGGTCGAGGAACACGAGGACGGTTCAAAAAACCAATTCGAAAGTGAACTACTGGAGGCGCAATTGGAAAGATTGGGTCTGGGAAATAAAAAATCGGTCTACCAGAAGGTGACAAATCTTCGTGGCGCGAATAAATTGTACGACACCATTCATCAGCACAAAAACGCAGATGTGCTTACTGTAGTGTACAACTTCGTGGATGCGCTGAGTCATGCGAAAACGGATACTGAGGTGGTGCGGGAATTGGCCAGCGACGATAGTGCCTACCGCCGTTTGGTGAAAACTTGGCTTGAGGGTTCACCGCTCTTGAAAATGCTTCAATGGGCCAGCCAGCAAGGATTTACCGTTGTATTGACCACCGATCATGGAACGGTCAATGTACACCGACCTTCGAAAGTTGTGGGTACGAAGCATTTAACGACCAACCTCCGCTACAAAACGGGCAATGGAATGAGTTACCAGTCTAAACACAGCTTTGTGGTAAAAGACCCGAATGCCATTGGTCTCCCGAAGCAGCACATTGCAGATGAATGCATCTTTGCCTTGAGTGATCTTTTTATGTGTATCCCAACCGCTACAATCATTTTGTACAATACTACCGCAATACGTATCAGCACGGTGGGGTATCTTTGGAGGAACTGATTATTCCTTATGCAGTCCTTACCTCTAAATAACGGCTTTCGCTTTTCGCAGGTTGAATTGAAAGACCTTCCGGAATTGGCCCAATTTATTTTGGCGCATAGGGAAAGTGCCGTTACCCTTTTAGAAGCCCCTATGGGCAGTGGCAAAACCACCTTGTGTAATGCTATCTTACAAGCTTGGGGCAGCGAGCAGGCGGGATCCTCGCCTACGTTTGCATTGATTGAGGAGTATCATGGCACGCAAGGAAAGTGCTATCATTTAGATGCCTATCGTATTGAAGATGAAGACGAAGCCTATGATATGGGCTTAGAAGAATATTTAGAAGAAGGTTGCCCCATGTGGATTGAATGGGGAGGAAATGTACGATCTTTATTACCGTACGAATTGGGTGTCGTTTACATCCGTGCGGAAAGCGAAGCGTACAGAACGGTTGAGTTTTACCCCCGACTTGCTGTGAACGAAATACAATGGAACCATGAGTGAGTACATTAGTTGGTCAGAGACGGCTTGGGAAACCCAGGAGGAACGTTTGGCGGTAGATGCCAAAAGCGCACAATTGCAAATAGGCTTGCCTAAGGAGCACGCCATGAATGAGCACCGGTTATTACTCACCCCGGAAAGTGTGCAGCTATTAGTTGCACAGGGTCATGAAATCGTGGTTGAGACGGGTGCGGGAACTCTCGCTGGTTTTCCGGATGCACTTTATGCAAACGCAGGTGCAACAATAGCTTTAGGTCCTGAAGAGGTTTTTCAATGTGCCATTATCGCGAAAGTTGCACCACCCACGGTAGCTGAAATTTCAATGATGCGAGGCGGTCAAACCTTGATCAGTGCACTGCAACTGCGTACCCGCAATAGAGCGTATTTTAAGTCGCTTGCAGATAAAAAAATCACGGCTTTAGCACTGGAAGAAGTGCGTAATTCGGAAGATCAAAGTGCCCTTCGAATGGCCATGAGTGAAATCGCGGGTCAAATGGCCGCGCGCGTAGGCGCTAGCCTACTCGCGGACGGCGCCCATGGCTCACGTAAAGGAAAATTAATGGGTCCTATACCCGGTGTTGCACCCGCCAGAGTGGTGGTGTTGGGCGCCGGCGTCGCCGGCCTATCGGCCGTGCGCGCGGCCCACGGCATGGGTTCCCAGGTAGTTTTAATGGACAGCAACATCAATCGTCTTCGCGCGCAGCGCAGGAGCTGAATCCGGCTTTGATTACAGAGGTGATTCAGGAATTAGTGGTGGCCAAAAGATTAAAAAAAGCGGACCTTGTCATTGGTGCCTTGCGTCCAGTGAATGGCCGTACGCCTGTAGTGGTTTCTGAAGATGCCATTGCAGCGATGGAGCCGAACAGTGTGATTATAGACATCAGCATTGATAGTGGTGGTTGTTTCGAATCCTCGGAGCTGACCTCTCACGAAAACCCTACGTACGAAAAGCACGGGGTAATTCATTACTGCATTCCTAATATGGCCAGCGCAGTTGGACATACAGCCACCATAGCCTTGAGTAATTTTGTGGCACCTATGTTGTCGACCCTATCTGAACTGGGCGGTGTAGAAGATTGCTTGCATTACGATCTCAACATGCGTGCGGGCTTGTATTTGTACAAAGGCTTGTTGACAAAACGCCATCTTGGAGAGCATTTTGACTTGCCTTTCTCAAACGATGCCCTGTTATTTGGCAACCTCTAATTGACCTAAAAATCCGAACCCGACATGGCCTTTCTCAAGCGATTACTTTTTTACATTTTAGGAATAGGATTAGGCACTTTGATCGTTTTGGCCTTCTTCGGTGAGCGCGATTTCGATTATGCATACGGTCCCAATGCCCGCGTTCGCAAGACCTTTAGGACAAAAGTGGTAGATTCTACACAAATGAACTGGCCAGATTTGAACCTCGCAAAAGACAGCGCATATTTTCATGCGGTGGTGGAAGGCCGTGTGAAATTTGGGGAAAGTGAGCCGCGTAAAGAGCCTTGCGGGAGCTACACCTCTACTTTTCATGGGAAGCACAACCCTACAGAATGGTTCTAGAAAACTGTCCGGATACGGTTCACATTACGGAACTTAATAGGGTGAAGGACTAACCGTTTTTTCTACGGTCCAATTCCTTCGTAATCAATCCCAATTCACGTCCTGTTTGTCCTTCCACTGAAGTATTCTCTTCGGCGCGTCGAAACAAATACGGTAGCACATCCTTTACGGGCCCAAAAGGCAAGTACTTCGCCACGTTCAGTCCAGAATTCGCTGCATTGAATGAAATGTGATCGCTCATTCCAAAGAGTTGCGCGACATAGACCTTTCGAGAGTCAAATGCGATGCCGTGTTTTTTCATCAGTGTTGCGGCAAGTGCAACGCTATCTTCATTGTGCGTGCCCACTACCACCGCCATATGATCGATATGAGAAAGAATCCATTCTAATGCGGCATTGTAGTCGCGGTCAGTTGCTGCTTTGTTCGGTTGGATTGGATCCTGATAGCCTTTTGCTGTCGCTCTTTTGCGCTCTTTTTCCATGTAGGCTCCGCGCACAATTTTTACGCCATAAATAAAACCTTCGGCGGTAGCACGAGCGCAGGCCATTTTTAATTGGTCCAAACGGTCGTGACGGTAGAGCTGCGCGGTATTGTAAACGATGGGCGTTTCCTTATTGTAACGTGCCATGAAGCCAAAAGCAAGTTCATCCACTGCGGGCTGAATCCAACTTTCCTCCGCATCGATCATAACAGGCACATTCAATGTATGGGCCAATTCAAAAATCCGTTCCCATCGTTTCAAAACGCGCGACCAAGCTTCCGATTCTTTTTCGCTCAAATCTCTTCCAAGCGCTACTTTTTCATACCACTCGATGGCACCCACACCGGTCGGTTTAAAAACACCAAAGGGCACACCAGGATTATGCTGGGCAAATCGTATGGTCTCTAGGGTAGTTTCCAGAGTACGGTCAAAATCGGCTTCTTCCGCTTTTCCTTCTACGCTGTAATCTAAGATGGCTTGCACTTTTCCCTCAGCCAATCGATCAATTTGTGGCTGACATTCATCCACACTTTCACCTCCACAGAACTGTCTGAAGACCGTAGCTTTTACGATCCCTTTGATGGGGAGCCTCAATCGAAGCGAGGCTAAAGTGAGTCCCTTTAGGGTCTGAACGACCTGAGGCGAGCTTAATGTGGCAAACAATAATTTGCTTTGGCGCAAATCATTTTTGGTCTTCATATTAAACGCGACCTCAGTATTGGCGAAATCGATCATGGTCTGTGAATTGGAATTCAAATATAGTGCTCAGAAACCGTACTTTTGAAGTGTGAAAACTTCTCATTCATATCCTTTTTTTGGTCCCAACGGTTACGACGGTTTGGATGCCTTACTTCAGGAATTGGCGCCTTCAAAGACGTTTCTTCTAGTAGACAGTAACACGGTGAATTGCCTTTCTGTTTTTGTGCCAAAATTGGCCCAATTGGATGCGGACTTTGAAGTCTTAGAGGTGCCGCCTGGCGAGGAAAGCAAATCGCTCGAAGTGGCCGCAAACCTATGGTCGGTACTTTTGGAATACGGCGCAGATCGGAACAGTCTCATCATCAATGTGGGCGGGGGAGTAGTTTGCGATTTAGGTGCTTTTATTGCCTCCACGTACAAGCGCGGCATTCCTTTTGTGAATGTTCCCACCTCACTTTTGGCGATGGTGGATGCATCGGTAGGAGGAAAGAACGGCATCAACTTTGAGGGTTTAAAGAACCAATTAGGCACCTTTACCAAACCCAACTTCGTCCTCATTGATCCAGACTTTTTAGCCACTTTACCTCAAGAGGAGTGGGAGAGTGGTCATGCAGAAATGCTGAAACACGCCCTTCTTTCTGGCATTCGATGGTCGGAATTATTGGCGCTCGAACCTGCGACACTCACCCTTCACGATATTGAGCAAAGCGTAGCTTTTAAAGCGGAAATCGTTAAGGAAGATTTTAAGGAAAACGGTAAAAGAAAAATCCTAAACTTAGGCCATACCACGGGTCATGCTTGGGAAAGTTATGCAGCAGTCAGCGGTAATCCATGCACACACGGCGCAGCGGTAATTCAGGGTTTGCATGTCGCTTTAATGCTCAGCGGTTTACAGGACGAGCAAAGTGCACTGGCCCAAAGGTATCCCTGGCAAGGGGTAGCGGAGGAAGCCTTGCAGCCATTGTGGGAGCGTCAACTTCAGGATAAGAAAAACACCCACGGTGAAGTGCGTTATGTGCTCTTAGAACATTTAGGCCGTCCAGTCTGGGACATTGAAATTACCTTCGAGCGATGGACTGCGGCTGTATTGGCTTTGAATAGTGCATCCTAGCATGGAAATGAAGCTCCCGAAAATCACCCGGCCCATTCAAGCTGAATTTGAATTACCACTCAGTAAGAGTATGGCAAATCGCGGTTTATTACTAGCCGCCTTATATCCGGAAATTACACTTACAGGAATCAGTACGGCTAAAGATTCTGTGTTTCTAAGACAAACGTTGGATGCGTATGCGCATGGCGAAGTACATGTAGGTGCTGGCGGAACAACTTTGCGCTTTGCCACCGCCTACTGGGCAACACGTGAAGGATCGTCCATCACCTTAAACGGAACTCCGGAATTGAACCAACGTGCCATCGCACTTTTTGGTGGATGCGTTGAATGCCCTGGGAGGAGCAATTACCTATGCCAACACCCCTAACCAGGCGCCCTTGCATATTCAAGGCACAAAACTTCGGGGCGGTTCGCTGCATTTGGGGCATGTGAAAAGCTCACAATTTGTGACTGCCTTAATGCTTATTGCACCAACCATGCGTGATGGATTGCAATTGGAATGGGACAGCGTAGTTTCACAACCCTATCTAGTGATGACTGCTGCCCTACTTCGAAGTGCTGGAATTCCCGTCACTTTGACGAAACACGGGGCAACCATACCATACGTCGAATCTGTCGATCCTGTTCAATTAGTGATCGAACGCGACTGGTCTGCTGTCGCTTTTGGTGTGAGGTACTCGCCTTAAGCGAAGGGGAGAGCTCACCTTTCCCGGATTTATAGATTCAAGCAATCAAGGCGACTCCAAAGTGGTTCACTATTTCGAGCCGCTTGGCATTGCCCATCGATTCACCGATCAGGGCCTCGTTCTTTCAAAAAAGTCCGTACTCACCCCAGGTCACCTCCATTATAATTTACAGGGTGAGCCCGATCTGGCACAGCCATTAATTATGACCTTGCTGCTCAAAAGATTCCTTTTGAAGTTCACGGTTTGGAGACGCTCCGCGGTAAGGAATGCGATCGAATTACTGCTATTGCTGAGGTTGCAGCTGCCTTAGGAATTCAACTCAGTACGGGTGAAGCGCATATTAAATGCACCAGTTATCCAGCGGAGTTTACCCCACCGACAGCGCCGTTGGATACGCGCAATGACCATCGTGTTGCAATGTCATTGGCGCCATTAGCGATCGTATTTCCAATTACGATTCTGCAACCTTCTGTAGTTGAAAAAAGCTATCCTGATTTTTGGCGCCATTGGACGCAATTGATCTAAAGCAGTCGCGTACCGCCATTCCATACTAAAGCCCTCTTTAAACTGTTCGGTAAAATCGTAGGAAAGGCTCGTACTCCATTTGCCTGTATTGGCTTTGAAATGGTATCCAAAAAAATCGTCATATACACTTTTAGCACCGATAAAACCAGTGGCGACGGGCACGGATAGCCATATTGGGGCTGTTTCCGCATGCACCCAGCCCACAGCGCTTTGAAGTTGCCAATCTCCAATGCTTTTAGAGGAACGTATCGAACCGCCGTACGTCCCATCGTGGAAGTGCAAATCCACAGCGCGGTGCTCCCAGGGTAAGCTCAATCGGTGACGCAGGGTGCCTTCATCTGAAGCTACACATTGATAGCGTAAAAATTCACCTTGCCAATTCCCTTTAAACCGACCCTCAAACAACTGCAAGGACCATTGTCCTCGGGAATCCCGCCATTGCATACTTAGGGCAGTATGCAACCGCTCTTCTTTTCGGTGCAGATAGCTCTCAAACAGTAAGTCGTCTCGCCACCAATTCCACCCCAAGGCTTGTTCCTTTGTCGTAAACTCTCCAAACCAACGATGCGACTTCCACTGCCTTTTAAAATAGACGGTACCCGCTCCATGTATCTGGCCGAAACCTAAGGTGCACTCGTGTCCCGTATATTCCAACGCACCGCCCATACCTGTGCCTTCATCGAGGCTGATATATATGCGACCACTTCGGTATTGGCTGCACGCACCCATTCCATTCCTACGCGTTCCGTAGCTACTTACAGTCCCTCTTAATCCTTGTGAAAACTGCTCGCGAGTACTACTCGACCCAAAGCCATTGCTTCCGCTCAGCAAGCCTTCTCCTAGAACTAAGGTATGCTGACCCATAATCCATTTCGAGGTAACGGCGCCTTTTTGTTTTATTCCGAAAAACGCCAAAGGTTCAGACGATGCGAAGGGTCCGTTTGCTGCGTTCAACACTTTTGATCCGCCCCATTCAAAGTGGTCGTGATTACCGGTGCACTGTATTTTCATTCGAAGTCCGCCACGAAGTCGTCCACTGTAGGTTAATTGACTCTTATTTCTTTTCGGTCGTTCGCGTGAAAAGGCCAAGACCTCCGCTAGATCTTGAATTTCCTGTTTCGATAATCCTGGTAACCCAACGAGCTCTATAGGATCCATAATGTGGCCCATGTATTCCCTATATTCAACAATGGCATATACCGCTTCCTTGCTCAAACCGAACCATTGCCACAGGTATTCCGGTGGACAATTATTAATGGTCAATGTATCCAGTACAGTAGACCTTGCAGGCGTCCATTCTTCTAAAAAGGACTGACCGCAAAGTATATTGCAACAGCACAGATACCACCACCATTTCACGGTGTATAGCTGAAAGTGGCAGGACCAAGCAGCTGCGTATTTCCGATAACCACGCTTACCGTATAGTGGTCTTTTAAATAACTGCATCCCATTGCGGAATAGGCACCTTGTTGCACCCAAAACACCCCAATTTCGTTACGTACATAACTTACTTGAGCGTAGAGTGCAGCCGGCAAAAGGTCGTCTCGACACCATCCAGCAGCCACGGACCATTCTTTGGATATGAAATAATAGTGTTCCGCGCGTGCAATGAATTGTCCCCGGTCATATCCCGCAGTTACGCGTAAAATACGCTGTTCATCCGGCTCATAGGAAGCGACCGTATGAACAACAGGGTCAAAGTAGTAGGTGAGGTTTTGAAGTGCCGTGTACCTCAAGCCCAAACTGCTTTCCAGTGTAAGGTTTTCAGTGAATGAAATAGGTGTGCCTAGGAGTAGGCTGTATTGCGAGTAGGCATCTAGATGGGCGATGTCAATAATCGCTTTGCCCTTGTCGTGAAAGATGCCCGCAGTAGCACCGTGTTGTGGAAGACCAAAGCTGCGCAGTGCCAAATGCGTCTGGGGTTCGCACGGCCAAAACTGTAGCGGTGTGTAGATGAGGTAATAATAGAGGGCAATATTGGTGAGCATCGTTGGGCGCGTTTCCCAATAAGATGCTATGTCTTGCCAATAAAATCAACCTTTGTCAGCAACTAAAAGTTGTGAACGTCTCAATAATAATTGACCAATTTTATTCTGAAAACAAGAGGCGCGTGATCAGGAACAGTGCTTGCACCTTTCTTTCCGTAGCCCAAGCTAGAAGGGAAAGCGACAACAACGGTTCCGCCTTCTCCCGGGATTTTCAATCCTTCTTGAAAACCTCGAACAAAAACAGTCATCGGCATATGATTGGAGGCAAACCAACCGTTCGAAAAAATAGTGCTATCGAGTAAATACCCAACGTGCTTGAAACTGACGTCATTCGTGCTATCCGGTATACGATTCACATTTCCAGTATCCACGATGTGATAAAATAAGCCGGATGGAGTTTGGGTAAAATCGAGCCCGGTGGTAGCAACATATGCTTCGATTTCCGCGATCTCACGGTTGAATCGCGCTTCTTCTGTGGTACAAGCCACAAAAAGAATGAGCATTAGCAGGAATGGAAGTGCTTTTTTCATGAGGCGAATTTACGTAAATGATTTTTCAATGAGTTCCAATTTATGCGTTTGAATATGTTTCAAGAATGCTTTTGCAACTGGCGAAAATCGTTTGTTTTTTAACCATGCGAGCCGCCAGGTAGTGGTAATAGGCAAGCCCTTCGTAGGTATGATTTGTAAAATGCCTTCGTTGAGCTCGTTTCTGATGCCTATGATCGGCATGACAGATATACCAAGTCCGGCAATAACAGACTGTTTAACAGCTTCATTGGAGGTAAGACTCATGTTCTTCCTAGGGATAAGGGCGAGTTCTCGCATGAACTTTTCCATGGCTTGACGGGTGGCGGAGCCCTCCTCTCGAAGTAAAAAAAGAAAATCGGTAAATCCCTTCTTCTTGATGATTTGAGCATTTTCTGTATTACTCACGAGAACCAATTCATTGTCCATCAGCGCCTCGGTTTCCAAAGCAATACTGGTTGGCATGACGGATAAAAGTGCAAAGTCATTCGAATTACTTTCAAGGCTTTCGATGACAGCGCTTTTGTTGGTCACATCTAACTTAATATCAACGGACGGA
This sequence comes from Cryomorphaceae bacterium, assembly GCA_038143125.1. Lineage (GTDB taxonomy): Bacteria > Bacteroidota > Bacteroidia > Flavobacteriales > Schleiferiaceae > UBA10364. Next base: position 80,596 of record JAYQLJ010000006.1, read on the forward strand.
TGATCATCTAAAAAGGTTTTGAGCAAGAAAGGCATCACATATTTACCGGTACTTACACAAGAGATATTTAATGTGCCACTAAGCTGCCGTTCATCGAAGCGGTCCAATTGTTCTAAAGATTCACTTCGTTTAAAATCCGCTCACATTTTTGATGTACATCCTTGCCCAGATCCGTCAAAACGAATTTTTTGCCTTGGTATTGAATCAAGGGATGCTCAAATTGATCTGAAAAAGTTTTGAATTGAATGGAGACTGCCGGTTGGCTGAGGTGAAGCATTGCGGCGGCTTTAGTAAAGCTGAGGCAGTTTGCTATTGCATGATAAACCTCTAATTGACGCAAAGTATACTTCATAATATTTCCTAATGGTAAGTATCAATAAAATAAATAAAAACAAATGAATAATAAGCTTCATTTTTGAACAAATGTTAAGCACATGACTCCTATTAAACTCATTGACAGTAACTACTCTGGCGAAGAAGCCTTGGCGGTAATTCACGAATTAATCTCTGAGAAAATAAATTTCTTAGATCGTAAAATGTTTAGCAATGCGGAACGTGGTCTTCCATTCGAGCATTTCAAATCACGCCGGGATGAATTGAATCGCATTCGCGAAGGACTGAAAGCAGTTACTCCGTTCAATGAGGACGAATCCTACAATATCTCTTGCGAAATTGTAGTTAATAAGGTCGCAGAAAAAAAGACGATTGCCTAATTCTCTCTTGTTTTCACTTTGTGTCAAAAGGCACTAAAGAATCAGAATCCTTTCGCTAACATTGTGTTATGAAAGGATTCTTTTTTTCCATTGGCGTTTTATTCGCAGCTTCTTTACAGGCTCAAATTATTCAGCGTTCTCAGGGCTTTCCTGCAGACCCTGTAACTGCGCTTTCGTGGTGCGAGGATACGCTCTACATCGGGACGCAGGGTTCTGGTGTTTTTGTTTTGGTAGAACAGCGTATTTCGCCGTCTCGCCGATTTAATGAATTTTCGAGATCCGTCGTATACGATTTCGAAAATTGCGAACCGGTGACCAGTGGCACCTTGCAAGCCTATCCTATATCCGTTACTTCACCAGATGGAACCACCTACACTGCTGAAGATGGATTTTTACGTATTGAGTTCACCGATGAAGGGACTAGAATAGACGAACGGCCCTCAGGTATCTGGCATTTCCCGGACCTGCAAATGGCTCCCTATGATACCGGTCTTACTTTTATTCGGAACGGATCGGAGCTCAGTGCCTATGCTCAAAATGATTTGATTGATGTATTTGTTGCAAAAGGGCTGATTTTTGACGTGGCATCGACGCCTTTCGGCCTGCTTTTAAGTACAGAGGCGGGATTATACCGCTGGGAAAAAGGCTGGCAACTGCGCTACGAAGGCCTACCCATTTTGCTTTTGATGGACCCAGTGTTCGCACCCCCTGGGTGTTATTGCGTTGGAAAAATTATTAGACAGTAACTGGGCGATGGATGATTTTTCCACTCCGTCTGATCGCACTCCTGCGCCTGAACCCTACTTTGACGTAGATACTATTGGCAACACGTATTATGGTTTTGGACCAAATGGGCTCGAAGTCTTTGATAGCACCGGAGCACTATATAGTATTACTTCCGCTCGAGGATTACCGGCCATGGGTCCGGGCAGTTATGATGTGGCGCTCAATAATGGAAATTTATTCGTTGCAACCCCAAAGGGATTATGGACGTTCCTTAATGAAGGTAAGCCTAACGATTTACGCGACATTGGGATGCTTTTTTGGCAAAATGGACTGCGAATTGATTCTTTTGAGGATCTCGATATCGCCCCAACAACCATTGGATTTACCGTCCTACAGCGGAAGGTATCTGCCAGTGAAGTTTATGGTAGATACCGTCTAAATGCGGGAGCATGGGAATCTTTTTCTATAGGTGAACGTGTGATCATGGAGCGTCCAGCGCCACTAAATTATACCCTCGAAATTCAAACCAGTACGCGTTTAGATTTTGCTCAGGGAATGAATGCTGAATATGCATTCACAGTGCGCGCACCTTGGTACAAACGAATTTGGCCTTGGGTGGCTATTGTTTTGGGTGCCGCATCCATTTTAGTATTGCGTCAGCGAAAGACTAAAAATCGCTTGGAAGAACGGTTGCAGTTACAAGAACGCTTGGCGGATGCGGAATTGGCCAGCAAGCGCCTGCAAATGAATCCCCATTTTTTATTCAATGCGCTCGATGCGATTTCGAATTTCATCTTTAAAAATGAGCCGAAGGATGCAGTGAAGTACATGGGAAAATTGGCGATAATGATGCGATTGACGCTCGATAGTTCTCGAAGTGAAGCGATGGTATTGGCAGATGAAATGGAGCTGATCAATCAATATTTAGACCTCTGTAAATTGCGATATGGGAATTTTGAAGTGCAGTGGAAAGTGGATGAAGAACTAGATACCTTCGATCATTACGTTCCACCGATGTTGTTGCAGCCTATTGTTGAAAATGCGGTGCAACACGCCTTAAGACCGGTTATGGCAATGGAACAAGAGGCCGTACTGCGCATTCGAATCATTTTAAATGAAAACAGGCTTTGTATTTCAGTTGAAGATAATGGCCCCGGTATGCCGACGGAACTCACGTCCTCTGGTAGTCATGGGTTATCCATCATTGGGGAACGACTGGATTTATTAAGTAGGAAGCACGGTCAAACTTTTGAAAAACGCATTGAACCGCTTGCCGTTTAGTCAGTCACCTTAAACGATTGTAATGCCCTGGAGGTATGCATTTCTTCACTTCTTTGGCAGCCTAATTTTGGGCAGCGTCGTGATGACATTTTTGTCCTTTGTATTGATCAACGTTTACCAACAGACGCTTCATTTTGACGGTCTCGGCTTGGTCTTCCTCTTAAGCATGCTGTATTCTTTCTTCCTGAGTATTCCTGGGGTGGGACACTTGAATCTTTATTACAGCAGAAATTTTCAAAGTGAGAACTTTGAGGTCTTCTGGAACCAATTCAAAAGACGATACCTCCTAACACTTCTTGTCCACGTGGTAGGACTGCTAGTACTTATTCTAGCTGTTTTCGGATTTAGTTACCCGGCATTCACACTTACGAATGCGCTTACAGTACTTCCTTGGATATTGATGATGATATTTAGCTACGGCCTAAGTGGATGGCTCATTTTGTGCGCGCTCAAAGACAAACTACGCTCGGCTTAGCCTAGTGAAACGGACGTTTAATACGCCACCACAGTCTTTTGTACCACGGTGCTTTGATAATCACCACATCACCCAAAAGCATCACCTGTTCTTCATCCATCGCAATGGCCAAATCATCGGTCAGTTGTTCGAATGTTTGTGGCGAGACTTTGGCTTTGAGGCCTTCTTTGTAGTCCACCACACGTTGCAATACCGCTGCATCCGAAGAACCTACAATCTGTGCGGCAAGGATACCTGCGTTCTTCGCACCATCTAATGCTACTGTAGCTACAGGAACGCCGCCTGGCATTTGAAGAATAGAAAGCACGCTGTCCCAACCGTCGATCGAATTTGAACTGTGTACCGGAACACCTATTACTGGAAGCGGGCTAACGGAAGCCACCATACCTGGGAGGTGTGCGGCACCACCGGCGCCGGCAATGATCGCTTTAATGCCTCTTTTGTGCGCATTCTGACCGTAATCCATAAGCTTCTCTGGCGTGCGGTGGGCACTGACGATATCAACTTCATAGGCTAGGCCTAATTCGTCCAATACATCGATAGCTTGTTGCATAACTGGCAGGTCTGAAGTGCTGCCCATAATGATTCCGATCATGACTATTTGCTTTTGACCAATATACTATTCTTTGCCCACTCGGCGCGCTTGCGGGCTTCATCTCTATCTTTTGCCACTACCGTGACGTGTCCCATTTTACGGAAAGGACGTGTTTGCGCCTTGCCGTAAATGTGGATGTTTACCCCTGGCTCTCCGAGCAACTCGTCGTACCCTTGATACACTACATCACCGCTATATCCTTCTGCACCTACTAGGTTCGCCATCACGCCCGCTGCTTTGAGTTCGGTAGAACCTAAGGGCAGGTCGAGGACGGCGCGAACGTGCTGTTCGAATTGGCTCGTGTAACAAGCTTCAATGGTGTGGTGCCCGCTGTTGTGCGGACGCGGGGCTACTTCGTTGACTAAGATCTCTCCGTCGGCAGTGACGAACAACTCGACTGCGAGTAGGCCGCAGATATCGTAGGCTTCCGCAGTACGGATGGCAATATCGTTGGCTGCTTTGTGCTGCATCTCTTGGGAGAGCACAGAAGGACAGAGCACATATTCTACTTGGTTGGCCGTAGGGTGGAATTCTTGATCTGCCACAGGGAAGGTCTTCACCTCGCCACTTTCGTTGCGGGCGACAATCACACTTACTTCTAGTTCAAAGTCCACAAATGCTTCGAGCATGCCCGGGGCATCTGGGATATGTTGTACATCTTCTTCGCTGCGGCAAACCACTACGCCAAAACCATCATAGCCACCAGTGGCAGCCTTCCAAACAAATGGGATGGGCCAACGGTCGCGAGCAGCTTCAAATTCAGCCTTGCCTGAGACCATCTCAAAACGTGAGGTGGGGATGTTGTGGTCGGCGTAGAATTGTTTTTGCTTGGTCTTGTCCTGGATGAGCTCGAGGCTATCTGGGTTCGGATGTACCTTCTTGCCTTGGGCGCGAAGGTCTCTCAACGCTTGTACGTTGACGGCTTCAATTTCAATTTCCATTCCTTACCGTGTGGTGCGGCGCGACGACCGTATTTTTCCCAAGCAATCAAATGCGCGATTTCATGAGTCAGTGTCGTTAAAAATTGAAAGGGTCCCAAGTCGGCATTCATAGTAATGCGAGCGATTTGCCCGAGGCGTGGCGGACGGAAGTCTCCCAATTTAGACTTTCGCGGTCTCGAGATAGCGATTTGATAATTTAAACCTTCAAGCCACTTTGAAAACAGGGGCTCGTAATCACCCGCGGGCAGGTAGGGTAGGAGATCATCGAATTGGGCCATTAACCCTTTGCACTTTGAGATTCAATCTGTTGAGAGAATGATGGGCAGTCGCAATCTCTTGCGCTCCCGCAGCTGCTTAAAAGTAGGCCGACGAAGACCAAACAAATCGCGATAAATTGCTTCATAGGAATGAGTTTCTCCTTCAAAGAAACTGTAAATTAGCCATATGATCACGAACTTTTTGAAGGAATTGGTGCTTATGCGCTTTTAATGACGAAAGTCTTTAGACGCCCGGACCGCTGGAAACTTTTTTACCGCGCATTGGTAAAGGAAATTCAGTTGCTTGGTCTAGACTCTATAGGCATTGTGGTTATTCTTTCAGTCTTCATGGGCGGCGTTGTCACCATTCAGACGGCCTTTCAGTTGAGTGATGATCCGCTAATACCCACCTACTATATTGCGATGGCAACGCGTGAATCCATCACGCTCGAGTTTAGCCCGACAGTGGTAAGTTTAATTCTCGCCGGAAAAGTAGGCTCAAACGTAGCTTCGAGTCTAGGAACCATGCGCGTAAGCGAGCAGATTGATGCGCTCGAAGTGATGGGGGTAAATAGCGCTAGTTTTTTAATTCTCCCTAAGATTGTCGCCCAGTTACTATTCAATCCAATCCTCATCATCATGTCCCTATTCTTAGGTTTATGGGGTGGAGCAATGGCTGGGGATTTGTTAGGCTTAGTTCCATTTGAAGAAAGCGTGATGGGATACAGATTAGAGTTTATCCCCTTCGAAAACGCATTTTACGCACTCATCAAGACCGTAGTTTTCGCCTTTATCATAGGCTCGGTAAGTGCCTACAGCGGTTATACCGTAAAAGGCGGTGCCGTGGAAGTGGGTGTAGCGAGCACGAATGCGGTAGTGCGCTCATGTCTTGCCATTATTTTGGCCAATTATTTACTTACTGATCTCATCCTCACCTCATGATCCAAGCAAAGGGCATTATCAAGAGCTTCGGTGAGAATCACGTGTTAAAGGGCGTGGATGTCGATTTTTACCCCGGAAAAACGAACCTAATCATTGGTCGGTCCGGCTCGGGTAAAACCGTATTCTTAAAAACCATTTTGGGTTTATTTGAGCCTGATGGCGGAAGCATTCATTACGGCGATGAGGTGTTGGGCGAAATGTCAAAACAACGCCGAAAAACCTTACGCCAAGAGATTGGCATGGTCTTTCAAGGCGGTGCCCTGTTCGACAGTATGTCGGTCGCGGAAAATATTCGATTCCCTTTAGAGATGTTCTCTGCAATGACGGAGCACGAAAAAGATGCACGCGTAAAATTTGTGATGGATCGTGTGCGATTAGAAGGTGCGGATCAATTGTTCCCAAGTGAAATAAGTGGCGGGATGCAAAAGCGCGTATCTATTGCACGCGCAATATCCATGAATCCTAACTACCTCTTCTGTGATGAGCCCAATTCAGGTTTAGATCCAGAAACAGCCATAGTGATCGATCAACTTATTCAAGAGATTACCCATGAATTTGGCATGACTACCATTGTGAATACCCACGATATGAATTCGGTCTTAGAAATAGGGGATCACGTGGTATTTATGAAGGAAGGTCATAAGGTATGGGAAGGGACTAATGATGAGGTATTGGGCAGCACCAATGCCGATGTAGAAGATTATGTTTTCAAGAGCAAGCTCTTTAAACAGGTGCGTACGGCACTAAGAAAATAAGAACCGTTTTTTAGCTTAAAAGTAAAAGCCCGGATGCATGCGCATCCGGGCTTTTTTGGGTTTTGTGTGTTAAGCGAGTGAGGTTATTTGATAGAGATACGCTCTACTGTGTTTACACCTTCACCTTCAACAGTTAGGATGTACATACCTTTTGCTTTGTTGCTTAGGTTGATCATTTTGCGCTCACCGGCTACGAAGTTTTCGTTCGAACGGTAAACGATTTGACCCAATACATCTACTACCGTTACAGTAGCTGCAGCATTTGCGTTCAATTCTACATTAACCACACCATTAGATGGGTTAGGGAAAACTGAAACCTCAGTAGCGGCAAGTTCATCTACGCCGATAGAAGAGGTTCCGCTTGCACGCAACCAGATCAAATGCGAGTACAACATGTTGATACTCGTTTGATCGTTTCTCCATGAAGAAGTTCCTGCGTGAGCTCCGTAGCGAGTTTCAGAGAACAAGAAGTTCGAACAGTTTGTAGAAGTGCTGTCGTAATCTTGGATGAAGTACCCTTGTGGTGCAGATGTGTTGCCTTCTCTGTAGTAGTAGAAGTAGAAAGGATTGATATCACCAGATAAGTCCTGGTAGTTGATCGTATCCGTGGTAGTCAAACTATCTGGAATGTATTGAACGAATACACCCAAAAGTTCATCACCTGACATGGTGAAGCCACCGTTTGGTACTTCAACACCTACTACAGCTACAGACGTATCGTTTTCACTAAGTGTGTAGTCCACAGTAACCGTTGTAGTTGCAGTTGGGCCACCTTGAACACCGTGAGATGAGCTACCTGCATAGGCCATGGTCTTAGCAGTAGGTTGTACTGTAGGATCTAAGGCTGCAAAGTATGCTGTGGGGTATTGTACACCAGAGAAAGGTGCAGAGAAACCGTTAGCTCCTTTGAAGATGGTGAAACGGATTTTGTCGTTACGGTTGGCTTGGTAGATTTCGTAGCCACCGATAACGAACAAAGAATCAATCGTTACCTGATCGCCTTCGTCGAATTCATTATCGCCCCAACCGTAGTAGTTGAAGTCATAAGTTGCACCTACTGCGTGGTTGTAGGAATTTCCGGCCGTTCCGTCAGAATATACAATCACTGTAGATGAATCTGGAGTCGTTGTAATGGCACCCAACGTCATATCTGAGCTGTAATACTGGTACAAGAAATCCGTGTAATCGTAGAGATCGTCTACGGCACCACCTCTTTTCAAGATGATGTCTTCAATTTTTTCTTTAGCAGCCGTTGAAACTGGTAATTCCGCTTGCATCAAACGCGCATTCGCAGCGTCTTGACCCATTGCGTTAAAACCAAAAGCTACTGCAGCAAGGAGTAGAACTTTTTTCATAAATGTTTCTTTCAAGTGAATTTTACGAGAACAAGATACGTAATGAAAACAATAATTTAAACTTTACGCACCATCATAATTCCATCGCGGGCACTAAGAATTACTTGTTCCACTCTGGGGTCATTAGCAACGTGCTGATTCAATGCTAAAATTGCTTTCGTGTCTTTATCATTTTTTGCGACGGGCTCAGTGACTTTTCCGCTCCACAAAATATTGTCAATCAGCATGATGGCATTTGACGGCATCAGGGGTATGAGCTGTTCGTAATAGGTCAGCAATCCCGCCTTATCCGCATCAAGGAAAATGAGCTCCCAAGGCCTATGAAGCGTATCGAGGACCTGCGCTGCAGGACCGATGTGTAAATGCATCTGGTCGTATTTCGGGTGCTTAGCCCAATATTTCTGGATAATGGATTCCAATTCTTCATTGATTTCAACCGCATGGAATTCGCCATCTTCCTGGAGCCCTTCAACTAAAAAATGCGAGGCATACCCCGTGAATGTCCCTACTTCCAAAAGGTATTTCGGGCGCTTCATCATCGAGAATTGCTTCAAGATTTGTCCTTGAACGTGACCGCTGAGCATTCTGGGCATGATCACTTTTACCCAAGTTTCACGCTCTAATTCATCCAAATATTCCGGTGCTTTGGTAGTGTGAGCACTGATGTACTCTTGAAGATCGTCACTAAGGAACTCCATGAATTACTGTTTTTTATAAATCAATTCAAAGGCTTTATCGGGAACGAGGTAGGCATTGGCCACATCCTGAAGCTGTTCGGCGGTAATGGCCTGTATTTTTGATGCAACCGTCTCAAAATCATTAACCCGTCCAAAGTGTAAAAGGGCACGAGCAGCGCCAACGGCTGAATTGAGTCCATTGTCTTCGCTCATGGCCATTTGACCTAAAAATTGCTTTTTTGCCTTACTCATTTGCAAGGTACCCAACTTTGTATCTCGCAGTTTTGCTACTTCTTTTGCCACTAGTGCGGCAGCTTTTTCGGTTTGTTGTGGATCGCAACCGAGGTATATACCCATCATCCCGACATCACTGTAGAGGTTGAGGTAACTTTCAATATTGTATGCTATGCCGTGCTTTTCTCTGATATTTAAACCGAGCCTACTGTTCATGGCAGGTCCACCCAGTATATTATTTAGCAAAGACAGGCTGCGACGATCATGGCCATGAATGCCGCAGGTTCTCCATCCCACCATATAATGGTCTTGAAATTGCGCAAGATCCTCTACAACACGATCGGGCTGGCCATCACCTTTGAAGGTGTTTTCCCAATTCGAATCGGCAAACTGAAAGCCGGCGAAAAGTTCGGCAACCGTGCGCTCAACGCGTTCGCCACCGAAGGGTCCTACCACGGCCAACTTAATGCGATTTGCAGTGTAGGTTCGCGATTGAAATTCAAGAATATCTGCACGCGAGAGTCCGTCTACACTTTCTGGAGTACCTAAGATGTTCCTCCCCAAAGGGTCGCCTCTGAAAATATGGTCTTCGAAATCGTCGAAAATGCTTTCGCCAGGTGCGTCTTTGTAACTGGAGATTTCATCTTTGATGACTTCTTTTTCCTTTTCTAATTCTTTTTCAGGGAAGGTGCTGTTAGCGAGTACATCGTAAAGCAATTCTAGCGCTCTACGAAAATCAGTTTTCAAGAAACTGGCATGTATAATCGTCTCCTCTTTGGTCGTGTATGCGTTGAGCTCGCCACCTACATCGTCTAATCGCGATAGGATGTGATAGGCCTTTCTTTTAGAAGTGCCTTTGAACAGGTTGTGTTCGAGAAAATGCGCGAGACCTTGTTGGTGGTCCAATTCATCTCTAGCCCCAGCACGAATAGCCACCACTACGTGTGCTACACTGCTGCGTTGTGCTTGAAACGAACATTGAAGACCGTTCTCAAGTGTGAAAATGCGTTGTGTTGTCGTCATTATTTTTCGTCGATGACTTCAAGAATAGTTCTGAAGGCAAGTGCGTGCGTCCCCCACGCTTTCTCCGTTTTCTTGCGCAGTTCTGGCCCGTACATCTGCATGTACAGCTTAATGCTTTCAAGATCTGCGGCTCTGTACTGAATGCTGTAGCTCGGATTATCTTGTTCTTGTTCGGGAAAGACTTGTGTAAAAAGAAAACTTCTGAACATTCCGGTATCCATGACTTCGGGAATATGTTCCTTAACCATCCACTCCTTCCATTTTGCTTCAATGGATTGATCGACTACGACAGTAACATTGTAAATGTGTTGGCTCATAGTGCTAAGGTACGATACATGGTCCTAGCTTGTTCAAAATATAATCCCGCAGGATAGTTGAGCAAATACTGCTCAAGGGCCAATTGGGCCTCACTCTGTTTAAGTTCGAAGCGACACATGGCGGCGAAAAAGAGCGCATCTTCTTTCCACATGCCTTCTCCAGCGGCTTGTTGCACAAGCGAGAATTCAGCAAGAGCAGCTTCCCACTGTGCCCCGTCAAGGTAGAGCTTGCCCAACTTTAAACAAACATCGTCATAGAGTTCATGAGCAATCAAGACCTTTTTTAACGCTTTATATTTTTCAATGGCTTTGCTTGTTTTTCCTTGGGCTTCCAGGAGCATGGGAACACGAATGAGTCCGAGCCCTTCCATTAAGGTATCTTCAACAGAATTGGCACTGATCATTAATGCGTTTTCTAAAGCGTCATTTGCAATGGATTTACTGGTGCTCTGTAAAAGGACTTCAAGTTGTGTTTTCGCCCATGGAATGTCACCGCCGTAAAAGGCACACATGGCTTTTTTTAATCGGGCCATATCGCCTTCATCTGAATCTTCGAGCAACGTCTCGGCCCGCGCAAATTCCATTAGGGCATCATCAAAATAGCCCAGTCGGAGATTTGCTTCGCCTTGGCTGAGGTGGGTAAGACCACGTTGAAACTTTCGTGGGTAGCGCTCGCGTAATTGGGTTAAAGTAGATTCGAATTCGAGCAAAGATTGAAGGCTATCCGCGGGCACCTTGCCCTGTTCAAAGAGAAAAGTTGCCCGGTAGCGTTCCCATTCAAAACAGGCTTCACAAACACCTAGTGGATAGCGATCTGATAGGGCAGAAATGGCCTCGATATTTTTAGTTTTTTCGTAGCATTTACCCAATTCCAGCAGGACACTGTTCGTCCCGCGTTGCTGCATTAAAGCGGTCTTTTGGGTCAACAAGAATTGACCAATAGCTACTGCTATAGCATCGTCATTCCTTCTCGCGCCTCACGCATCAACTGTAAAAAGGGCTGAATAGACGCGTTTCCGTCGTAGTTAGAACGCATGAAGGTAAAGGCACGATCAAAATCACCTTCTTGCCTCAGGACAAAGAGCAACAATTGTTCGACAAGGGGATCGGACGATTTCTTGATTGCAGCATAGAGTACTTTCTTAATGGCTGAATTGTGTACCCCATTGGGATCCTTGCTCAAATTATTGGCAATTCGCATTTTGATACTACTGAGGTAGCCGCTGTTCTGTCTTGCCGCGAGAATATAAGCCTCGTATTGTGCTTCGTATTGTCCTAGCTGTGCGTGCAATTGCCCTCTTTCAAAAGCGGTGCGAACATTGGGCTGTGCGGCTTCTGCGATGAGGTACAGCCCAATCGCTTCTTCGATGTAATTGTATTTTTCCAGTTGTTGTGCGCTTGCCCGGACGGAGAACGGATTGTTTCGGGTGAGGTTTTCGAGCACACTAAAATCTGGACCGCGCCTCCCTAGGGTTTGGCTAAAATGCCAGTAGTCCACATAGTAAGCCGGTTTAGATTGCCCATAGGCCCTGCTTTGTTTACGGGCCAATTTAAAAACCTTACCGGTATCCTCTAGCACCAAATACGCTTCAAGGAGTTTTTCAAAAGCAGGTCCCACCGGATTTTGAGAATGCAGGTCTTCAAGACAAGCCGCAGCGGCATCAAACTGCCTTTTGATCAATAAACTGTCACAGTCTGACAGACCGTTTTGCCCCAAACTAAGAAGGGGAATGAGAAAAATAAAAAGTGGTCTAACGAATCGCATCGGGCTCCAAGATAAAGCCTTTTAAGGAGTCTAATTGTAGCACCAAGGTATCGTATGCTCTAAGGCAACTGAAACAACCCCCATAGCTTTTATTCATTGTGCGGTCAAGATCGCGCAAAAGCATGGCCTCCTGATTGTAATACCCAATAGCAGTCGTGCTATCGAGATGACCTTTGAGAACATCGTGCCTCAAATTCGATAGCCTTTCGCGGTGCTTCTCAGGATTTAAATCTTTGGCCGTTCGAACCCGATTTAAATATTTAGTGCAGTTTTTCATGGTCTCAAGAGGACCCGTATACATGGACTTAGGAACATTCAGTCGTGCCATCTCATCCAGTTGTTCCAAGAAGAAAATTTGGTGTGCTCCCAAAACGTCGGATGCAGCAGCTACCTGCTCAGCATCAGTACTCGCGATAACCTGTTCATGACTTTTGGCCAAAACAATCATGGAATCCAAACGGCTGCCCATCTCGATTTGCCAAGGCTCTTTTGTACAACTGATCACAAAGAGGCTTAATGTGCAAAACAAAAGCAGTTTTTGCATGGACTAAGCGATTTTGTCGAACCCAGTATACGGAACGAGCGCGGCAGGAATTCGAATACCATCCTCTTGTTGGTGATTCTCCAGAAGGGCAGCTAAAACGCGTGGTAAGGCCATAGCAGATCCGTTGAGGGTATGACACAATTGGCTCTTGCCCTCCTCATCCTTGAAGCGCAATTTTAAGCGGTTCGCTTGGAAGGTTTCGAAATTAGAAACACTACTCACTTCAAGCCAGCGCTCTTGTGCCGCACTGTATACCTCAAAATCATAAGTGAGCGCTGAGGTGAATCCAGCATCGCCGCCACAAAGACGTAAAATTCTGTACGGAAGTTCAAGCTTCTCTAAGAGTCCGGCAACATGCGCAACCATTTCATCGAGCAAATCGTAGCTCTTATCTGGGTGAGTAATGCTCACAATTTCAACTTTATCAAACTGGTGCAACCGGTTTAATCCGCGAACATCCTTTCCGTACGATCCTGCCTCACGTCTAAAACAAGGGGTGTAACCGGTACTTTTTATGGGGAACTCTTTCGCATTTACGATCTCATCACGGAACATGTTCGTCACAGGCACCTCTGCCGTAGGAATGGCGTAGAGGCCGTCTAACGGCATTTCGTACATCTGTCCTTCCTTATCTGGGAGCTGACCTGTCCCGTATCCGGAAGCGGCATTTACAAAGTGCGGTACTTGGTATTCCGTGTAGCCCGCTGCTCTATTTTCATCAAAAAGAAGTTGATCATTGCACGTTGCAAGCGTGCACCATGATTTTTATATACTGGGAATCCAGCGCCGGTAATCTTTACGCCCAATTCAAAATCAATCAAATCATACTGATCTGCGAGATCCCAGTGCGGTTTAGCACCGTCGTGTAACGTTGGGATGGTTCCGACGCGTTTGATTTCTTCATTGTCGTTTTCATCGCGACCCGCCTTCACGCTGGAATGCGGAACATTAGGTAAGCTCAACAGGAGGTCGTGCTCTTCAGTGGCAATCAACTGTACACGATCACTGAGTTCCTTAATAGCTTCTTTCAGCGTACCCGTCTCTTCTTTCAGGGCATTGGCTTCCTGCGCACGACCACTCTTGAATAATTCCCCAATTTCTTTAGAGAGCCCATTCAGGCGGTGCTGATTTTCCTCCATTTCGTGGCGGATGGCGCGACGCTTTGCGTCCAATTCGATCAGTGCATGTACGGTTTCGCTTGCATCGATACCGCGTTTTTTAAGGCCGTCAATAATGGCCTCCGGCTCCTGTCTGATTCGCTGAATTTGCAGCATGGTATTCTAGGTTTAGGCATCTACCGCAATCACGCGGTCGATCTCCGGTACATATTTTTTAATGGTCGTTTCAATACCTCCTTTGAGGGTAAAATCACTGACTTTACAACCTACACAGGCGCCGTGAAACTTCACTTTTACCGTGGTTCCTTCGATGCCTTCTAAAGTGACGTCCCCGCCGTCATTTGCGAGGAATGGTCTCACTTCGTCCAAAGCTTTTTCTATGCGTTCGTTCAGGTCACTCACGGTGGTGTATTTATTTTTTAGGTGAACAGCCGGCCATGGTTGTGATCCGGACTATTTCTGTTGGCGGCAAGTTCTCATTGCGCTGCGCCACTTCCGCTACAATATTACGAGCGATTTCTTCAAATGCCAACGGGATGTTCGTCCCCTCTTGCAATGCTGCAGGGCGTCCTACATCTCCGGCCTCACGAATACTTTGTATAAGCGGAAGTTCGCCGAGGAAAGGTACATCTAATTGGCTCGCGAGATCCTTTGCGCCTTCTTTTCCAAACAAATAATACTTATTCTCGGGTAATTCAGGCGGAGAGAAGAAACTCATATTTTCGAGAATACCCAAAACAGGCACATTGATTTGATCCATTTGGAACATGGCAACTCCCTTTCTAGCATCGGCTAGGGCTACTTTCTGTGGCGTACTCACCACTACGGCACCCGTAACGGGCATGTTTTGAACCATGCTCAGGTGAATATCCCCTGTACCTGGAGGCAAATCAATCAATAAAAAATCCAATTCATTCCAATGCGTATCGTGGATCATTTGAGTCAATGCTTTCGTGGCCATAGGACCTCTCCAGACCACGGCTTGATCGGTATTCGCGAAGAAACCGATGGACATGATTTTAATTCCGTAGGCTTCTACCGGGCCCATTTTCGATTTGCCGTCCACGTGCACCGTCATAGGTTTCGCATGCTGCACATCGAACATCAATGGAGCGGAAGGTCCGTAGATATCGGCATCAATCAATCCTACTTTAAAGCCCATTTGACGTAAACTGATCGCGAGATTTGCCGTCACTGTACTTTTTCCAACGCCTCCTTTACCAGATGCAATGGCAATAATATTCTGAACACCAGGTATAGGAGCACCTTTGATTACATTCGCGGCAGTTTCCTTAGACTTCTCACTTACGGTGACATTCACTACAACCTTCGCTTTTTCAGCGACTTGATCATGAATGGCCTTCATAATATCTACCTCCAGTTTCTTTTTTTGCCTGAAGGGTTGGGCTCATGCTTTCAGCATCTACAATCACCTCATCGCCGAAGATTTGAATATTTCGAACCAAATCTGCTGCGACAATATTGCTTTCAGTACTATTGCCTACACTTTCCAGCGCTTTTAGAATATCTCCTTTTTTCATTGAGGTAAGAATTGAGTTGCAAAAGTAATAACCACTAACTTCACACTACGTTCATTTCTATGGATTCTAAGAATACATTGTTGATTACTGGTGCGACTGGCCAATTAGGCGCCTTTCTCCTCGCAGAATTGCTGGGTTGGGGGCAAAGTCCTGCATATTCTGGTGCAATCCTGTGTGCGAAGCGTCCTACATCTTCTTTTGACCAGCTTGAATACGTAGCATCGTTTTACGGTCAACCGACAAAGGCATATTTGAATCCACAGGTGCATTTTGTCGATTTGGATTTAGGCTATGGTGCTGGTTCAGCGGAGTGGCTTTCGGACTATTGTAAAAAGGAGCAACTCCCTCAGATACATTCCGTCATTCATGCGGCTGCCGTCATTGATATAACGCCATCGGCGCGAGGCGGAAATAAAAATGAGCAGATCACTGCAGAGATGCTCCACTTAGCTGAAGCATTGGGTGTGGAGCACTTTACACACGTCTCAAGCATAGCCGTTATGGGAGGAAATGCACCTTTGGGCCAAATCGAATATTTGGAGCCTCAAGATTTTCAGCCGACTAAAAAGAAAGTGGGATTGGGTTCTTATGCGAAAAGTAAAATCTTTTCGGAGCTTCAAGTTTGGCGAGCGCAGCAAGAAGGTTTGTCGACGACAGTAGTTCGGCCGGGTGTGATATTAGGTATGGGTCCTTTACACCGAGCGCCTCAAGAGTTATGGAAGCGCTTGTGGAAAGGAACCTTGCCTTTTGCAACCGACGGTTGTTCTGGAGTGGTGGATGTGCGTGATGTTGCGGCTATTGTGTATGCAGCTCATGAATCAAAGACGGAAGGACCGGTGGTCGCCGTAGCAGAACATCCTACTTTTTATGAGCTCTTGCAATGGATGCAAAGCGGTTTGGGTAAAAAGCGTAAACTTTGGTTACTGCCTGCAAAGCCTTGGTTAAATCGAATGCGTGCGGTCTCATTTCTCTCGAAGTTCCCCTGGATAGGCAGCTACTTTACAGCGCAAATGCGCATCATGCTCTTTTCTAAAACGAGGTACAACGGTACGTCGGGTGCCGATCTGCTCGAAGGGGCTACAGAGCCATTGCATCTTCAGCAATGGAGCTTGGTCAATTCATGCGCAGGGTAGCAGATCGATAGCAAAAAAAAAAGCCTGCTCAAATGAACAGGCTTTTCTATAGCGTTGTGATTTCTTAAGCGTTAGGTTCTATGCTAACGTAAGATTTGTTGTCTTTTTTCTTTCTGAAAACGACTTTACCATCGACCAAAGCAAATAACGTGTGGTCTTTTCCGACACCTACGTTTTCACCTGGGTTGTGTTTCGTTCCACGCTGGCGAACGATAATGTTCCCTGCGATTGCGTCTTGACCACCAAAGATTTTGATACCCAAGCGCTTACTTGCTGATTCACGTCCGTTTTTTGAACTACCGACACCTTTCTTGTGAGCCATAACTTATTTATTTTTCTGCTTTAGCATCTGATTTCTTAGGAGCTGCTTTTTTAGCTGCTGGCTTTTTGGCTGCTGGCTTCTTAGCTGCAGGTTTCTTAGCCGCGGCTGCTGGAGCTGCTTCTTTTTCTTCAGTTGCTTTCGCCGCAGCTTTTTTCGCTGGAGCTTTCGCAGTGATTTTGTTAATAGTGATTGAAGTGAAGATTTGACGGTGACCGTTCATCTTCTGGTAACCTTTACGACGCTTCTTCTTGAATACAAGAACTTTATCGCCTTTCACTTCGCCGTTTACGGTAGCTTCTACTTTAGCTCCGTCTATAACTGGGGCGCCAACTTTAACATCACCTTTTTCTTCAATGAGAAGGACACGGTCGAATTTAACTTTCTTCCCTGCCTCAACATTCAAGCGGTTTACGTACAAGCGTTGGTCTTTCTCAACTTTGTATTGAAGCCCTGCTATCTCTACAATTGCGTACATTATACTTGTTTTTAAGGGCTGCAAATATAGAACAAACTTGTGATAAACAAAGTGTTAAAATAATCTGATGCAAAAAAATCTCTCAGAACTTCATTAGGGCCGCGCTGATCCACCTCGTATATTTGGGCGAATATCAGAAAATTAACCTATTTCATGAAACGCCTTTTATTATTTGGAGCCCTGTTACTAGCAGGTGGAGCTCAGGCTCAGAACAACATCTCCTTTGAAGAGTATGACCTGGACAACGGTCTACACGTCATACTGCACGAAGATCATACGACCCCTATCGCGGCAGTAACTGTGCTGTACCACGTCGGAAGTAAAAATGAAAATCCAGAGCGTACCGGTTTTGCGCATTTTTCGAACACCTTCTTTTTGAAGGTTCGGAGAACATTAAGCGAGGTGAGTTCGACAGTTACGTTACTAATGCAGGAGGAGCACTCAATGCGAACACTTCACAGGATAGAACCTTTTACTACGAATTGCTTCCTTCCAATCAGATGGAGTTAGGATTGTGGTTAGAAAGTGAGCGCATGATGCATGCGAACATTCAGCAAATAGGTGTGGAGACTCAGCGTGAAGTTGTAAAAGAAGAAAAGCGTCAGCGTGTTGATAACCAGCCTTATGGGTCGTGGTTGGAAAACATGATGAAGAACCTGTACACCGAGCATCCTTATAATTGGGTACCCATTGGTTCTATGGATCATTTGAATGCGGCCCAATTGGACGAATTCATGAACTTCTACAAGAAATTCTACATACCGAACAACGCGACCTTGAGTATTGCTGGCGATATTGATGTGGCAAAAACTAAAGAACTCGTGGCGGCTTACTTTGGTGACATTCCTGCCGGAACGCCCGTGGTTCAGCCTACAGTGGAGGAGCCTGCTTTAGGCGGTGAGAAGACATTAACGGTTTACGATAATATCCAATTGCCTGCAGTAATGATGGGGTATAGAATGCCACCGCAGACTTCCGATGACGCCTATGCCTTACAAATGGCATCAACCGTGCTTAGCGGGGTCCATCTTCTAGAATGTACAAGCGTTTGGTGGATCAAGATCAAACTGCATTGCAGGTGTTTGCCTTTCCATTCACATTGGAGCAAGGTGGCGCATTCATCACATTCTCATTGGCCAATGCAGGCAAGGGGATTGCTGATATGACTCCAGCTTTAGAAGAGGAAATTGCAAAACTTCAGACGGAATTGATTTCTGAGCGCGAGTTTGAGAAAATTCAGAACCAGATGGAAAGTGGTTTTATTCAGAGCAATTCTACGATGGCAGGTATTGCCGAATCATTGGCAGATTACCACACGTATTATGGTGATGCGAATTTGATCAACACAGAATTGGCCCGTTACCAGAAGGTAACTAGAGAGGATATTCAGCGCGTGGCGCAAAAATACTTGGTTAAAGATAACCGAGTAGTATTGAAATACCTTCCTAAAAGTGAAGAACCACAAGCTACTAACGCCCAATAAACCGCTACCATGAGAAAACTATTGTATTCTATTATCGGTCTATTTACTGCAGTAACATTAACTGCACAGGTAACTATTGACCGCACTACGGCACCAGAGCCGGCCCCTGCACGTTCCATTGAATTGGGTTCTGCAGCGCAATTCGAATTGAAAAATGGATTGAAAGTTTTTGTGGTGGAAAATCACAAGCTACCTCGAATATCAATGTCATTAATACTAGATAGAGATCCTATCGTTGAAGGCGCAAAAGCAGGATACGTGAGTATTGCTGGCGATATGATTGGTGCAGGTACCACAGGAAGATCAAAGGCTGTGTTAGACGAAGAGGTGGATTTCATGGGTGCCAATTTTGGAACCAGCGCTTCTTCCATTCGTGTCGGAGGTTTGAGTAAGTATACGGACCAATTGATCGACATTCTTTCAGATGTACTCTTGAATCCAACCTTCCCGCAGGAAGAATTTGATAAACTCAAAGCACAAATGCTTTCTGGATTGCAGGCAAATGCAGATGATCCAGATGCCATTTCAGGTAATCTTCGTGGTGCAACGCTTTACGGCTTAGCGCATCCTTACGGTGAAGTGATGACGGAAGCTACTGTCGAGGCGATCACGGTGGAAGATTGTAAGGCGTATTTCGATACCTATTTCCGTCCCAACATCGCTTACATGGTGATCATTGGAGACATCACGGCAAAAGACGCGCAGAAGAAGCTTAAGAAGGCATTGAAAAAGTGGGCCCCTGCGACGGTACCTCAACACGACTATGCGAAGACTGAGGCTCCTGCAGCACAGCGTGTCGTTATGGTCGATAAGCCGAGCGCAGTTCAATCTGTAGTTTGGTTGGGTAATGTCATTGATTTACCACACGGTCATCCAGATATTGAGCCGTTACGTGTTGCGAACCAAATTTTAGGTGGTGGCATGTCGGGCCGGTTGTTTACGAATCTTCGTGAGGATAAAGCTTTTACTTATGGCGCCTACTCAAACTTTGGAGTAGATGAACTCAATGCCACATTTGGCGCATCTGCTAAAGTGCGTAATGAGGTTACGGATAGTGCGATCACTGAATTTTTGAATGAAATCGGTCGAATGCGTACAACGTCTGTTTCTGAAGATGATCTCATTGCTGCAAAAGCTAGTTTAAGCGGTTCTTTCGGGCGTTCACTAGAAAGCCCTGCGTCTGCGGCAAACTTTGCCTTGAATATCGCTCGTTATGATCTACCAGCGGATTATTACAATAACTATTTAGCTCGACTCGATGCGGTCACAGCAGAGGATGTTCTACGTGTTTCGAATCAATACATGGATGCGGATCATTTGACCATTACGGTGGTTGGTAAGGCGCAAGATGTCGCTGGTAAGCTTAGTGCTTTCGGTGAGGTCGAGTATTTCGATGCAAATGGCGCGACGACGGATGCACCAACCTTCCTCTTTACGCCAGATGGTATTACAAAGGAAACCGTGGTAAATGCTTTCTTCAACGCCATTGGTGGAGCAGAAGCGTTCCAGAATATCAAAGAATTGGAACAAGAGATGAGCCTCGTTGCGCCAGGTATGCCGGGTGCTGTAGGTATGTACACGAAAAAAATTGTCCCTAGTTACTACGTTACCGAGCAAAGCATGCAGGGCATGACTTTGATGAAAGTTGAATACAAAGACGGTCAGGCAAACAGCAGCGGTATGCGCGGTAATGCAACACTCGAGGGGAGGAATTGGCTTCAACTGCGAAAGAAGCTAAATATGTCATTAGTGAGCTCGAATGGTTAGAGGATATGAGTGCCATCACTTTTGACGGTCAGACCTTGATGGGCGGTAAAGATGTCTATCAAATCACGGACGGCGATGCAGTGCATTACTTCGATGTTGCCACTGGATTATTACACATGAGCACAGAAACTACTGAAGGGCCAGAAGGCGATATCACCGTAACAACGGTTTATGATTCCTGGCAGGAAGTGAACGGATTAACCTTTGTGAAGTCTATTTCGCAGAGTGCAGGTCCACAATCTTTCACAGTCACTGTAGATAAGGTGACTTGGAAATAAGCAATCAATTCAATTGAAATTTTGAAATCCCTGCGGCATTTGCTGCGGGGATTTTTATTTACGTCTATTGACCAAATAAATACCGGTAATGATAACGCCCAGTCCCAAGAGGTGGTTCCATAAAATATGTTCACCATCCCATATGCCCCAAAGAATAGCCACCACAGGGATGGCATAGGTTACGGAGGAAGAAAAAGGGCTGTGGTGATCTGAATGAGGCGATTGAATATAATGACGGCTATGCCACTGCCTAAAATGCCTAAAATGGCGATGTAGCCAAAATTGGTCCAAGCGTTGGGGTCCGTTTTAAAGACTTCAGTAACGCCGCTAAGTAGGCTAAAAGCGATGGTGAAGGGCGCGGCAGTGGCTAAGCTAAGTGTGGTGATGGTGAGCGCTTTGAGGTGCGGTAAATTGGTCTTTAAAGTGTTTACGCTGGTGCCATACATCATGGTAGCAAGCACTCCGAAGAATCCATAGGCCAATTCTCCTTCGATAGCGAATCCACCATTTAAAATCTCTTCAAAGGGCAGGATGAGTAGCACAGCACCCAAGAGGCCTACAGCGACACCTTGCCATTGCGTGCCTGTGGCCTTGTGTCCGAAAAACCATCCGCCGATCAATACCGTGAATAAGGGAACCAAGGAATTGATAATTCCAACAACACCACTGTCTAAATGATTCACTGCTAAAGGGAAGAGTACATAAGGAATGGCATTGCCTAAAAAACCGACAATGGCGAGTGAAACCAAATCTTTCCGTGCAAAAAGCTTGAAATGCCGGAACCCAATAACGGCCATAAATAGTGCGGCGATGCTCACCCTTAGGGTGCCTACCTGGGTATAGGTAAACGAGGTTAGACCGCGTTTCATTAGGATAAAACTCGAACCCCATATGAGCGCAAGACTGATAAACATGATCCAGGGTAGCGCTGGATGGTGGGAGGGTTGAGTTTTCGACATGGTGCAAATTTGTGACAAAAGACACCATTGTAAACCAATGCGGCCGTAATTTTGTTGTAAAGTTTGGTTCTATGAAAAATTACATACTCACACTTTCCGTTTTAGCCTTAGCCGTGGCCTGTAATGCGCCGGAGCCTGAGGTACTCACGCTACCTACCACGGAAGTCGTAAAAGACAGTGTTGTCGCAAATGCTTCGCAAGGACTTTTTATATCCGGCATGACTTGTGTGATGGGATGTAAAGGAGCGATCGAACAAAAGTTAAATGCTACCGAAGGTGTTTCTGATTTCCATATAGTCTTTGAAGATAGTACAGCGACCGTGCGTTTTGATAGTACCGTAATCACTGTAAATGAAATCGTTGCTGAGGTTGCTGCTGTAGCGGGTGGCGGATTTTATACAGCCACACTTTTAGACCAGTAATAGATGCAGCACAACCCTCTGGTTCGAAGACTAGCCACAATAAGTTTAGTATTCATATTTCTTGTCATTTTGGCGGGATCGGTGGTGCGTGCAACAGGTTCGGGTATGGGTTGTCCCGACTGGCCGCAATGCTTTGGTTACACTATTCCTCCGACAGATGTAGAAACTTTGACTTGGCGAGCATCCAGAAGCTTTGAGGAGGGTCAGATGATTTTATTGAAGGACCAATTCTGGGTTGCAACTGCCGATTTCACCACTGGTGAAGCGTTTGCATCGGAGAATTGGACCCTTTTTGACCGACACGACTACAACATTTTTAACCCTGTGCACACCTGGATTGAATTCATCAACAGGTTGATCGGTGCCTTGAGTGGCTTACCCGTGTTGGCGCTTGCAATCATTGGGATGTGGGGCGTACGACGTAATGTTTGGAATGCAGTACTTTCTGTGGGCGTACTCTTTTGCTCCTTTTTGAGGCTTGGTTAGGTAAACTGGTTGTGGACGGGAACCTCGTGCCCAATCAAATCACCATTCACATGATGGGGTCAGTTGCCATTGTTCTACTGCTGTTGGCTTTGCGTGCAAGAAACACACCATCACCAGCGCCGTTGCCAAAGCCCGTCAGAAATGGATTGTTGTTTTTATTGGTGTTGATCGTAGTGCAGATCTTTCTAGGAACGCAAACGAGGGAGTTGGTAGATGCGGCCTTCGATCATAACGAATCCGTCTTACGAACCAGCGTCATTCCATCGATAGAAGCGGTAATGCCTAAAATTCATCGCAGCTTTGCTTGGGTCATTTTGATCGTGACCAGCCTGTTGTATTACCTGCGTAAAAAGCACCGAGCTGTGGTCCCCGGTTTTGGCGCATTAATTTTTGCCATCGCTTTGGAATGGAGCGTAGGCGTTGTTTTGTACTTTTTGGGATTGCCAAAAGCAATGCAGCCGGTTCATTTAGTGCTGAGTATCGGGATTTTAGCTTCGATCAGTTACCCACTTTTTTTAAGCTTCCGCAAGTCTTAAAAATAAGTTAGCCCTCGATTTCTTCAGCTTTATCCCACTTCAGGGTTCCAATCATTTTTAGCACTTCATCCCTCATAAACTGAGTTACTGGGGCGAGACTATCCGCATTTGGTGTGCTGTAGTGGTACAATACGCCACGTAGGAAATGGGAAGTACTATCGGTTGCGTAGAATTGCGTCGTAGTCGCAGAGGCACCGGAAAATTCATAGTAAAGTCCATAAACACCCTCTTCCGGATACGCGAAAAATTGTTCCCGCATACCGCTTGCTTTTACCGTGTGCTTATAGGCGAGCTGTTGTGCATCCCGGACCAATTCTTCAAGATTTTCAGTCACGGGCTTATACGTGAATTGAACGGTACTTAAGATCGAAGGATAAGCAAGATCCATCCAAAACTCAGCTGCATTTGTATCCGACAGGACGTCCTTTTTAATCGCCTTCGCTTCAGCGTTGATTTGAAGTTTAAAAGGAGCGTCAAAAGGCAATGCAGTATAGGTGTTCTGAGCCGGAAGACCAATTCTCATATGTCCATTAGGGCGCGCAACGGGGTCTTCGCTGCACGAAGCGAGTAGTGCAAAAAGTACTATGAAAAGGCTATGCTTCATGATTTGGATTAACGGTTACCTTAATGCGTATCAATTTACGCTGATCTACGCTCTCCACTTTAAAAGTGAACGCATCATAGGTGATTTCTTCGTTTTTCTCTAAAAATTTACCGGCCAATTCCAGCACTAGTCCGGCCAGTGAATCACTTTCTCCATCGACCGATTCGAAGATGTCCTTTGGAAGATCAAGCACCCGGCAAAAGTCAATCAGCGGCGTTTGCGCCTCGAAAACGTAGTTGTATTCGTCGAGTTTGCTGTAGACTAGATCGTCATCGTCAAATTCATCACTGATCTCCCCAACGATTTCCTCCAATACATCCTCAAGCGAAATTACCCCGGAGGTTCCTCCGAACTCGTCCACGACAATGGCTAAATGGATTCTTCGTTGCTGGAATTCTTTAAGTAGATCGTCAATTTTTTTGCTTTCCGGCACAAAAAACGGTAGACGAATTAAATCTTGCCATCCGAAATTATCGGAGGCATCCACATAAGGAAGTAGATCCTTTACATAGAGCAAGCCTTTGATTTGGTCCAATTGTTCTTCATATACCGGAATTCTCGAATATCCCTTATCCACAATATGGGCCAAGGTATCGTGAAATGGCGCCTTAATGTCTATGGCTATGACCGACGTACGCGGTGTCATTACTTCTTTAACTGTTGTTGAACCAAACCGGACGATGCCCTTTAATATGCGCTGCTCGTCTTCTGTGGTATGTTCATCAGTGGTCAATTCGAGCGCTTGTTCCAGATCGTCCACGCTCAGTGATGGTCCACGTCCCTCAATATTAATTCTATTGATGGTTTTACTGAGGCGCTTGCTGAGCGGCTTTAAGATTTTGTGCAATCGAAAAATGAAGGGGACGACAAAGCGGGCAAAGTTTAATCGGGCCGTATTTGCATATACTTTCGGTAAAATCTCACCAAAGAGCAAGAGCACCCCAGTGATGGCCAGTATCTCAATAACAAAGGTCAATAAAGGACTCCAGAGTTCGGGCGAAAAAAAGTGTTGAGTAAAAACGTAGATAGGATAACGATACCCACGTTTACGAAGTTGTTGGATATTAAAATAGTCCCGAGCAATTCTTCGGGTTGATTCAAAAGTGCCTTGATATTATTATGTCTTGGAGTGTCGTCCTCAAGTTCTTCAAGTTCTCCGGCGCCTAATGAGAAAAAAGCGACCTCCGAACCCGAAATCAAGGCAGATAGGAGCAAGAGTAAAATGAGCACAACGATGAATGCAATCCCTGTGATGGTGGAGGCGTCAATGCTCAAGAATTGTAGCAGTGTACTGGGGGCTCTGTTTCCAAATTACAAGTGTTCGTTCGACTTAAAAGGGAAGGTCATCTTCCTCTTGATTATTAGCGGCAGACGGTGCGGGATTTCCCATGCTTTGAACAGGGGCCTGTTGTGCAGGGGCAGGAGCACCATAATTTGAACTGTCATCGTTTGACATGCCCTCGCCTTCAGCGCGTGAAGTAAGCATAGTCATTTGATTGACTTGAACATCCGTGGTATATCTATCCGCTCCCGATTGATCTTGCCATTTACGAGTTTTGATCTTCCCTTCGAGATACACTTTGTGACCTTTCTTCAGGTACTTGTGTGCGACATCAGTCAATCCTTTCGCATTGATTACGATGTTGTGCCATTCTGTATTAGTTACGCGTTGACCGTCGCGATTCGTGTACGTTTCTGAGGTTGCTAGTGGAAACTTTACAATAGAACCACCGTTATCAAAATGAAGGATTTCCGGGTCTTTACCTAAATTTCCAATGAGCATTACTTTATTCAACGTACCGGCCATAAGCGAGTTTTTTGATTTTATCTTCATTCAAATTTAGGCAAATTTCGTCCTGGATTTACAGCCTTTTCGTAACAAAGTCAGCAATGATAATAGGCATGCCTAATTGCTGAACCTCCTCTTTCGAGTAAAAGGAATAATCTCCCGTAATTTCGGTTTCAGACACTGCCCAAAAACTGCAATGCAGGTCCTTATGGGATAATTTATGCAGCACAGGTTCTTCGAGGAGCTGACCATGCTCTGGTGCGTCATTAAGTTGCGGGAATTCGTACAATCCGGCCCAAATACCACCTGTTCCCCTCTTTCTCAGGGCCATCTTTTCTGCCTTTTGTACGACGCCAAAGTGAAGGGTTTCTTTGGTGCGTTTTCCTTTTTGAGTTTCACAGGCAACGTTCCTACCGAGCCGGTATTGAAGGCATGGCAGGTGTCGTTGAGCGGGCAGTACATGCAATTCGGCTTTTGGGCGTGCAAAGTAGGGCCCCGAATTCCATAATTCCTTGATTATACTGGTCAGGGTGTTTGGTTCCTTAATGCATTCGTTTGCTAAATTTTGAAACTCTTTTGTCCTGCGGAACTGTTCGTGGCTGTATGGATTCCGAAATAACGGCTCAGAACTCGGTAAACATTTCCATCGACCACGCCGATTTTCTCTTGAAAGCAGATGCTGGCTATTGCAGCAGCGGTATAAGGTCCAATTCCCTTAATGTTCAAAAGCTCCTTATACTGTTCGGGCAATTGGCCGTGGTATTCAGCGACAATTTGTTTGGCCCCTTTTTGAAGGTTACGGGCCCTATTGTAGTAGCCTAATCCGGTCCAGAGTGCGAGTAATTTGTCTTCTTCGGCATCGGCTAAAGCTGCTATGGTGGGGAAAGCTGCCAATATTTTATGGTAGTAAGGCGTGCCTTGCGCAACACGAGTCTGTTGCAAAATGATTTCGCTTAACCAGACTTCGTAAGGCACGGGGGCTTCTTTACGCCAAGGTAAATCCCTTTTGTGCGTAGAATAGTATTCTTCTATGCTGATTCTGAAGCGGTTAAATCTATCCATGGTTCCGTTGAAGGGTTAAGATAATTTTATTCTTCATGGCTGTAAATAAGGAAAGTAGGTGTATATTTGCGCCCCTCATTAACCAAGTCCGAAAGGACCTAAAAATACAGAGCAAATGACTAAAGCAGATATCGTTACTAAGATTTCTGATAAAACAGGAATGGAGAGAGGTGATGTACAAGCAGTTGTAGAGAGCTTCATGAAAGAAATCAAGCACAGTCTAGAAGATGGCAGCAATGTTTACTTGAGAGGATTCGGTTCTTTCATCGTTAAAAAACGTGCTCAAAAGACTGGTCGTAACATTTCGAAAAACACAACCATCGTCATACCAGCTCATTACATACCAGCTTTCAAGCCTGCGAAAGTATTCGTTGAAGGTGTGAAGGATAACGTACCTGTAGAATAAGTTGAAGAAAAGCACAGTCATAGCATTCTTAGTCGCTGTTGTATTCGCAGTAGTTCTTTGGCAATTACCGAGAACGCCGCATCAGGATACACCAGAAATTGCTTCTGAAGAAGGCAATCCTTTAGACGCGAAGGTGGATGAAGCGGTAGCCATTATTCAGAATGGTGAAGGAGCGCCTATGCAGGCCATAGGAATGTTGTTAGAAGTGCTAAGAGAAGACCCGAATCACGAAAAAGCGTTGCTTTGGTTGGGTAACTTTTCTATGATGAGTGGTCAGTGGGACAAAGCAGTGGATCGTTTTCACCAGTTGAGTCAGTTGCACCCCGAAAATGAAATATATACGTTGAATAAAGCACAAGCCTTACTTCAGGTAGGAGATACGGCAGCAGCTTTGTTGAGCGCGAATAACTATTTGAACACATATCCAGAAGCGAATCGAATCAAAGATTTTGCGGAGGGTTTATAGAATTAATAACACTAAAAACTTAGCATTATGCCAAGCGGTAAAAAACGTAAAAGACATAAGATTGCTACGCACAAGCGTAAGAAGCGTCTAAGAAAGAATCGTCACAAGAAGAAGTAAGCTTCTAGTGTATGAAAACAGAATTAGTCATAAGTGCTAGTTCTGACCAAGCAGATATTGCATTACTTGAAGACGGAAGACTTCAGGAATTGATCAAGGAAAAAGGAGATGATAGCTTCTCCGTTGGCGATGTCTATTTAGGCACTGTCAAAAAGCTGGCAACCGGCCTTAATGCCGCGTTCGTAGATGTAGGTTACGAGAAGGATGCATTCCTTCATTACCACGATCTAGGCCCGCAGATAAAATCTTGGCAAACCTATCTCCGTCGCACCCTGAAAGGCAAGCAACTAAGTAATATCACCAACTTCAAAGCAGAACCCAACATTGAAAAAGAGGGTAATATTGGTGATGTACTTAAGCAAGGTGATCTTATCCTCGTTCAAATAACGAAGGAGCCCATTTCAACGAAAGGGCCTAGAATCACAGCTGAGCTTAGTATAGCAGGGCGCTTTGTAGTGCTAGTTCCCTTTTCTAATCGCGTTAGTGTGAGTCAAAAGATTCGCGAGCGTGATGAAAAAGATAGACTTAAAAAATTGGTCAGAAGCATCAAGCCGAAAGGCTTTGGTGTCATTATACGCACTGTCGCGAAAGGACAGAGCGCAGAAGAACTGCAGTCAGATTTAGATAACCTGGTACGCAAGTGGTCACAACTCCACAAGGGTATTAAACGTTCTAATAAGCCACTGAGAATCTTCCGCGAAATGAACAGGGCTAGCGCATTTTTGCGCGATGTCTTCAATGAATCGTTTGCTTCAATCACAATCGATAACAAGGAATTGTGTGAAGAGGTAAAGGATTACCTCGATGAAATCAAACCCGGCGCTTCTAAAATGGTGAAAGAGTACAGCGGTCAAATGCCGTTGTTCCAGTTTTCCAGTGTAGATCGTCAAATCAAAGGTGCCTTCGGTCGCAGCGTAAGCATGACCAAAGGAGCCTACCTCATTATAGAGCACACCGAAGCCATGCATGTGGTTGATGTGAATTCTGGTAATCGCACCAATACTGCGGATAATCAGGAGTCAAATGCCCTTCAGGTGAATTTATTGGCAGCCGTAGAAGTGGCGCGTCAATTGCGTTTGAGAGATATGGGAGGTATTGTGGTTATCGATTTTATCGATATGAACAGTGCGGAGAACCGCAAAGCAGTGTACGAGAAAATGCTCGAAGAAATGAAGCGTGATCGTGCTCGCCACATAAAATTCTGCCTATTTCAAGGTTTGGTCTAATGGAACTCACACGTCAGCGTGTGCGTCCTGAAACAAACATTATAACGCGCGAAGAAAACCCGGATAATTTGGTGGAAGCACCTATTCAGGTTATTGACGCTATGGCTTCAAAATTGGCTCAGATAGAATTACGTGAGGTGTATGTACACGTTCATCCATTCATCGAGGCTTATTTAACGAAAGGACTCTTTGGCAGTATTAAAAAGTCCTGGCAAAAGAAGTTGCGTAAAAAGATTGTTGTGGTTCCTCGCGATGCATTTACCATGTTAGAGTGGAAAATGATGGATAAGGATAACAACACCTTATAAAAAACAGTAAACAGTGAAGAGAAAAACCCACCGTTGGCTTATGTCGACTGTGGGTTTTTTTGTTATTTAATAGCATGACAACTTCGGAAGCATTACAAAAACTACAGCGATTTTGCGCGTATCAAGAGCGAAGCCCGTTTGAGGTGGAGCGAAAGTTACAGCAGTTGGGTTTGCCTAGAGATCGGCACGAAGAGGTTGTGGCTCAGCTCATGGCTGATAATTTTTTAGACGAATACCGTTTTACGGAAGCGTTTACACGAGGGAAATTGAACCAAAAGCAATGGGCACCGCGACGTATTCGCATGGGCTTACAAGAGCACAGAATTCCCAGAGTGACCATCGATCGTATCCTGGGGCAAATAGATCAGGATCTAGTCGCATCTAATGCACGCTATCTCGTTGAGCGCTGGTTTGAGTCTAAGTCTAAAGAAAAACTAACGGCTGCTTTACAACGACGTGGTTATGCCTTTGAATTAATTGCATCGACTTATGATGCAGTTCGAAATCAACGCGGTTAAAGAGGATAAGCCTATTTCTTAGCTCGATTAAGTGGGTCCCTAACCCTTCCAAGTGCCGCCGTAGCGGTAGTGGCTGTTCCCAGGTTTGACCTCCAAAACGCATGCTTCACAGAGGAAGTACCAGGTTTTGTCAGCAGGTTTGCATTGTACCTGAACATAACAGTATGTTCCTCGTTGCAGTGCGGACACTTCTTTACTTTCCCCATCGGTTGTGAAAACTAATAGGTCCTTAAGACGGACTTTACTTCCTTTAGGTGTTCAGGGGTAACATCAAGGTGGAAGACCATGCGGCACTTTCCTGGCCCCATCTGGCTAATGCCAATTCCCTTCTCTGCTAAGGTGCTGATGAATGCTTCCTGGTCCATATCCTCGTTCAATCCAAAGATCAAGATGTTGGTTTCTGGGGCTACCACATTTTTTACCCAAGATTGCTGGCCTAAAAACTCAGCCATATCCTTAGCAGCGGCGTGGTCCTCGGCTAAACGATCCACGTTATTTTCCAGCGCATAGATGGCTGCACCGGCTAAGAATCCGGCCTGTCTCCATCCTCCTCCGATCCGTTTACGAATTCGTTTTGCATGTGCGATAAAGGCTTCGTTTCCTAAAAGTATAGATCCAACAGGAGCGCCTAGCCCTTTGGACAAGCAAATAGAAATAGTGTCAAAGGCAGCGCCGTAATCACTTTCGCTATGGTTTTTAGCAATCAATGCATTGTAGAGTCGAGCGCCGTCAAGGTGAAACAAGAGTCCGTTTTTACTAGCTACTGCACGTAATGCTTCAATCTCCTCCCATTCGTAGCAGGTGCCTCCACCTTTATTCGAGGTGTTTTCAACCGCTAAAACTCTAGATTTAGGGAAGTGTATATCATCAGCTTTCAAACAGGAAAGAACACCTCTGGATGCATAATACCACGATCGTCTCCAGTAAAGGCCACAGAGGCGTGCGCGTTTGCTGCAATTCCTCCACCTTCATAGTTGTAGATGTGGGCATAGGGGTGGCAAATCACTTCGTCACCCGGACTTAGGTGTGACATTAACGCAATCTGGTTTGCTTGGGTTCCTGAGACACAGAAAAGAGATCCGTCCATGCCAAAGCGCTCTGCCATCAAGGATTCGAGGTGTTTTACGGTCGGGTCGTCACCGAGGACATCATCGCCAACAGGGCTCTCCATCATGGCCTTTTTCATCGCGTCGCTGGGGCGAGTAACAGTGTCGCTGCGAAGGTCAACAGTAAACATAAATGCATCTTTTAGATTGTACGTGAAGATAAGAAGGGTTGCTTAACTTTGTTCCATATGGTTACAGCAGAGCAGATAAAATCTTTAGGCGAGCGATTGGAACGACTCGAAACCTATCTCAACTTAGAACAGAAGAGAATACACATCATAAACGAAGAGGAAAAGACCGCTTCACCAGAGTTTTGGGACGATCCGAAGCAAGCAGAAATCACCATGAAAGCTTTACGTCAGGTTAAGTTTTGGGTAGAGGGGTTCGAGAAGGCTCAAACGCTTTTTGGCGAAGCGGAGCTAAGCCTTGAATTTCACAAAGAAGGGGAATTAGACGAAAAGGATGTCGAAGAGGCTTTTACGGCGTGTGAGGACTGGATTGAAGAATTGGAGTTCAAAAACATGCTCAGCGGCGAAGAAGATAAGCTGAGTGCTGTGCTGCAGATTACCGCGGGAGCAGGAGGAACGGAGAGTTGTGATTGGGCCAGTATGCTGATGCGCATGTATCTGATGTACGCGGAAAAGCAAGGGTTCAAGACGAAGGAATTGGTGCTTCAAGAAGGCGATGTTGCAGGGATTAAAACCGTGACTATCGAGGTTGAGGGTGATTTCGCATTTGGCTTTTTGAAAGGCGAAAATGGCGTACACCGACTCGTGCGTATTTCCCCGTTTGACTCGAATGCCAAGCGTCATACCAGTTTCGTTTCGGTGTATGTGTTCCCATTAGTGGATGATACCATCGATATTAAGATCAACATGAGTGACATTACTTGGGATACGTTCCGTTCTTCTGGAGCAGGTGGTCAGAACGTGAATAAAGTGGAGACCGGTGTCCGATTACGACACAAGCCGACAGGCATTATCATTGAGAATACAGAAACGCGCTCGCAGTTGGGGAACAAGGAGAAAGCCATTCAGCTTTTGAAATCGCAGTTGTACGAGATGGAGATCGAAGCGCGCAATGCAAAACGTGCTGAGATAGAGGCTGGGAAAAAGAAGATTGAGTGGGGGTCGCAGATTCGTAACTACGTGATGCACCCGTATAAATTGGTCAAAGATGTGCGCACGGCAGAGGAGACCTCTGATGTCGATGGCGTAATGAACGGGAATATCGAACGATTCCTTAAGGCATTCTTGATGAAGCAGGGCGAGAGCGTGAACGCTGATGAATATTAAAAAAGCATTGAGTAATCGCCTTTGTTGAATGCACAATAGTGGGTGGATGCTGTTAGTATAGTAGTTATCTTGCTAACTATGCGCAATTTGAAATTATTTCTTGCCTTAATATGGACGCTGCCATTGGTGGCGCAGCAGGGTTTTGTGCACAATGAAGGCCAGTGGCAGGAGCCATTTAGCTTTAAAATCCAATTGGGCCCTAACAGCCTATTTCTAACACCAGATTCTCTAGTACTTTCTGTTTTAGATCCTTCAGATTTTCATAGTGCGCACATCGGCGAACATCATCACTATTCAGATACACTTCATTACCATCATTTTTCAATGGTTTTTAACGCTTCTCAAACCATGCAGTGGTTCGGGAAGACCCTTATGATGCACCCTTGAGTTATTTTGTGGGTAAGCAGGATTTTTGGCGCTCAGGCGTACAGTCGTTTCATAAAGTGCGTGCCAGGAATGTTTATCCAGGTATTGATTTAGTGGTATATGAAGCAGCCGGTGGTTTTAAGTTTGACTGGGAGCTTGCCGCCGGTGCTGATCCGGAACAGATTTCTATTGCTTATCATGGATTAGACGGTTGGCAGGTGAAGGGGAAAGAATTGATCCTTCAGACCCGGTTTGGATCCCTTGTGGAGGAGATGCCTTATGCGCTTCAAGAGGCGCGAACTGTCCGGGCCCGTTACAAAGAGGTAAATGGAAATTTGGGCTATGATTTGGGCCGATTCCAACGCGATGAACCGCTCACCATCGACCCCATTTATATTTTCAGCACTTACACCGGCAGTTCCGTAGACAACTTCGGGTATACAGCGACCTTTGACGACAGCAGTAATGCTATAGGTGGGGGTATAGCTTTTGGAATAGGTTATCCTACTACTCTAGGTGCGGTGGATCTAAGTTTCAATGGGGGCGTTTTTGATGTGGCCATCAGTAAATTTTCTGCCGACGGTTCCCAATTACTTTGGTCTACCTACCTCGGCGGATCTAATCTGGATCAACCCTACAGCATGGATTGCGACGAAAACGGCAACGTATACATCTTGGGTTCTACGGGTTCAGATGATTTCGGAGTTACCGCGACTGCCTACGATACTTCATTTGCGGGTGGGGCTTCTATTACTGCGGAATATTACACTTTCAATCAGGGTACAGATCTCTTTGTTTCAAAAATAAATGCAGCAGGTAATCAGCTGGTCGGTTCTACCTACATAGGTGGCGCCGGTAGTGATGGTATCAATGACAGTCTGCGCTTTAACTACGGCGATAGTTTCCGTGGCGAGATCGAAGTCCAGCGCAACGGCGGTGCGGTATATTTTGTGAGCAGTACATTCAGCAGTTCGTACCCAACTATAGTGCCTGCTACCTCGCATCAAGGCGGTCAAGACGGCGTCATTAGTGTATTAAACAGAAACCTAACCCAGCTACTGGCCAGTACGTATGTCGGTACCTCTGGTAATGAGGCTTTATACAGTATCGCTCTTGCGGATAAGCAAGGCCTGAATTTTCCATCACCGTCCTTCAAGTTCACACCTTTTTATGTTGCAGGTTCCATAGGACCCAGCACCGATTCTTCCATTGCTATGGGTTGGCTCAACCCCGCTTATGATTACAGCATACCTGTAAGTAGTGACCAAGACGCCTTATTATTATCCGGCTACCTTGGTCCTTTCAGGGGTAGGTACGGGCAATTATATAGCCATGAGTGCCGTAGATGTTCAGGCCGACAGTGGTTACAATCAGCATTTCTTTGTGGAGACACACAGTGAAACGGATACAGCCAGTGTGGTCACCGTAGTAGGTCAGCACAAAGGCGGATTAGTGGCCGATTCGCTGACTTGGGGTCAGCCAGGTAGTGCACAGTATTTTCAGCGCTACAAGCAAGACGGAAATTCGGGTTTCATCAAGCTTAAAACGGCAGTTTGGGGTGATAGCTCCCATGCTACCGTAGATGTCAGTCCTACAGCTCTACTGGTGGACGATTGCGGCAATACGTATTTCTCCGGTTGGGGCGGATCGCCCAATCCAGAGGGGAATACCGAGAATATGGCGCTAAGTGCGAATGCGTTTCAAACCACTACCGACGGAAGGGACTTTTATTTTTTAGTGCTAGATCCGGATTGGAAGTCACCGCGATTAGCCACTTATTTCGGTGGTACGGGACGCGAGCATGTAGATGGAGGTACCTCTCGTTTTGACCGGACGGGTAGAATTTTCCAGGCGGTATGTGCAGGTTGTGGCGGAACATCCACGTATCCTTCTTTTCCTAATAATGTATACGCGAGCAGCAACGGTTCGTCCAATTGTAACCTGGCAGTCACAGTCATTGATTTGGATGTTCAGAATGCGCGCGTTTCCGTGCAGCCCGATCCGCCCGTCTTCTGCTTGCCTAACACATTTTCAATCTTAGATTCCAGCATTAATGTTCAGGATTTTACCGTGTATTGGGGGGATGGAAACACGACCACGAATAGTTCACTTCAGGGAGGGCATGTGTACGCCTCGCCGGGCACTTATCCTGTACAGGTTATCGGTCACGATACCATTTGTGATACTTGGGATACAGCCACCTTTACGGTTCAAGTCAATCCTGCTTACGATTCTGTGTATACCTTATATACTTACGATTTTTGTGATCCGCTTCGCGGGGTTACGGCCCAATTAATACATGCCAGCGACTCCACATTAGTAACGGATCGCATTTTGGATTGGACCATTTCGGGCGCAACATTTACTACCCCCAGGTGATCACCAATCTTCCTTCGGCGGGCTACAATGTCATCACCCTTACCACTGTGGATACGGTCTGTAATGTCGTGCAATCCTTTACGGACACCTTGTTTTTTAGATTACCGCCGTATTTGAATATGATCAGCGATCCTGAAGAGTGTACTTCGGACGAAACTGTTGATTTTATTCCAGTATTCAATTCGGTGTTCCAGGGACACAGCTGGCTGGTCAATAGTGTGGATCAGGGTAGTGCTAATCCGCTTCAGATTGCACAGTCGGGCATCTATGAAATTTCCATTGTGGGTTACGACAGCATTTGTGGTACCTCAGATACCTTGACAGCGACTTATGACATCTTCTTTGCTCAGGAACCCTTTACCGTACCTAACGTCATCACCCCGAACGGGGATAATGTGAACGATCGGTGGACCATTAATACGAATGAAGATTGGGACCGATTCCACGTCATTTTATTTAATCGTTGGGGAATAAAGGTTTTTGAAACCAATGCGCCCACGTTTAATTGGGGCGCAGATTACGATGGCGAAATTCTCACTCCAGGTGTGTATTTTTACCAAGTCGAAGCGGAGAATAGATGCGGCATCACCTCAGAAGAAGGAACCTTACACATAACCTATTAATATGATTACAATTTACCATAACCCACGTTGCCAGAAATCGCGTGAAGCATTGGCACTACTGGAAGAAAAGGGTATTCAACATACCATTCGTCTGTACCTTAATGATGAGGAAAGCATGAGTGCGGCAGAATTTGAGGGCGTTTTAGATGCATTAGATATGGATGCGATAGACCTCGTTCGTAAGAATGAAGCCGTTTGGAAGGAAGAATATAAAACGTTGGAACTGGATGAAGATGAGATTATTCTCGCGATGATTGAACATCCAAAACTAATGGAACGTCCTATCGTGGTCAATGGTGACCGTGCAGTAGTGGCGCGTCCGGCAGAAAAGCTTTTAGAGGTACTGTAGAAAAATGCAGGCACAAAAAAAGCCGACCCATGGGTCGGCTTTTTTATATCCAGTCGGCAGAAATTATTCTGCTGTTTCGTCTTCTTTATGACCAATAAGCGCGTGTGCTAACTTAGGATTGATAGACTCCAAGCCGATCAATGTCAACCAGTACCCAACAAAAAGGCCTAGAAAAGCCAACATTGAAAAGCCCATTAGTGCTACTACTAAGAATACGAGGAATCCTAAAAATTTCATAGTCGTTGATTTAAGTCGGTGTAAAGATAGCAACACAAATCGTTCTATCGGAAATCTGTGCCTTAAATTTGTAGTAGAAATAAAATCCTATAATCACACAAGCGAACAGCATGGAATACAGAATAGAACACGACACCATGGGTGAAGTAAAAGTGCCGGCCGATAAGTATTGGGGTGCACAAACGGAGCGTTCACGCAACAACTTTAAGATCGGGCCTGCCGGTACCATGCCGCTCGAAATCATTGAAGGTTTTGCCTATTTAAAAAAGGCTGCAGCGTATGCAAACTGCGACGCTGGCGTTTTACCTGAGGAGAAGCGCGATCTTATCGCGTCAGTTTGTGATGAAATCTTAGCGGGTAAGCACAACGACCAGTTTCCACTGGTAGTTTGGCAAACAGGCTCGGGTACGCAGAGTAACATGAACACGAATGAGGTCATTGCGAACCGAGCGCACGTCTTAGCTGGAGGTACTTTAGGTGATGGAAACAATAGCATTCATCCAAACGACGATGTCAATAAGAGCCAAAGCTCAAATGATACCTTCCCAACGGGAATGCACATTGCGATTTATAAGAAAGTTGTAGAAAATACGATCCCCTCTGTTGAGCTATTGCGCGATACGCTTCAAGCAAAGAGTAAAGAGTTCTGGAATGTGGTGAAAATTGGTCGTACGCACCTTATGGATGCGACGCCGCTGACTGTAGGTCAGGAGTTTTCTGGCTATGTAAGCCAATTAAACCATGGACTTAAAGCTTTGCGCAACACGCTCGATCACATGAGTGAAATTGCATTGGGCGGAACAGCTGTGGGTACAGGAATCAACACACCTGAAGGCTATTCGGAAACAGTGGCAAAGTACATTGCGGAATTTACCGGAATGCCATTCCGTACTGCTGAAAATAAGTTTGAGGCACTTGCGGCGCACGATGCGTTAGTTGAGACGCATGGCGCATTGAACCAATTGGCTGTAAGCTTGAATAAGATTGC
Organism: Cryomorphaceae bacterium; assembly: GCA_038143125.1. Classification (GTDB taxonomy): domain Bacteria; phylum Bacteroidota; class Bacteroidia; order Flavobacteriales; family Schleiferiaceae; genus UBA10364. Next base: position 117,555 of record JAYQLJ010000006.1, read on the forward strand.
GAATGACATTCGCATGTTGGCTTCAGGTCCGCGTTCAGGTATCGGGGAACTCATTATTCCTGCGAACGAGCCGGGATCGTCCATCATGCCTGGCAAAGTAAATCCAACCCAGGCTGAGGCCATCACTATGGTGTGTGCTCAGGTCATGGGCAACCACACTGCTGTGACTATCGCCGGTGCTCAAGGTCATTATGAACTCAATGTTTTTAAGCCGGTCATGGCTTATAATGTGTTACAGAGTGCAGAGCTTATCGGCGATGCTTGTGTGAGTTTCAATGATAATTGCGCAGTAGGTATCGAGCCAAACTACAAGGCCATCGAGAACCATTTGAATAATTCATTGATGTTGGTGACTGCTCTGAATACGAAGATTGGTTACGAAAAAGCCGCGAAAATCGCGAAAACCGCACATGAAAATGGTACAACTTTGAAAACGGAGGCCGTCAACCTGGGTTACCTGACGGCAGAAGAGTTTGATCAGTGGGTTCGTCCAGAAACCATGGTTGGCAAACTGTAACAGCTGAGGTTGTTGTAAATCAAAATCCCGCGGCTCGAAGAGCCAACGGGATTTTTTTATTTCACTAATACTGAATCTGCTTCTAAACGAAGTGCTAGCCAATTCGCTAGTTGATGTGCTTTTTCACTTCGAGCACTATCTGAAAGCTCCGGCGACCATTGGATGAAAGCAACCGGTAATCTCGAGCCTGAGGTTGAATCGGTGATCCCACTTTGCAGCGTTCCTAGCGATTAGGCTCTTACCTCGGGATAATTGATTTGAACCTCTTTGGCGAGATTCGCAGGAATTAATTGGCCCTCGAGCAAAGCGAGTTCTGCTTCAAGCGCGGCGATTTTATCCGAATAACTCTTTGCTTCGGCACGTCCTTCAGAATAGAGGTTTACAAGTTTTGACAGTTCCATTAAACTCTCATTTCCATTGTCGCCTTGAATGATGGAAAGGCTGCCTTTAAACTTATCTGTGAAGATGGATTCCCATTGAGACACCAGGTCTTCAGGAATGAGTTCGCCAAACAAAACAATATTGACCTCCGGCAGTCCTCCTGCAAAGGTGATTTCTTCTTTAACCACCTCAGTTCCGGGATAAACGACTGTTTCCTCTACAAAGTTGTGCACTTTCGTTTGTGCCAGCGTATTCGTTACGGTGCGGTAAAAGATCCAAATGGAAGGAACGATCACCACAATTAAGGCAATAGAAAACATCCGCTTCGTTTTCTTTTCGCGAATGGGATCCATTAGGGTGACCATAGGGAATCGCAAATAGCGAACAACAATAGTAGTTGCCGGCAATGAGTACACTGTTGATTAGAAAGAGGTAGAGTGCTCCAAAAAAATAACTCCATTGTCCATGTGCTAAGCCAAATCCAGCAGTACACAACGGTGGCATCAAAGCTGTAGCAATGGCCACACCTGGAATAACATTTGATTTTTCTTTACGCGACCCGGCTAAAATACCCGCGAGGCCACCGAAAAAGGCTACAACAACATCAAGCAGCGTAGGGTTTGTCCGGGCAAAAAGCTCATTTGAAGGAGTGGAGATGGGACTAATGGCAAAATAGAGCGCTGAAACGATCAATCCAATACCCACTGCAACCCCAAGGTTTTTAATGGACTTTTTAAGGAGTTTAAAATCATTGATTCCTAAACTAAGCCCTACGCCCATTATGGGCCCCATCAAAGGTGATATAACATCGCGCCTATGACAACGGCAGTAGAATTCACATTGAGTCCAATGGAGGCGATAACAATACTGAACATGAGAATCCAAAGTGCAAAGCCTCTGAATTCGACATCTTTTTTGATGCCTTCAATCGTATTTTCAGGCTGCGCAAAATCTAACAATGAAAAGCGCTCTCCTAGAAAAAAGTGATGACAGAGCTGAATTGTTTCCAGATGCTTTTCAATACACTGGCTGTGGTGTTGGTGGCTGGTGCTGCTTCAGCAGCACGCTCCTCCATGGAAGTGTGGTTCTCGTTCATTAACGGTGTTTAAGCGCGTACTTAAACATAGCAAATTTATACGAATGCTTCGCCCAATTCTATTTTGACCGCTTTTACAATCTGTTTGATTGCCTGATCATTGCCTTGGGGAAAGGTTAAGGTGGTCGATGCGGTCTGTACAATGATCTTATCATGAAGATCAGTAAGCACTAAAGCTTTGTCTTTCGTTGCGTTAACGACCAGGCAAGAGGTACAATTTTGAAGTAAAACGTGCGCTCCGACGACGACATTCTCTGCGGCATCTTTTGTGCCTAAGTCGTAAATGGCCCCCCAGTTTCCTAAATCTGACCATCCCATTTCTGCAGGGATTACGCAGACTTGGTCTGCACGTTCCATAAGTCCATAGTCGATGGAAATATTATCACACTCACCGTAAATTCTTTCAATACTTGCTTTTTCGTAGGCGGTGTCCAGATCATTCCAAGTCTCACCTAAGGTGGTCATAAGTTCTGGTAAATGGGTATCTAAACCACGCGATAAGGCATCTATGTTCCAAATAAACATGCCTGCATTCCACAAGAAGTCGCCACTTTCTAAGAACTTCTTAGCGTGTTCTAAGTCGGGTTTTTCGGTAAACGCCTTTACGGCAAAGCTGCCGTGATCATCTCCTAAGGTTTCATTGTATTGAATGTAACCGTAGCCGGTTTCCGGTTTATGCGGTTGAATTCCAATGGTTACGAAACAATCCGATTCTTCAGTTTTTGCTAATCCTTTTCGAACCGTAGTCTCGAAAGCTTCTTCATCCGTTATGAGGTGGTCCGCCGGTGTGATAAACATGTTTGCATTAGGATCGCGCTTTTTGATTTTTAAAGCAGCATATGCAATACAAGGGGGCGGTATTTCTGCGAAGAGGTTCTAGAATAATGTTCTGTTCAGGAAGATCTGGTAAATGTTCCTGGGTTAAGGCAGCATAATTCTCGTGCGTAACGACCAGTATGTTTTCGGGTTCAAAAATGCGGCGTACACGATTATACGTCTGTTGCATTAAACTCTCGCCCGTTCCTAAGAAATCTAAAAATTGCTTTGGGGTCTTTTCTGTGGACATGGGCCAGAATCGGCTCCCAATTCCCCCAGCCATAATGACACAATATGGAGTACGCATGGTTTGGTTCAGTGTTTCAGTGTGTTGTTGGTTCGAGAAATATCCTCAAATCGGTTACGAAACTACGATTTTCTCGCTTTGCGCGGTATCTTCGTGTCCCTAATTAAATGCTATTTCCATGTTAAATCTAGTCCTGTTCGGCCCTCCAGGGGCAGGTAAAGGAACACAAAGTGCCTTTTAGTAGAACGTTACCACCTCGTCCATTTAAGCACGGGAGACCTTTTTCGTTACAACATTAAAAATGAAACGGAATTGGGCGTTTTAGCGAAGTCTTACATGGATAAGGGCCAATTGGTACCGGACTCTGTCACCATCTCTATGCTTGAAGATGCCGTAAATAAAACCCGGAAGCAAAAGGTTTTATTTTTGACGGATTCCCGCGCACGAATGCACAGGCAGCCGCGCTCGATGCATTTTTAAATAGCCAAAAGACGGGCATTACCAGTATGATTGCTTTAGAAGTTCCAGAAGATGAACTTCGTGTGCGACTTGCAGAGCGTGCAAAAACCTCTGGCCGTCCTGATGATGCTGATCCTGCAGTTATTCAGAATAGAATCGATGTATACAACAACGAAACAGCACCGGTGAAAGCGTTCTACGATGCCCAAGGAAAATACAAAGGCATCAACGGCGTAGGCTCAATCGAGGAAATTACTGAACGACTGGTAGTTATTATTGACACACTTTAGACCATTGGTCGACACTTCACAATACAATCGTATTTTTGCAAAGCAGTTTCCCAGTTAAGGGAGGCTGCTTTTTTCACATTATGGCTGGAAGCAACTTCATAGATTACGTAAAGATTTACTGTAAAAGCGGGCGTGGTGGCCGTGGATCCACACACCTACTGCGCAACCGCATGACCTCAAAAGGGGGCCAGACGGCGGTGACGGCGGTAGAGGTGGACACGTGATTGTTCGTGGTAATGCTCAAATGTGGACCTTATTACCACTTAAGTACCAGAAACACATCAAAGCCGCTTCAGGCGAGAACGGTAGTGGTCAAGAGCGCACTGGTGCTAATGGAGAAGACCGTTATATTGAAGTTCCTCTAGGTACTATTGCTAAGGATGAAGAAACAGGCGAAGTACTCTTTGAAATCACTGACCATGGACAAGAACATATACTTGTGAAAGGCGGTCGCGGTGGATTAGGTAATGTACACTTTAAGAGCTCGACCTTTCAGACGCCAAGGTTTGCTCAGCCTGGTGAGGATCCAGTAGAAGGATGGTTTATTTTAGAACTGAAGGTCCTTGCTGATGTTGGCCTTGTAGGATTCCCTAATGCAGGTAAGAGCACCTTATTAAGTGTTGTGAGCGCAGCCAAACCGGAAATCGCGAACTATCCCTTCACAACACTAGTGCCAAATTTAGGCATGGTAATGTACCGCGATGCACGTTCTTTCGTTATGGCAGATATTCCGGGTATTATTGAGGGCGCTGCAGAAGGAAAAGGATTGGGTTATAGGTTTTTGCGTCATATTGAGCGCAATGCTTTATTGCTGTTCATGGTTCCTGCGGATGCAGACGACTACGCGAAGGAATACGAGATTCTCTTGAATGAATTGGTAAAGTATAATCCAGAATTAGCAGATAAGGAACGGATTTTGGCCATTACGAAAAGTGATATGATCGATGAAGATCTTCAGAGTGAAATCGCAGCACAGTTACCTTCGAATATTCCACACCTTTTTATTTCATCCGTTGCGGGTAAAAATATCATGCAGCTGAAGGATCTAATCTGGGAAAATTAAATGCGCCTGCCTAATGTTTGAGCAGTTAAATAGCCTTGATACGAGTGCATTACTTGCATTAAATAGGCTGTTTCCTGCAAGTAGCGATACATTTTGGATTGCGGTTACGAAAACCATCAGTTGGTTGCCCTTATATGCTGTGCTCATTCAGAGGCTCTACAGTTCAAGCAACAGGGTCTTGTTTGTACAGCGGCTTGCACTGGTGGTACTGGGGGTGTTGCTGTTTGATCAAGGCGCTGAGTTTTTTAAATACACGCTTGAACGCCCCAGACCATGTCATGGAGTAGAAGGTTTGAGAGTTTTAGCACATTGCAGTCCATTTGGGTTTTTTAGTGCCCATGCAGCAAACAGCTTTGGACTTGCGTTTCTTTTTCGAAAATGGTTGCACTCAAGCTGGTTCCCAATCCTATTACTTGTGGCCATCCTTCAAAGTTTTTCACGTATTCATTTAGGCGTACACTATCCATCAGATTTGCTTGCCGGAGCACTATGGGGATTTCTCATTAGTTTCGTCTTACATAAAATCGAATCTACATGGAGTTAAATGCAATGGCCTATCTGGCAGTGTTTGTAGGCGGTGGAGGTGGTTCTGTTCTGCGATTTGCAATGTCAAAGGCCATCGTCGCAAACGAATGGCTTCAAGGCCACTGGGCTACATTACTCATTAATGTTCTAGCAAGCATTGTCTTAGTCGTCATTGTCGATGCTTATGACGATAAGTCTAAACTCTTGTACTTATTACTTTTAGGAACTGGATTTTGCGGTGGGTGGTCCACTTTTAGTACTTTTTCGATGGAGACGATCCACTTGCTTAGTGCGGGAAGAATGATAGAGGCCGTTCTTTATGTGAGTCTATCTGTACTTCTCGGTGTAGGAGCCGCCTTTGCTACCGTGGTTTGGCTCAGCCGTGAACACACATCGTAATTGCTAGCGAAGCAAACTGAGGTGGCCTCGCTTTTCGATCAATTTATCATTCTGCCCTTTCGCAAAAACCGTCCAGGTATACACCCTTGAATGGCTTCTTTTCCGTTGGGATGCATACCGTCCCAACCTGTTGATGGATCAGTAGTTTCGAATACTACTTCTCCCCAACGATTAAAAATTTTGAAACTAAATTCTTTGATTCCAACAGCGGTCGCAAAGAAAATTTCATTCTTCCCATCACCGTCTGGCGTGAAGGCATTAGGAACGAAAATGAGGGTCTCTGGATTGATTCGAATAGTTGCCTTGGAAGTATCTGGACAATCAAACGTATTTATAACCACATGTTCCACCTCAAACCAACCGGTGTCGGTGTAGGGAATGATTGAATTGGGCTTGATTGTAATAAATACTACCATCACCCATGTTCGTTAGGATATCGTCTGTAGGATCAGCAGCTAAGTCCGTGATTTCAATATTCGAAGTGTAAATGGTGGCGTTCGTAGGATCTGCAACGAAGGAACTGGTTGGTGATGGATATACCGTAATGAAATCGGCATAAGAAACAGTGATTGTATCCGTGCATCCTTCAATGAAATAAATAGTGAGGTTTAAATCATAGGTTCCCGGATTGGCATAGGTATAGACAGCATTGCTATCATTGCTCAACACACCATCCCCGAAATCCCAATTGTAAATGACTTGCCCGTCTGTTATCGTGCTGTCCCAGAAGGCAACGGTAAATGGTGCACATCCTATTTGGTTTTCAACACTAACGTTGGTTTCGGGTCTTCTATAGATGCGAATCGTATCAAGAAACGTGTCCTCACAACCGTTTTCTTCAATGGTAAGACTGACATAGTGATCCCCAAGTATTAAATACGATGGGCGGTGGATTCCAACCGGTAAATGTTGGAATGCTTGCATCAAACCGAAGTCCCAATTTGCCACTGCATTTCCTCCGTTTGAACTTTGATTTTGGAAGGTGATTAGGTTTTTCATCAAAACAAACGGGTCCGGTGAAAGAAAAGGCAGGATTTACAGGATTGTAAAGTTCATAGGTGACTTCTGCGGTATCTGTACAAGGGTATCCGGATTCAAAATCAATTGAATGGTATAGGTACCCGTATCGCCATAAGTATAGGTAGGGTTTTGACCCGTGGCCGAAGCGCCTTGATTGTTTGGGTCATTGAACAACCAAAGGTAGTTCGTCCCATTGTAGGAACTGTCTAAAAAGGTAACCGTGGTTCCATTACATATGGTATTGGGCTGAAAATCTTGTGGGGTTGGATTGGAGACTACATTGCTCTGACAAACCATTACATTGAACTGATAATCCCGCCTTAGCGTTGAAAGCAGGACGCCATTCGAGTCGTATTCCTCCGCACACACGGCGAATACGTATTGCCCTACACCAGTTGGAGTTCCCGTGAGTATACCCGTACTGCTATTGATAGCGACCGTAGGAGAGGTGGGTATCGGTAACCTGTGGAGTAAGGAAAAAAATGGAACCGGGGTATAAGGTGGAGCGCTGGCGGGTTAGGTGCAGGACTATTTTGCGAACCGCCGTGTAACGGTTGACATAAAGAATAAAAAACACTATCGCCGTCCAATTCTAAAACAGCGAAATTAATATTCAAACTGTCGTCCTTACACATGACAATAGGTGGGTCTGAAATAAAGCGCAACTGCTGTTACAGACAGAATCTTGTGGAGGTATTTTAATATAATAGGAACTGCCCCAAGTACCTGAATTCGCAACATTTGAAATGGTGTTGTTTCTACAGCAACGCTGGTACGTAATGGTGTATCCGTGGGTCGCTGGCTGCAAGGTTACGTTCGTCGTGTAGGTCGCTTTTTCCGTACAAACATTTGGCGGTGTTTGGAGGCAAGGGTTATTTACCACTGCGGGTATCCCTACAATGGGTCCCGCGCGCCACCATCACGGTTTGAACAACTGTATTTTGATTGGGACCGCCGTAAATGGTTATAGGTGCTTGCATGTCGAAAGGCGCGCCGCTCGAATTGCAATCCCGATAAATCGTCAGTCGTATTTGGTAGGTATTGCCATTCGTTCCCGTTCCCACACATTTATAGGAGATTTCACCACCCACTAAATGCGCTGCCTTCGATGAGAAGGAGAGAAGAAACAGGGTGATAAATAGAACGATTCTACGCATGGTTTAAATCTACCAATAATTATGCCCCAACAAACAATTAGAGTATGGCTAAAGTTCTCAGTGGTAGCACATGCTCAAAACCATTTTCCTTTAACCACTGCTGATTTTTAGAATAACGGGTGACTAACACGAAATCACCGCCCCAACCACCTAAAGCTCTTCACCGCCCCGTTGTATCCTTTGAAGAGGTGTTCACTCACGGGCAGAAGTCCTAAATGGCCTCCAATAAGTTGTTCGTGTTCTCGCATTACAGATTCTAACGCTCCATAGTGGATGCGTTAATAAAGGCAGAGGTGAGTGTTGATTTCTTGATTTGCTGCGGGTTAAAGGGCTGTTTTTGGACTAAGGCTAAGCTTTCAGAAGTCAATTGTTCTTACCGCTGAAAACGAAGGCGAGATCATCCCCAAAATCCGCAGACCAGGTAATTGGGTGTGGCTTCAGCGGAACCTTTTTCGATACGATAAAGAATGGCGCCTTCAGCAGATGCACATGCCAGGTCGTATCCGCTTCCGCCGTGCGCTTCATGAAAGAAATCTAGAGGATCTAGATTCTGCGAATTGAGCAAGTAAACTGGTAAAAGTACTGGAGGAACCTAGACCCCAACTGCGGTCAAATTCAAGATGAGTTTCAAAATGAAGTCCACCCGTTAGTTTATCGCTGTTAGCCGCTACAATTTGAAGTTGCTTTACCAGATGTTGGGCTTCCTTTTGGCTGGTCCGTTTTTACTATTTCGAGTTGTGAACTAAGCAGTACATCAAGCCAACAGTCGCCTTGAACGGTATATGCTTGCCAGTGAATGTTTGGCGAGTCAAAAGATCGAACATGCATCTTTTGGCCTAAAGTTGTAGGTACGGCTAAACCAGTCGCCCCTGGGTAATGGCATATTCTCCAGTGAGTAATAGCTTGCCGTGGGCATAAAATTCCTTCACTGTTTATTGGCCGACTTTGGGAACGGGAACACCGCGTAATTCACAGAAATAATTCACTACTTCTCTATGATGAGGAACTTTGTCTTTGAAGTAATTCGCGATATGGATTTTCTCCTCCGGTGTCGCTTCAAGCTGCGTTAAAATATTCATCAAGTGCATTTTCATATGACCTTTTTGAATACCCGTAGTTACTAAGGCACGTAATGCAGCAAAATTCTGTGCGAGGCCACTGACGGCAACTATGCCCATTAATTCTTCAGCATCGGGATTTCCGAGCATTTCCAGACTTTTAACCACTAGAGGGATGCAGCTTTGTCAATCCTCCAACAACGCCAAGCGATAATGGGATTTCTATCCAAAAAGTAAATACGCCGTCCTCCACGTTACAGCCGGTAAGGCTTTTGTAACTGCCTGAACGCGAGGCATGGGTGTGACAGGCGGCTTCTACCGCACGGAAGTCATTTCCTGTTGCAATTATCACCCCATCGATACCGTTCATGATGCCTTTGTTGTGAGTGGTCGCTCTATAGGGTTCAGCATTAGCGATTGCGATTGCGCGCTCGAATTTTCGGGCGAATTCCGCTGCGCTTACTCCTTCGCTGGCCAATTCTTCTACTGGACAACTTACACTTGCACGAACGATACAGCGGGGAGTGTAGTTACTTAGAATACGCATCACTACTTCAAGTGAGTTAACATCTAAGCGGTCATGGCTTGCTACAAAATTTTCAAGACACTTCGCCATCTCCTCTAGGTTGGAGTTGATGAAGTTTGCCCCCATGGAATCACAGGTTTCGAAAGTGACTTCTAGTTGGTAATACGCTTCGAGACGATCGGTAGCATCAATAAATTTGATTGATGTGATACCGCCACCCGCGCCTCCATATTTGCAGTGAGCTCTGCAGTTGCTCGACGCAATTCTTGTTCAAGTGAACTAAAATCTTCTTTTAAAGCACTGGCATCGCCCGTATACATGAAATGTACATGACCAATTTTTTCCGTACCCAATACCTCGGTTTTGAAACCGCCACGGGCCATCCAAAATGCAGCGCTTTTTGCCGCCGCCGCAACCACTGAACTTTCTTCAATGGCCATAGGAATCGTGTAAAGTTTGCCGTTGATTTTGAAATTTGGCGCGACACCATATGGCATGTAATAATTGCTCATGGTGTTTTCAATGAATTCGTCGTGACGCTTCTGAAGTGCCTCGTCTTCATGCCAATACGTGGTTAAGACAGATCGTGCGGCATCCGCATCTTCAAAATTATTGTTGACGAGCCATTCAAGTTTGGCGGCTTTGCTCAGTTTTGAGAATCCTTTAATGGGATCTTTCATGGTGGTGTAATTATGATGTCAAAGATAACCCTACTGCGCGTAAGAATGTTCAAAGTGAGCAGGTTAGTTCCCTAAAGGCACTTCAATCAGTAAGATTCTTGATTCCGGGGCAGTGGCTTTTAATGAAATGGTATCGGTGTCCCAAATTCCAAGGGCATCGCGGCGGCCCAATTGGTGCTCGCCCAACTCAAATCCACCTTCCAGTACAAACGCATAAAGACCATTGTTATCCGATTTCCACTGGTATTGCGCCCCTTCTGAATCATCAAAGCGGCCCATGTGGAACCACGCATTTTGATGTATCCACACTCCAGCATCATCAGCAGAAGGGCTGAGCACTTGGTGCAGAACATTCTTCTGATCAAAATCTGGAAGTTGCTGCTGATCGTAACGCGGCGTAACATCACGTTCATTTGGAATCACCCAGATCTGAGAAACTTTACTTCCTTGTCCTTATTGGGATTGAATTCACTGTGGGTAACACCAGATCCTGCGCTCATTACTTGAATTTCGCCCTCCTTGATGGTCTTCTCATTTCCCATAGAGTCGCGATGTCTTAAATCACCACTGAGAGGAATAGAGATGATCTCCATATTGTCGTGCGGATGTGTCCCAAAACCCATACCAGGTGCCACGGTATCATCGTTAAGTACGCGCAACAAACCGAAGTTCATTTTTTGGGCGTTGAAGTAATTCGCGAAGCTAAAACTGTGGTGGCTGTTCAACCAGCCGTGATTTGCATGACCTCTTGAATCGTGAGGATGAAAAATGGTTTTCATAGTTTCTTTTGAAAAGATGTTATAACAACCATATAAACTAGAAATTGTTCATTTTCACGATTCATCATGTTCCTTAGAGGGAGTTTTTTTGAATTTCGATATCGATCGCCTTCTGAAGATTAGCCAATTCACGAGAATATTCAGTTAAAGCCTTTAGGCGACGTTCGATCTCATCAGAATTGATGCGATTGCTTTCTTCTGAAACTCTATTGATGTGTTCCATGACGTTCTTCACTTCAAAACGCATGCGATTCACCAGTCTGAATTCATCTTTCTTTAAAGGGTGCATAGTTGTAGCAGCTTTACCCGTCAAAATTCCGAAGTTTACGCCTATTCCTCATCAGCGGTCAACTAATTTTGTTAACAACGCGGATTGTTGGGGTTCTATTCAAGCGGATGTGACAATCCAAAGTTTATTACCTTTTGCCCATGAACGGTAGGGTACGGTCGATTGGCTTTGCACATCATTCAGTACATCAATACACCTAAAAATTTGATATGAAAAAAATCATGTTTACCCTGCTAATGGCAGCCTCTGTTGCGGCCTCTGCGCAAGCCTTCCCATTCGATTTCGAATCTACAACCGCCGGAATGGTAGGTTATGACGGGGCAACCTTTACCATAGTCTCGAATCCAAGTTCGGTAGGTAATTCTAGCGCTAATGTCGCTAAGATTGTGAAAGTAAATGCAGCCGATTTGTGGGCAGGAGGAAAGATTACATCAGTGTCTTCACTGAACTTTACTAGCGCTGCATCGAGCGTATTGTCTATGAAAGTGTACACGACTCAACCCGTGGGTACCGTTATAAAGGTAAAATTAGAGACTCCTTATACCAGCGAGGTAGATGCAGTGACCACGGTATCTGGCGCCTGGGAAACGCTCACGTTTGACTTTGGAATTCCGGCGCCTTCAGGGAGTGTGGACTTAGTCATTATGCCCCAGCCGTTTACACCAGGTGGGGGAAATACCTTCTACATTGACGACATTGAGCAGGTAGCTGGTATCATTGCTACACCGAGAGTGGGATTACCCGTAACTTTTGAATCGGGTACCACTGCACGTCATTTCTTTGATTTTGAAAGCGCTATTATGACAAGCGTGCCTAATCCTGACGTAGATGCAGATAATGGAAGTGCAAACGTCGGTAAGATTGTGCGTTACTTAGGTGCTCCGTATGGAGGAAGTAAAATCACCTTCGCAAACAACCTCGATTTTGTAAATCATCCGGTTATAACGATGAAAGTTTGGACGTCCGCGCCTATTGGTACGAACGTAACTTTGAAAGCTGAGAAACCTTTTTGGGGTGAAGAGCGTAGTGTTCAAACCACGAAAACCGAAGAGTGGGAAACGCTATCCTTCGATTTTACAAATGCACCGACTGATATGCCTACGCTGGCTTTGTTGTTCGACTTTATTGCGGGTAGCTCGAACATTGGCGATGGATCGTCAACGTCTACCTTCTATTTTGACGATATAAAGTATGCGAATGTGGCTATAGGGAATTGAGGACGAATCGAAAAATGGGATGTCTATTTATCCCAACCCAACAGCAGATCACTGGGTAGTCAGCTACCCTTCGGTTGATTCGTATACAATACAACTTTATGATTTAAACGGTCAGCAGCTGTATCATGCGTTAAGTAGTGGCCAAACGCATGCAATAGATGCATCTCATTACGCAGCGGGAGTTTATCTTGCTAAGATTCAATCTGGTAGTAACGAGCAAACCGTGCGTTTGATCAAGTACTAGGCATTTAATTGAGAAACTAAGTTCCAAAGTGGTAACCAAATTTCCGTTGGTTACCACTTTGGTGCAAAAAGGCCGGGGTAGTTCGCTATCTCGGCCTTTTTTGTAGCTCCTGCACAATGTGTTGCGAGGTCTAATAAGCCTACTGTTTTCGCGTGTTTGGGTATAAAAAAAGCCCCTCAGTCAAACTGAAGGGCTTTCGGGTGGTGGTGATGGACGGAATCGAACCGCCGACACAAGGATTTTCAATCCTTTGCTCTACCAACTGAGCTACATCACCTGCCGGGCGGCAAATATACACCTACAATTCAAATGTGAAAGCACATTCAGCGAAAAATTAGAATCTCACATAGAATTGCCAATAGATGAAGGATTTAACGACCTTTGAGTTCATGTTAATTACTATAGACATAGGGAATACCCGCATTAAAATGGGGTTGTTTCAAGGAAGGGACCTCCTTAAACAAGAGGCTTTTGATATCGATGCGTTGGCGCAGGCGCAAAGCCTTTACAAGACGTGGGACACTGCTGGTGTTCGTTCCATAGGTATTGCCAGTGGGGCGGTAGATGTGAATTGGTCCAGAAGTATTCACTGGCTATCTATAAACGCTCCATGGCCATTAGAGGTCGCTTATAAGACTCCTGATTCTCTAGGTTTAGATCGATTACTTTTTGCATCGGCCCACTGGTTAGAGCACCGTCAAGATCTTATTACGGTCGTAGCGGGAAGCTGTATTACTTATAATATTGTTAAAAATGATGCCTTTATTGGCGGCGCAATTTCTCCAGGATGGGCCATGCGTTACAAGGCAATGCATGCATTTACAGCAGCGCTGCCACACCTTGTTAAAACTAGTGAAACTCATGTAGTAGGGGCCTCAACGGAAGAAAGTATGTGGGCAGGAGTGGATACTGCTTTACCCATAGAAATTGATGGGATGATTCGTTCGATTCAAAAAGAAACAGGCATAAATCTTGTAATCATTTGCGGTGGAGATGCAAAGGCCTTGTCAAACCACCTAAAAAGCTACATATTTGCACCCTCGAATTACGAACTATATGCCCTGCAGCGCATTGATGAATATTTTCAAAGTCAATCAGTTAAATAAATCCGTTGGCACCGTAGTGCTAACGTTGATTATGCTGTTTTTGGGGGCGCCTGTATCCGCTCAAACCAACTCAGTAAGCCCACTTAGTATTAACGGTATGGGTGAGACGACCTTCGGAATTACTCCTTCCTACCTTGGAATGGGGGTACCGGCATCGGCTATGTCGATCGCTATACCATTAATGTTTTTAATCCTGCGGGTTACGCAAATTTGGAATACTCCACACTCGAGATGAGTGGAGCTCACCGAACTTTTCGTCATCAGGTGATTAGTGAATCTATCGATCAAGATAACTACAACACGTACTTCGACTACTTTGGCTTTGGATTTAAGTTTGCGGATTGGATCGGTGGAGCATTCTCGTTAAGCCCTTATGCGGCAAAAGGATACAATGTTAGTGTAGCAGATTCTTCGGACGATTTCGGAATTTACGAATACCGTTCTATCGGTTCTGGCGGTTACGACCAGTTCACCCTCGGGCTCGCTTTACAACCTGTTCCGTGGTTTAGCGTCGGAGGTAATGCACGCTATGTCTTTGGCGAAATGGAAACAAGCAATAAAACCATTTTAGCCAACAACCAATTCCTTTCCGTTAGCAAAACAAATAAAACAGGAATTAGCGACTTAACTTTCGACATCGGAACACAGTTGCAAGGAGATATTGATCGATTCCATTTTGTAGCTGGAGCAGTTTACGGTTTTGGAGGTTCTATGAATTCGCGTCAAATTTCAACGCAGTATTCATTTATAAATAGTGGTATCGTAGAAACCCCGGTCGACACATTATTTTACAATCTGGCAGAAGAAGGCAGTATCATACTCCCAACCTCTTCGGGATTTGGGTTCGGTTTGAGTAGAACGGTCGAAAATGTACCCGTAAATGCTTGGGATTTGGTTGTGGACTACCGAAAAGTGAATTGGCAAGATTATAGAGACTTTACTCCATTAGGAGGAACGCCGTTGCAATCGGCTATTGCCGCTAGTGAAAGAGGGAGTGTAGGCCTAGTAATGGTGCCTGCCTATGTGATTCCACAGCTTAGACGCAGCTCGAATTACTTTGCCATATCAAGATACCGGTTCGGGTATTCAAGAGAAAAAGGTCAATATTACTGGCAGGAGCCCACCACTGGTCCAACGTACGTTACGCAAGAGCTCAACTTAGGTTTAACGCTTCCTATTATTTATAGAAGTTTAGCTCCTGGTGAACAAAAGGCAAGCTTTTTGAATATTAGTTTAGGAAGGGGGACCCGTTGGAGCGGCGTCGAATCCGATTTAAAGGAAGATTATTGGAATTTGAACTTTGGGATAACACTCAACGACAAATGGTTCCAGAAATTTAGATATAGATAAAATCAGATGATTATGAAACGAATCCTATTTGTATTCGGTATTTTATTGATGAGCTTTTCTGCTCAAGCGCAGGAGTCGAAATGGGGGAATTCCATTGCCGATTCTGTTTCTTGTTTTCAGAACTATAACATCATGGGTTCTTACTACCAAAGTAAGGACTATGCAGAAGCCTATGATGCGTGGAAAGCATTGTATGAGACTTGTCCATCAGCGAATATTCGCATCTATACCTATGGTGATAACATCATAGAAGCAAAAATTAAAGAGACGAACGACGACGCTGCAAAGAATGTTTTGATTCAGGAGTTATTAGCACTGTATGATGCGTTTGCCCTGCACTTCCCTGAAGAAAAAGCAAATGCGATGTCCTCAAAAGCGTATCATTTCTACAATTACTACAAGAAGGATGCGGACAGCATTTCCAAAGCGGTAATTATGTTCGACGAGGCGAAGGCGCTTTTAGGTGATACCATGTCAGTGGCCCATACAGACCGTTACTTCCAGGCAAACGTCAAGGAATTTAATAAAACGAAAGACGTTGATCGATTGTTTGAGGTATACAACTCAGTATTGGTTTCGCTGGAGTTCAACTTTAATACGTTCAATGTTGAAAACTACACGATTGAGCTCAAGGCAGATTCTGTTTTAGGATTCATTGCGTATGCTGATAGCATTCGCCCTATGGCTGAAGCTGCAAAAGCGGCATACGACTTGGAATTGGCGGCGTACGATTCTACAAATGCATTCAACAACTCTTCGAAGAAGCGCATGAAGCAAGCAGCGAAACTTCCACCTTTAGTTAAGCCAGAAATGGATGCAGCTACACAGGCGTTGGTTAGTGTTTTGGAAAAAGCGGACGAACTAAAGACAAAGTATGAATTGGATGAGCAAGGCCTAACTTCTGTGGACAAGCGTAAGATTTCGAACAATGAAATCCGTTTGAGAAACATTACTAAGGTTCAAAGCAACATTGAGAAAATTTTGAGTCCACTTTTGACTTGTGATAAACTTACGTTGATTTATAACGAGGAGGCTTTCGAACAGAACAAGGATAATATCGAGTGGTTGAAACGCGCGGGTAACCTGTTACAGAAAGAACGTGTAGGCGATAACGGCGAAATGACTTCTTGTACAGATAATCCTGTATTTATCTCTATCGCAGAAACTTTGTACGAGATAGAGCCAAGCGCACAGGCGGCGTTGAACATGGCGAAATTAGGGGTTAATAAGAGCGATTGGGCTATGGCGAAGAAGTACTACACTGAAGCCATCGAGCAAGAAGAAGATTTACGTCGTAAGGCTAACAGCTACATGGGCTTGGCGTATGTCAATCAAAAAATGGGGGCACTTTCTGCGGCCAAGAGCAATTGTCTTAAAGCAGGTCAACTTCGCAAAGATTGGGGTAATCCATATTTGTATTTAGCGACCTTATACGCTGAAGCAGCAGGGACATGTGGTGCAAATGCAGTTGAGAAAAACGCAGTGTATTGGGCAGCAATCAACAAGTTGAGCTACGCAAGAAGTATTGATCCGAGCATTGCGAATAAAGCGGCGAAATTAATTTCTGCCTACACGCAACAAATTCCAGATAAAGGAATTTCGTTCCAATTGGGCTACAAGGAAGGCGATAAAATCAACATCGGCTGTTGGATTAACGAAACAGTAAGCGTTAAATTCTACTAGAGCATTTACGCTGTCATTTATATTTCCCCTAGACGAAAGTCTGGGGGATTTTTTTGCGCTTTTTTACCGACCTTCGTTAGGATGAAAGCTCTCTCTAAAGAACCCAAATCGCTTTTCATTTTGGCAGCGATTTTTTTTATGTCCTGCTCGAATGATTCAAAGGACGTGGCTGCAGTCAGTAAGATACCAGTGGTGTTTCCATTGAATGAGCAGCACGGCGCGCACATCACCTATAGTGATAGCGGGCAGAAGGTTCTAGAAATTCGTGCAGGATTGTTGCAAGACTTTGGAAATATGGATCCGGCATATGTTTTCTTTGGGGAAGGTATAACGGTGAATTTCTACAAGCGCGAATACAAAAACAGCAACGGTCTTAAAAGCGGATACGGCAAGACAGTTGAAGAAGGAGGATCTTTGGGGTATCGGTGGGAACGTTGAAGTAACGAATGGAAAAGGAGAGCGAATGACCACAGAATTATTATTCTGGGATAAAAAAGAAGAGCGTTTGTATAGCGATGCAAAGGTTCAGATCTTATCCGATGGGCAGCTCATCAGAGGTAAAGGCTTTGAAGCAGATCAATCTTTCAATACCTACCGCATTTATAAGGTTCAAGGAGAAATAACAGTAGATGATGAATAAAGCATTACGATTTATAGAGATTTTGTGGCTCGGTGTAGCGGCGGTGAGCGCAGTGGAGATCTATGTTAATTGGGGTACGAATTGGCAGAATACCATTAAAGTTTACACTTTTTCTAGGAGCAGGGATATTCATGTATTTCCTCCGCCGACGATCACGTCTTAAACAATAGAAGCAAGAAACATTGGAATATCTTTTACCTATAGTATTTGCTGTATTCTTTTCTGCGCTGTTTTCAGGGCTGGAAATGGCGTATTTGAGCATCAATAAGCTGCATGTTGAGCTTGAACGACAAAAAGGCGGTATTGCCTACAAGGCGTTGGGTTATTTAGTAGATCGACCTGCGGCATTTATTGCGGCCATTCTAGTGGGAAATAATGTCGCATTGGTGCTCTATGGAAATTATATGCACCGTGTACTTACTCCTGTTTTTGAAGGATGGGGTGCCATGGAATACCTCATTCTACTCTTAGAAACCTCCGTTTCAACGGTAGTTATTTTAGTATTTGCAGAATTTCTACCTAAAACGTTGTTTCGCCAAAATGCGGAGGGCTCATGCGCTGGTTGAGCTTGCCAGCATGGTTGTTGTTTTGGCTGTTGCGTTTGCCTAGCGCATTAATGCTTGGCGTAAGCCAGTTCTTCTTGAAGTATGTATTTCGAGTCGAAGTGCAAGAAGAAGAAAATGCCTTTGGTCGCATGGAGCTCGATCATTATGTTAGGGAACGTGTTCCAAGGACGTCAGAGGAAATGATGAAGTAGATCCGGAATTGGAAATCTTCAAAAATGCGCTCGAATTCCCTGAGACTAAGGCCAGGGGAATTTATGATTCCAAGAACTGAAATAGAAAGTGTGGAGGTTAATGAACTTCCCGAAAAGGTGCGGGCATTTTTCATAGAATCGGGATACAGTAAGTTGCTGGTTTACGAAGAAAATATCGATAAGATAATTGGTTATGTCCATGCATTCGAGCTGTTTAAAAAGCCCGACCACCTAAAACGAGTGCTTCGGCCGGTTGCATTTATTCCAGAAAGCATGCGAGCAGATGAGATACTCAATCTCTTCACGAGGGAGAAACGCAATATTGCGGTGGTCTTGGATGAACATGGGGGAACCAGTGGAATGATTACGCTCGAAGATGTAATAGAAGAAATCTTTGGGGAAATCGAGGATGAACACGACACAGAAGAGTTGCTGGAGCGTCAAATAAAAGACGGTGAATGGCTCTTCTCAGCGCGTTTGGACATCTCAGATATCAATGAAAAATGGGGACTTGAGCTTCCACAGAGCGAAAATTACAATACGCTTGGGGGCTATATTTTAGACCTCTTTCAGAGCCTTCCCGAGAAGGGAACAGTGGTTCGCAGTGAGCAATACTTATTCCTCGTACAAAAAACTAAGGCAAACAGGTTGGAAGAGGTGCTTGTAAAGGCCAATTAATTGGCGCCAATCCTTATATTCGCAGACTCATTCATTTAATTGCAAGATAATGGCAACAATCCAACGCATCAGACAGCGCTCAGGACTTTTAGTAGTCGTGGTGTTTGTAGCACTCATTGCTTTCCTCTTAGGAGATTTATTCCGCTCCGGTGGATCTAAGTTTTTTGGAGACCCAAATATCATCGGAACCGTTAATGGACGGGATATCACGCGTCAAGAACTCAGCCAGGGAATGGAGGAGCTACGTGCGGGAAATCCAGAACAATACGCAAACACTAGCAGTATCCAGCTCGCAAACTTTGTTTGGAATAACATCGTTACTGAAGAGTTGCTTTCTGCTGAATTAAGTGCAGCAGGCATGAGCGTAAGTGAGCAGGAGATTTATTTTGATATCATTACCAACCCAAATATTCGTCAAAATTTTACCGGTGCTAACGGGCAGTTTGACGAAAACATGTTCAAGAGTTACATCGCGCAGGTTCGCGAGAATCGTGATGCTTCCGAACAATCTGTAGAGATGTGGACGCAGTGGTTGGCTTTCGAACGCGCAGTGGCGAATCAAGCACAAAACTTCAAATACACCAACGCAATCGAAAAGGCGATTTTTATGCCGACCGGTCTTGCAGAGACGGAAATTAAACGAGGCGATGCGCAACATCCAGCGCAGTACGTTTATGTGCCTTATATCGATGTAAACGAAGATGAAATCGATGTTACCGAAGAAGATGCAAAGCGTTATTACAATGCGCATAAAGAAGATTTCAAACAGGAAGAAGGACGGAATATTGAATTCATCAACTTCCCATTGGCTCCTTCTGAGTCGGATCGTGAAGCAGTGCGTGCGGAATTGGCCACTCTTTCATTAGAATGGATGAACGAGGAAGATGATTCTGTCTTCGTTAATTTACACAGTGATGTTCGTTTCCAATCGGAATACTACACCACTACAGAATTAGTGGGTACTGGTTTAGATACACTTGTAGACGGACAATCTGTCGGGTATCAGAAGGGACCTATTGATTTAGGAGGAGCTTTTGCAGTGGTTAAACTGGTGGACAGAAAAATTGTCCCAGACAGTGTACAGGCACGTCATATACTTATCCCATTCGCTGGAGCGACAAGAGCTGATGCTTCTATTACACGCAATCCACAAGAAGCAAAGGTGCTGGCGGATAGCTTGTTCGCATATCTCGAAGAGAACCCTGCCGCTTTCGAATCTGTAAGTGAAGAGTTTTCTTCAGACATTGTAGCAAAAGAAAAAGGCGGTGATTTAGGTTACTTCTCTCGCGGCGCAATGGCGAAGCCTTTTGAGAACTTCTGTTTCTTTAAGAAAAATGGTGCCCTGGGCGTTGTTCCTACGCAGTTCGGTTGGCACGTTATTCAGGTTACGGATCAGAAGGGTTCAAACGACGTCTACAAGATTGGCCAAATCATTCGCGAGATTTTACCTTCGGATGCAACTATTCAGGATCTATACAATCAAGCTTCTGGTTATGCTGCTGAGGCGCAAACCGCAGAAGATTACCGTGCTCTTGCCACTGAAAAGGGATTCTTCTTGCGTCCAGCACGTAATTTAGGTCGTTTTGAAGAAGTAGTCTCAGGATTAGGTTCTGCACGTCGTGTAGTCCGTTGGGCTTGGGATGAAGAAAGAGAAGAAGGCAACATTGGTTTGTTAGAGAACGATGGTAAAGGGTATGTAGTTGTTGTTTTAACAGATAAGCTCAGCGAGGGAACGACTCCATTTGAATTGGTTCAAGGCCAGTGCTTGGAAGCAGCGAAAAAGGATGCGAAGAAGTCTTTGATTACGGAGCGTTTGGAAAATGCTTTAACGGGTGCTACTACTATTGAAGCGGTTGCAACTGCTGCTGGTAAAGAAGTACGTACGCTTAGTTTCCGCATTTCTCAGTTTAACATTGCCGGTGTAGGTAATGAAGCTGAAGTAGTAGGAACGATCTGTGGTTTAGAGCCCGGCGCATTAAGTGGTGTTATCGCTGGTGATAATGGAGCCTTTGTGGCCATTACTTCTCCTGCAACGCCTGCGCCTGCAATCGACTACTCAAATATGGCACAGAATACACAACGTAGTCTTCGTAACCTAGTAGGTACTCAAGCGTATAAAGCACTTGAGGATAAGGCTAAGATTGAGGATATGCGTTATATGATGTTTTAATAGATAGCCATTAGGAAAATAGAGCTTTAAGCGCGCGAGCCGATGCATCTGCATCGGCTCGCGTATTTTTTTTTGCCCCATTACGAGAGACGATTCCAGCGTTCAGCGTCGAGCTTTACGAAAATGAAAAGCAGAATAGTGAAGCCCCACAGCGATGAACCGCCGTAGCTAAAGAAGGGAAGAGGTATGCCGATGGTGGGTACGAGCCCAATAGTCATACCTATATTGATGAGCCAGTGTGTAAAAAGGATGCTGGCTACACTGTACCCGTAAACACGCGAAAAGGTATCCTTCTGCTTGTCAGCGAGCCAAACAATGCGACCAATCAAAACAGCGAATAGTGCCATAAGCAATGCAGTTCCTAAGAATCCCCATTCCTCTCCGATTGTACAGAAGATATAATCTGTGCTCTGCTCAGGTACAAAGTTGAGTTTTGTTTGGGTACCGTTCAGATAGCCTTTGCCCGTCCATCCTCCAGAACCAATTGCAATGAGGCTTTGGAGCGTATTGTATCCGGCTCCTGTAGGATCGTCCTCAAGCCCAAGCAATACTTTGATACGAATTTGCTGGTGCGGTGCCAGAACGCGCTCCATGACTTGACCTACAGCGAAGACGGTGACGCTCGCAAGGGCAAATAAGGAGGTGTTAATGGCAATTGGTCCGCGTTTTTTGGGGAGGATAAGGAAGAGTAAAAAGCGAAATACTCCCTAAGAAGATAAGGGCAGTCTTAAAGGGCAATAGTAATCCAATGATAGCAAGTGCAATCAGTGCTAGCGCACCACCAATGTAATAGCCGGGCATACCTTCACGGTAAAGCACTAGCAGGAGGCTTAAGTAGACGAGTGTAGATCCTAGATCGGGTTGTAGACCAATGAGGAATCCCGGAAGTAAGAATAAGGTAGCGGCGATTAATCGGTGCGACCATAGTTTCAAATTGGTGCGGGATTGCCCTAAATAAAAGGCAAGCATTAACGCCGTGGCAAACTTCGCAACTTCCGAAGGCTGAAGGCTAAAGGACCCTAGGGCATACCAACTCCGCGCACCACCTATCTTTTTCCCGACTACCAGTACACCGATCAAAAGTAGGAGGGTTAGAATGTACCAGAACGGAGCGAAATTGGTCCACAATCGGTAATTTGAAAGAAGGATACCTAGAATAATAATAAAGCTTCCACCAATGAAAAGTAGTTGCTTCCCGTATTCCTGAGTGAGGTTGAACAGTGACGCTGCCTCTTCATTGTATACAGCAGAATGGATGCTTAGCCAGCCCCAGAAAACAAGGACCGTGTAGATGAGCGCCACTACAGGGTCAATCTTTAACCGGTTTCTATTTCTTCCGCTTCTAGCCATTAGAAATTTGCTTGATAGGTACTGTCTTCTCCGTAAATGGCAATGTGCTGTTGGCGGTATTCCTCGTGCAGGTCTCCTTCAAACATTCGTGCTTCTAAAGCAGGACGGGTGATGGTGTCGGTGAGATACTTTTCAGTCATTAGGCTCGCGATTGGCGCTGCCCATCGTGATCCCCAATACCCATTTTCTATAATAACTGCCAGTGCAATTTTTGGTTGGTCCTTCGGCGCAAAGCTTACAAAAAATACTGTGGTCTTGCCCGTGCGGATTTTGGGCAGTACCCGTTTTTCCGCATTGGGAAATATGGGGCATACGTGCTCCTTTTGCGGTTCCGTTTTCAAATACGGCATACATCCCGTCGATAACGACTTCAAAATGCTCTGGATCGACAGTCGTGTATTGTGGCGTGGTAAACGAGGAATCAATAGGGCCATGGTCCGATTCCTTAATGATATGTGGCGTAAAGTAGTAGCCACGGTTTGCGATCGCTGCGGTCATATTGGCCAATTGTATGGGGTAGCAACCAATTCCCCTGTCCGATTCCATTCGAGACAGAAGTTGCCCCTTTCCATGTGGAATAACCTAAAAATCGGTCGTAATAATTTGCGTCGGGAATAAGGCCTTTACGTCCTGTCGGTAGATCATTCGAGAAAAGTACCCAATCCAAAACTCTTGACATGATTGCTCCAACGGTTCATACCAGCATGTGCATCACCGTCTTTATCAATAGTTTTTTGATAAACAGTACAAAAGTAATTATTGCAGCTCTCAGAGATGGCCTTCTTTTAACGCTAGCCGGCCCCCTCTACAATGACAAGCGACGTGCAATGAGCCGAAGTGGAAGCCGTGGTTACAAGTCATCGCGGTTTGCGGTGAAATGACACCTTCTTGTAAACCTACTAATGCGCCGATGAGTTTAAACGGCGATCCCGGTGGGTATTCGGCTAAGATGCCACGATCAAATAACGGTTTATTGATGCTGTCGTAGTACATGCGCGTATAATTCTTACTGCGCAATCGACCGACCAATTCGTTAGGATCATAACTAGGAGAAGTGACTAGAGCAAGAATTTCACCGGTTTCAGGCTCTATAGCCACAATAGATCCACGTTTTCCTTTCATTAATGCTTCACCATACCGCTGCAGTTCGAGATCTATGCTGCTGACCAAATCTCGTCCAGGAATAGGCATCTCATCGTGTGCCCCTTCTTTCCAGCTACCCAGTCTGCGGTTTCTGTGATCAACAGTGAAATAGCGCTTGCCATGTGTTCCTTTTAAAACCGCCTCGTAACTCTTGTCGATACCGCTTTTGCCCACTAAATCTCCTTGTGAATATTCGGGATTCACGCGAATAAAATCTGTATTGACTTCTCCGATAAACCCGACTACATTCGCACCATTCTTATGTGGATAGTTTCTTAGAATCCGTTTGGATGCGTAGAACCCTGGAAAGGCCTTGAGTTCTGATTTAATTTGCGTGTAGGTTGATTTAGAAAGCATCTTCATGAACATGCTGCTTCTAAAATAACTGTAGTGTTTTGCCTTCTCTAGTCGAGCTTTGATATCCGCAACCTCGAGGTCTAAAAGACGACCGAGCGCGGCTGTATCTAAATCCTTGATTAAATAAGGGCTCACCATTAAATCATACGCTGGACTATTTCCTACGAGGAGCCGACCGTCTCTATCGTAAACATAGCCTCGAGGCGCATAAAGTTTTTCCGCCGCTGTTGCGTTGCGTTCAGCCCTTGCGGCATAGTCGTCGTTAATGATTTGCACCTGAAAGAGTCGATACAAAAAGAGCAAACCGACTAAAGCGATTCCAAGATAAAAAGCACTACTACGCGGCATATTTTTTGGAGAATAAGGCGTGAGTAATAGCGAGCAATATCAAAGTGATTAGACTCGAGACTAAAATTCTTACGAAAAGGAGTAGGGGATTGCCAAAGCCATAATTCTCAGCGGTAAACAGCACCGTGTGGTGCAATAAAACGAGTACTGCTGAAGTGGATAAATAAGGGGCTAAGGCGAGGTGTGAAACGCCTTCATTGTCGTCCGATTTTCTATAACCAATGAGCGCATTTTCCACCCACGGTTTTACCGTAACTAAAGTCAAACAAGCCAAGGTATGTGCCCCACCACTCTGTTCAAAGGCATCCATAACGCTACCCACACCAAAGGCTATTGCATAAAGTCCAATCCTTGTTACACCGAACGGCAGCCAAAGAAAAAACCACAAATAGAGATACGGATTACCATAGACCGTTAAAGGCAGATCCTGAAGGAGACCCCATTGCACGAGAAGCACTAATGCCAGCCACACTGTGTTTTTCACCATGCTCATAAGTCGGGAATTTGTAATGAATCTAATTGCGCTACATCTTTTAATTTGCTGATGTAAAGCCAATTCATGTTTTTAAAATCGGCACTCAGTGCCACTTTCGCTGTCCAAGTCAGGTCTTCACTGTTTTGAACCGCACTAACGATGGTGCCCGTTAATGTCGACGGTCCAACCGAAGTACGCGTAAAACTGTACACACTATCGCCGGGTAGGGGTCGATTCTCTCTTTGGATATCAATAAGTGTGGCCCATGAAGGATCGGAACCGTCCCAGCGCAATTCACCCAGCCCTTTTCTGGAATGCGGGCTCCAATATTCCCTTTACTGTGCAGTACCGGTATAATGTGCGCATAAGCATCACTTACTTCAACCACTGATCCGACCCATCCGTCCGGTGTCATGGCACCCATTCCTGGCTGAATGCCATCTCTGCGGCCTGCATGAACGATAATGTAGTTGTTTCTTTTGGTATACGAATAATCGACGACGCGTGCCGGTATAAAATCGTAGTCTGTAGAATTTGAAAAATGATTGGCAGAAGCGCGTGTCCCCCCTGAGCGAAGTGCTGCATTCTCGCGGGCCAATTCTTCATTGATCGCCTCAAGCCGCCAATACTGCTTCCAGCCAGATAAGCCATTGTGTACGCTCGCGATTGTACCGAAGCCCACATTGTTCAATCTGTGTTCCGCAACGGGGTTTTTAAGCGAATGGCGCAATAGCGCAATGAGCACGAACACTATGAGCAACAGAGTGCTTCGATACTTTGCCAAGAAAAGTATCAGTTGCCGCATAGCAGAGTTTTATTTAGCTTTCTAAAATCGTCTTGAAGTGTTCGATGTTTTTCAACACGATACCTGTACCCCTTACAACGGCGCGTAAAGGATCTTCAGCAACATAAACCGGTAAGTCGGTTTTCGCTGAAATACGTTTGTCAGACCGCGAAGCATAGAACCACCGCCGGCAAGATAGATTCCGCTGTTGTAGATATCTGCCGCCAATTCTGGTGGTGTATTACTCAGTGCTTCCATCACAGCATCTTCAACGCGCGTAATACTTTTCTCAAGCGCGCGGGCTACTTCTATGTGTGTGACCTCAACTTGCTTAGGCTTACCAGAGAGTAGATCACGTCCTTGAACAGAATAAGGTTCTGGGATTTCGTCCAATTCTTCTTGTGCTGCACCAACTGCAATTTTTATGTTTTCAGCCGTGCGCTCACCAACGTAAAGGTTATGTTGTGCACGCATGTAAAGGGCAATATCGTTGGTAAAGACATCACCAGCGACTTTAATACTCTTATCACAGACAATACCACCCATCGCCAAGACTGCGATTTCAGTTGTACCGCCACCGATATCAATGATCATATTTCCTTTAGGTTCCAACACATTCACACCGATCCCAACTGCGGCTGCCATGGGTTCGTGAATGAGGTAAACTTCTTTAGCATTGGCACGTTCTGCAGAGTCTTTAACCGCACGCTTTTCGACTTCCGTGATTCCCGAAGGAATACAAACTACCATACGTAAACTGGGCGGGAACAAACGTTTTTTAAATGCAGGGATGCTTTTAATGAGCTCACGAATCATGTGCTCAGATGCTTCGAAATCAGCAATCACACCGTCTTTCAGTGGACGGATGGTTTTGATGTTTTCATGCGTTTTACCGTGCATCTGTCTCGCCTCTTGCCCAACGGCAATGATTTGACCCGTACGACGGTCTTGTGCAACGATAGACGGGGAGTCAACGACCACCTTGTCTTGATATGTGATTAGCGTATTGGCTGTACCCAAGTCAATCGCTATATCCTCTGTCATGAAACTAAACCAACCCATGTGCTGAAGGTAATAAAAATTAGTGTTTGAAGTGACGAATTCCGGTAGTAACCATAGTCATTCCGTTTTCATCACAATAGGCAATACTTTCTTTGTCACGAATGGATCCTCCAGGCTGAATAACACAAGTGATTCCGGCATTATCGGCGATCTCTACACAATCCGGGAATGGGAAAAATGCATCAGAAGCCATGGCAGCACCATTGAGATCAAATCCAAAGCGTCCTGTGCTTTCTCAACCGCTTGATTCAAAGCGTCACGCGCGAAGTTTGTCCTGTTCCGCTCGCTAAGGAGTTGACCGTCTTTCGCGAGGACGATAGTATTCTCTTCGTATGCTTACAGACTTTCGCTGCGAAAATCATGTCGGCAATTTGCTTTTCCGTTGGAGCCAATTTTGTAACGGTCTCCATATTATTTTGTGTTTCGGTCTTCGCATCTTTAGCTTGAACGAGCGTTCCATTTAATACGGTACGGACATTAAATGCCGGTACTTCATAATCTTTCAGAATAAGAAGAACCCGATTTTTCTTAGAACGCAAAACCTCCAGTGCATCGTCGTCGTATGCAGGCGCGATAAGTACCTCGAAGAACAACGTGTTCATTTTCTCTGCGGTTGCCATATCTACTCGTCTATTCGCAGCGATGACTCCACCAAAAGCACTAACTGGATCACCAGCTAAGAGCGTCGTCCCAAGCTTCTGCAAGCGTAGGACGTGTAGCTAATCCACATGCATTATTGTGTTTGATGATTGCGATGGTCGTCTCTTCAAACTCGCGAATAAGGTTTACGGTAGCGTCGATGTCTAGAAGGTTGTTGTAGCTCAATGCCTTTCCGTGAATTTGTTCGAATGCATCATCAAGGTTTCCGAAAAAGGCCGCTTCTTGATGTGGATTCTCGCCGTAACGAAGGGATTGCTTTTGCGGTTGCTCATTTTTAGATCTAAGCGGTCTCCGGCAAAATAGCGGTGAATGGCCGTGTCGTAGTTGGCTGCTTTCGTCAAATGCTTCTAATGCATAGCGGCGACGAACCTCTACGTTGCACCCTCTTCACTGTGTAAGACAGCTAAAGCATCTTCGTATTGCTCCATGTTTGAAATGATCCAGCAATCTTTGAAGTTTTTTGCTGCTGCACGGATCAACGAAATGCCGCCAATGTCAATTTTCTCGATAATATCTTGTTCTGGTGCTCCAGAAGCTACTGTCGCTTCAAAAGGGTAGAGGTCAACGATTACAAGATCAAAGTAAGGGATCTCAAATTCGCTCATTTGCGCTTGATCGCCTTCGTGATCTCTTCGCGCCAATATTCCGCCAAAGACTTTTGGGTGTAAGGTTTTTACTCGACCTCCTAAAATGGAAGGGTATAAAGTCAAATCTTCAACGCGTTCCACCGAAATGCCTCGATCTTCGATGAATGCTTGAGTTCCTCCTGTAGAATAAATGGTGGTTCCCATCTCTTTAAGGGCATCAACAATAGGACCTAATCCGTCCTTGTGAAAAACAGAAATCAAGGCGTTTTGGATGCGCATCAATGTGTGTGTTTTTGAAAAATAATGGAAGAAACAAAAGTAATGTTTTCATGCCGTGGGATTGTCTTTTTATTCTCCTAATTTTGAAGGAAATCCCTACCCCATTGCGCACCTATTAAGATTGTTAAGAAAGAGCTTTGTGTTCGCTGTTATTTCATTGGCAGCGAACAAGTTGCGTACGCTATTGTCCTTCTGGGCATCACCATTGGCATCTTTGCCATTATCCTGGTTTATTCCATAGTAGATTCGTTGGAAAAGAATATTCGTGACAGTGTGAGCCAGTTGGGTGATAATGTTGTTTACGTTCAGAAATGGCCTTGGGGCGGAGGCGGTGAGATATGCGTGGTGGAAATATTTGAATCGTCCCAGTACCGCTGAAAAATGAATCAGAACTTTTGCGAAAGCGGAGTCAATATGCTGAAAACATCGCATTTGGAAGTTCTTTGAACGGCGCGACGGTCAAGTTCGAGAGCAACAATGCCGAGCGGCATAGATGTGCTGGGCACGACGTTTGAATATGCCCAAATTTGGGACTTTGAACTTACAGAAGGCCGCTACTTTACGGAGTTAGAGATGAGCGCCGGTCGGCCGTATTGCATTATTGGGGCAGATATTGCTGAAGGACTTTTTCCGAATCGCGAGAAATTGTCGGGGAACGCATTACTATTGAAGCGGCAAAAATTGACCGTTATTGGTGTTTTTGAAAAAGTAGGCCAGAGTTTGGTAGGTCAGAGCTACGATCGCCAAGATATTGGTGCCCTTTAATTCGTTCGTACCGTGGTTAATACCGATCGAAACGATCAAAATTTGATCATGGTGAGTGCAAAGCCGGGTGTGCCTTTGGACCAATTAAAAGATGAACTCACCGGAATCATGCGCTCGCTGAGAAGACTGCGTCCCGGTGCAGATGATGATTTTGCTTTAAACGACCCTTCGCTCATTAAAAATCAGTTGGACTCTCTTGTTTGGAGTGCTGGGTATTGTCGGAACCACGGTCATTGGCGGATTTTCTATACTGGTTGGTGGTTTTGGTATTGCGAATATCATGTTTGTCAGTGTGCGAGAACGCACGAATGAAATTGGCATTCAAAAAGCGCTTGGCGCGAAGAATTTCATGGTCCTTTTTCAATTTTTAACAGAAAGCGTTGTGCTCTGTTTGATCGGGGGAGTTATGGGCCTTTTGCTTGTTGCTTTGGGTGCGTATGCAGCGACCAAAGCGTTTGATTTTGAGATCTTTTGAGTTTGACGAATGTTTTTGTGGGAATTGGCCTAAGTGCTTTGATTGGATTGGTTTCGGCTTTGTTCCAGCATGGATGGCTGCCCGCTTAAACCCCGTCGATGCCATTCGA
This sequence comes from Cryomorphaceae bacterium, assembly GCA_038143125.1. Classification (GTDB taxonomy): domain Bacteria; phylum Bacteroidota; class Bacteroidia; order Flavobacteriales; family Schleiferiaceae; genus UBA10364. Next base: position 147,096 of record JAYQLJ010000006.1, read on the forward strand.
ATGAATGCCTAGAAGGTTACAAGCGGTCGGCAATGAATTGTGCCACCCATTCAAAAGTTCATGGTCTTCCGTTGTAAACGGGTCCAATTGTGTGAGTCGATATCGATCTGACCGACCAATTTATCATCTACGTAAATAGGGACGACAATCTCGCTTTTGGTTTCCAAACTGCAGGCCAAATAATTATCTTGAGCATATACATCAGGAACTTCGAAAGGTTGCCCTGAGAGCTACTTGACCACAGATGCCCCGTCCGTAGGGGATGACTGGTGTGGTCCGTTGCTGCGCCGACATAGGCTCCTAATTCCAATTGACTTTTAACGTCATTCATCCAATAAAACCCCGTCCAGTTGTAATAAGGCACTTGTTGGTCAAGCACTTCTGAACAGTCCGTTTTTGCAAGGCATCACCGCGCAAATCCACATTTTTTAATAGCTCCGTTTTAATGTTTTCGAGTTGAATAGATGTCATAACAGCAAGATTGTTGATAGAATATTGGTTTAATTGAGTAAACGTAGCACGGTTATTGCTTTTGAAGTGCGAAATTAGCAACAAGCTAAGTACAATAATTGTTGTGCTTACATTAATTAACCCAAATACCTGATATGAGAAAACTAATACTCTCATTTGGCATTAATGGGATTCGCATGGTCTTTCAAGCGCAGTCTACCTCCAACGAGTCCCTAAGTTTTCAGGCCTGTCAGGGCGATACCATCGTCTTCGGATTCAATATCACCTCTCCATTTAATATAGGCAATACCTTTTCGGTGGAAATGAGTGATGCCAGCGGAAACTTCGCTGGAAACTTCGTCAGCGTCAATGCCCTTCTTGCCTACGGCGTAAGCAGTGGCAATGAAATAGATGTGCTCATTCCAGACAATACTACCCAAGGGGTTTATAAATTTAGAATGATCAGCTCCAACCCAGTGGTTATCAGCGATACCATCAGTAACGTGATCATTGGGGCAAATCCGGAAACTGCGATTACGGCATTTAATTGGTTTGATAAGGCAGGCGAAATCACTTTTTGTGAAGGCGATACCGCACTATTGGTTGCAAATCAGCCTCCTTCCGGTCAGTCGTACACGTACCAATGGTTAAAAGGTGGTGCCCCATGGCTGGAGAAATCAATGATACACTCTTCGTCATTGCTAGTGGTACTTATGCACATCGAGGTAAGCTCGAATCTTTGTGATGCAACGTCAAATGATACCATTGTCAATTCGTATACACCACCTACAGATGTCTACGCACAGAGTGGATCAGGTGTTAACTATGTTGGGATGGATTCCATTCGCATGTGTTATGGGACGGTTGCTACTTTAGAGTACTTTGCCTTTCCTTCGCCGGGAATCACCGACTACAAATACCGTTGGTTGAAAGACGACAGTACCGATATTTTCGGTCAGCCCGTGATGTATGCATTGCCTAACGACACCTTAAATACCATTGATGTCGATACCACCGGTACGTGGTATCTAGAGGTCACTTCAATCCCTGGAGGTTGTGTGGATACGTCAGAAGTATTTACGGTTATAGTTGATACGGTGCCGGCTACTGTTGTAGATGTTGCAATGTGGTCGTACCAAAGTTTACCAACGACTACCCTTTGTTTGACGGATTCTGTGATGCTTGTCGCACAAGATACCGTTCTTAACAGCAGTTGGGAATACCAATGGCAAGTGGCATATCCTTCAGGTTCTGGGAACTGGCTCAATCTTGCAAACGATACTTTGCCTTGGCTAAAAGTCGATACTTCGATTGTTGCCGATACCGCAGATTACAGGTTAAGTATTATCAACGAAACGTGTTCGTTTATCACGAACGAGACAACTGTAGACTTTGTGAATTTCCCCTACGTTGACCATCCTACCAGGTGATTCACTTGGAATTTGTGTGTACGATAGTGTGCTTGTAAGTCTTGCAAAGTAATGCATTGACATTCGCTTGGAACGGAGGCCTTTTTGTAGGTAAGCAAAACTTCATCAGTCAACCGGGTCAGTACATCATCGAAGCCTCAGGCATCAATCAGTGTAAAACAGTAGATACTTTAGATATGTACAATTATAATCTAATCGCTACAGCTACTGCATCTCCACAGATTATTTCACCAGGAGCTGCAACGACCTTGTCTGCTCAGGTGGAACGTCGTACTACTGGTTTGCAGATGCGCCAGCTACGTTTAGCAATCAACACGGTGTAATCACCTTTGCATTGCCGACAGCAGATACGACAACATTCTTCATTCAAGTAGAAGATTTGAACGGCTGTACGGATACAGCAAGCGTTCAGGTTTTTGTAAAAGAACAAGATTCAGCAGTGATTTATGCTGCAACTTATGGAAACATTCAAAACGTCATTACGCCAAATGGCGATGGACGTAATGATGTACTCGATCTTAGCGGCATCACTGCCGGAGACGATTGTGAATTTACGGTATATACGCGCTGGGGTACACCCGTGTTCAATCAGGAGGTATACAATAACGCGTGGGGCGGAACGACCGATGGTGGTTCTGCGCTCGAGGACGGAACGTATTATTTTGTGTTGACGCACAACAATGAGATACGTGTGAAATCGGCTGTAACCATCTTAAACAACTTCTAATCATGAAAAAGTTAGTATTTACACTCGCATTAGTTGTTGGAAGTTGGACGGTTCAGGCCCAGCAGCTTCCACTTAATTTCAAATTATTTGAATACTGCACACCTCTTTAATCCTGCTTTTAGCGGATTAGACGGGAAAACGGAGATTACTGTTTTGAATAGACGTCAATGGACAGATATTCAGGGTGCTCCTGAAACACAGTTCATGGCGTTCAATGGCAATCGTGAAGATCTGAAGTTTGGGTATAGCGGTTATGCATTTAATGACGTTACGGATATTGTTTCACGCGCAGGATTCTACGGTTCCTATGCATGGCACGTAAAGTTTACCGATCAAAACAGCCTAAGCTTAGGTCTAGGTGCGGGTTATGTGAACAACACCATTAACGTGGGTGGTATTCGTGTACAGGACGATTTAGACCCGGTATTATTCTCTGCATTAAATAGAGCCAAGTTTGATCTGAACTTTGGGTTTAACCTCAAATTTGGCGATTTCTCTTTCGGTGCAGCAGTACCGAACATTTTAGCGCCTAAGGTAGATTTCTCAGACAACTACGTCATTAGTCCCTTCCAGTACCAGTACATGCGTCACTATGTAGTGAACACTCAGTACGATGTGAACTTGCAAAAGGGTCTCATGACCTTAAGTCCATTTGTCACGGTTCGTGCGAATGAAGTAACTATTCCACAAGTGGATGCGGGTTTAATGTTTAACCATAAAGAGTATTTCTTTATAGGTGCAGCTTACCGTTCTTCTTATGCAGTAACGGCGAATACCGGAGTGCATTTGACGGAAAACATCACTTTGGGTTATGCGTATGATTTCTCGCTGAATACCTACGGTTTTGCATTGGGTAATTCGCATGAATTTATGTTCCGCTATTCTTTGGCGAAAGCAAAAAAGACAAGCGATTGGAGAACGAGCTGAAAAAATTGAAGGACCGTCAAAATCGTCAGTCTGGAGATCTTGAAGACCTTCTGAACGACCGTCTTGATGAATTCAAGGATGAGATTTCTGCTCAGCAGAAAGAGCTGTTTGATGCAGAAAAAGAAAACCTAAAAGGAGAACTTAGTGAAGCCGTTTCTCAGGCAGCAGCGGGTTCTGGAAATAATGGCTTTAATGGAAATGGCGCTGCAAATGCGGGTACTGTTGGTGGTAATGGAGCTGGTATGAACAATGGCGTTCAACAATCAATAATGCATACCCGAACATTACTTATCCCAAACGCCACAAGGCGGTCAGGTGAAAAGCAATATTAAAGGCTACGATCCTAACCAATACGCAGGAAATGTTCAGGCGGGTTCTTCGCGGTTACTATGTGACTGCCGGCGTGTTCGGTTCTGTGACGAATGCCAACAAACTTCAGGCACGTTTGAGCAAGCAAGGTTGCTTCTGATGTGTTCCAAGATCCAGGAAATAACATGTACTACGTCTTCTTATTGAAGTTCAACAACTACGAATCAGCGAAACAAGCGCAGACGAGTGGATTTAACGGACAGTACGGTGGCAAACTTTGGATTAAGGCCCTGATACATAGAAGAAAAAAACACAAAAAACCCGGCGCATCGCGCCGGGTTTTTTTATGCCAAATTTTGGGTTATTTTTTTCGGCTTCCCGCGTTGGGATAAATAAGGTCCGGGTTGGTTGGGGTATTGTCTTAGCGAGCTTTCCGCCGTTTAAAATGCGCTCAGCTTGGGTAAGGTGCCTGGCGATGTGTGGGATAATGATTTCAAGTGCCGTAATGGATTTAATCTTAAACGGCGGCAACGCTGAGGTTACCTTGGTATTGCACAAATCCTGACTGTTAGGAATGATTCGCACCAACTTTTCAATCTGACTGAGATCCGCAATGAAGTTCTCCATGACCTTTTCTGCGGAGCAATTTTTAAATCAGGATTTCTTAGGCGGCGTGGTTTTAGTTTTCTGGGTGCAGGGATTTTCAGTGCTTTCGCCTTGGTCATAGGTTGCATCCATATCCGGCTTTTTTTTTGAACCAGCCCATTTTTATACTGCTGGTTTTTTTGCTTCAGGCAATTGGCACACTTTAGTCAATTGCGGCAGATACACCTCATTCACATTGTTGATGTGTTCGATGCATTCAATAGCAGACCACTGTTCCCCTTCAGGAATGAAAAAAGAGCTCTTCGTCTTCTAGGAAGTAGAATGCCCGCTCAAATTGAGCTTTGTGTTGGGTCAATTCGTTTAAACGGTTGGCTATGTATTCGGGTGTTTGCATGCGCTATTTTGAGTCTGCTTCGGTAGTAATGCGATGGAATACTTCGTAAACGCCTTGTAGGTGCATTATGTTTTGAGCGACAAAGGTGAGTTTATCTCCTTTTTGTTTGATTTGAACGCTGCGTGGGTGCTTTTGAAGATAACCTAGGACGTCAGAGAAAATGGGCAGTTGGTAGTACGGACTGTTATTTTCAGCCGCAAAGTGCGCAATAAGTTTACCGCATCTTAATGATGATTTTCGTGAAGCCAATGTGCTTCGCGAGCCATTTAATGCGGATGCTGTACAGCAGGTCTTCGACTTGTGGGGGAATCGGTCCGAATCGGTCTTCCAATTCTAATTGGAACAGCAACAGATCTTCCTCTTTTTCCAAGCTCACCCATGCGCTGGTATAATTTCAACCGCTCTTCAATGTTATTAACGTATTCGTCTGGAATATGAAGCGCCAGATCCGTGTCTATTTGGACCTCATCCACGAAATGCGACCCTTCGGTTTTATCCGGCTGGTCGTACAAATCTTTGAATTCATTTTCTTTGAGTTCATTCACAGCTTCGGCCAGAATCTTTTGATATGTATCGAAGCCCATGTCGGAAATGAAGCCGCTTTGTTCGCCGCCCAACAGATCGCCAGCGCCCCGAATTTCGAGGTCCTTCATGGCAATTTTAAATCCAGAACCTAGATCTGTAAACTGCTCTAAAGCCTGGAGTCGCTTGCGCGCCTCGTCCGTAAGCGTGCTCAGTGGCGGTGCAATCAGTTTACAGAATGCCTTTTTGTTGGAGCGTCCTACACGCCCGCGCATTTGGTGCAAGTCGGACATGCCAAAGTGGTTGGCGTTGTTGATAATGATGGTATTCGCATTGGGCACATCTAAGCCACTTTCGATAATAGACGTAGCGACTAAAACGTCGTATTTCCCGTCCATAAAATCCAACATGATTTTTTCCAATTTCTTGCCGTCCAATTGACCGTGGCCTATGGCAATTCGCGCGTCGGGCACCAAACGTTGAATCATTCCAGCGACTTCCTGTATGTTGCTGACTCGATTATTGATAAAGAAAACTTGTCCACCGCGTTGGATTTCGTAACTCACTGAATCGCGAATGGCTTCTTCTGTGAATCCGATCAATTCTGTTTCAATGGGTTGTCTGTTTGGTGGAGGAGTAGTCATTACACTGAGGTCGCGTGCGGCCATCAGCGAAAACTGTAGGGTGCGCGGAATAGGCGTGGCGGTCAACGTCAAGGTATCAACACCCACCTTCAGCGTCTTTATTTTATCCTTTACCCCTACGCCAAATTTTTGTTCTTCGTCCACAATAAGGAGCCCGAGGTCTTTGAATTCCACGGTCTTACTGACCAATTTATGGGTGCCTATAAGAATATCTACTTTGCCACTTTTAAGATTCGCTAAGGTCTCGCGTTGCTGCTTGGCCGTGCGAAATCTATTGATGTAATCTACCGTTACGGGAAAACCCTCCAGCCGTTTGGTAAAGGTCTTGAAGTGTTGGAAAGCGAGAATCGTGGTTGGCACAAGCACAGCGACTTGTTTACCATTTGCAGCAGCTTTGAATGCTGCGCGTATGGCAATTTCAGTTTTACCAAAGCCCACATCACCACAAATGAGGCGGTCCATTGGCATGGGGCGCTCCATGTCCTTCTTCACTGCTTCCGTCGCCGAAACTTGGTCGGGCGTGTCTTCGTATAAGAAACTGGCTTCCAATTCATGTTGGAGGTAGCCGTCTGGTGCACATTCGAAGCCAATAGCTTCCTTGCGTTTTGCGTACAATTGGATCAAATCAAAGGCGATCTGCTTCACCTTCGCTTTCGTCTTCTTTTTCAGCGACTGCCATTGTGGGCTGCCCAGCTTATTCAATTGCGGGGCCGTACCATCTTTGCCGTTGAACTTACTGATCTTATGCAGCGAATGAATGCTGACATACAGAATATCGTTGTCGCGATAGACCAATTTTATGGCCTCTTGCACGGTACCGTTATTGTCGATTTTTTGAAGCCCGCCAAACTTACCCACACCGTGGTCTACATGCGTTACATAATCGCCAAACTCTAATGCGTTGAGTTGTTCTAGTGTGATGGCCTGTTTTTTCTGGGCACCGTTTTTAATGTTGAACCGCTGGTAACGGTCGAAAATTTGGTGATCAGTATAGAGATAGACACCGGCTAGTTCGTCTTCAAAACCTTCGTGTAAGGATGTGGTAGTAGTGTCGTACTGCGGGGCAAGCTCCAAATCCTCAAAAATGGCCTTGAACCGGTCTATTTGCTTTTCGTTCGCGCACATCAACACGGCCCGCTTGCCCCGCCCATCTACATCGAGTAGGGTTTGAGCAAGAAGATTGAAGTCCTTATTAAACGCGCGCTGCGGAAGTGCTTTGCTCTCTATGGTTTGCGTATGCCACTGGGCTTTACCAAATTCTACGCGACTGTAATCCATAAGATCACGTTTCATCGCATCGCCCGAAACAAAACAGCTCGCTAGGCGCACCGCGTTTCATGGCATCTCCCAGCTGCTCGTAGGTTTCGTGGGCCAATTCCATTAATCGGTCCAAACCTGCCGTCAGCAATGAAGGCGTATCCAACCATACCTGCGTCTGCTTAGGTAAATAGCTTAAAAAGGAGCTGCGTTGCTCGAGAAAGGTTTTGTTTTCAACGTTCGGAACGATGCTCATTTTGCTCGCCTTCCCTATGGTGCGTTGGCTCTCGATATCGAAATAACGAATACTCTCTACCTCATCGTCAAAAAATTCTACCCGATACGGGTGGTCTTTTGAAAAGAGAAGATGTCCACAATACCTCCGCGCACCGAAAATTGTCCGGGACTTGTGACAAAATCCACCCGTTCGAATTGGTATTCAAAAAGGGTTTCGTTTAAAAAATCAATCGATATGCGTTCACCCACATGAAGCTTCAGGGTGTTGCTTTCCAATTCCTTTTTAGTGACTACTTTTTCGAAAAGTGCTTCCGTGTAGGTGATCACTAGAGGTGAACGTCGTCTGCTGCTGAGATGATTGAGTACCTCTGCGCGAAGCAGAACGTTGGCGTTATCGGTTTGAGCCACTTCGTAAGGTCTGCGGTAAGAAGCCGGGTAGAAATAACACGGCACCTTAGGGCAGGAGCTTTTGAAGGTCGTTTTGAAGGTAGGCGGCCTGCTCTTTACTCTGTGCGATCAGGAGTTGAGGAGCATCGGTTTGTACAAAAGCCGCAGCGGCTAAAAGAGCAGTATGAGAGCCACCTGCGGTGGCACACCCGATGGCTGTGCGTTGGTTGTCTTTGGCAGCCTCAACTAAGGCTTGAATGAGCGGGTGTTCATCGTAATAGCTAAGTAAGTCTGCCAGTTCCAAGGGTTATTCTTTGTATTTCTGCAAAAATGCATGGGCGGTCTCGACCATACGCGGCGATCCTATGAAAATAGGTACCCGCTGGTGCAATTCCGTCGGGTCTATTTCCAAAATTCGCTTTGCGCCGTTCGTGGCCATTCCGCCGGCTTGTTCAACAATAAAAGCGAGTGGATTACACTCGTACAGAAGTCGAAGTTTACCATTTGGTGCCATCGTTCCTGTGGGGTAAAGATACACCCCGCCTTTTATAAGATTGCGGTGAAAATCGGAAACTAATGAGCCTATGTAGCGGGAGGTATAGGGCCGATTTGTGGCTTCGTCAAACTCTTGACAATACTTCAAATACTGCTTTACCCCAGTGGGAAAGTGCACATAATTCCCTTCGTTAACACTGTAGATTTTACCCTCGGCGGGGATGGTCATGTTCGGGTGGGATAAACAGAAAACTCCGATGGACGGGTCCAGCGTAAATCCGTTCACACCATTTCCCGTGGTATATACCAGCATGGTCGATGAGCCGTAAACGACATACCCCGCTGCGATTTGTGCATCTCCGGGCTGTAAAAAATCTTTTAAACTGACCGGACTTCCCGTAGGTGTGATGCGGCGGTAGATGGAGAAAATAGTCCCCACGCTCACGTTAACGTCAATATTAGAGGATCCATCGAGCGGATCCATGAGCACGATGTATTTTGCGTCGGCATGAATTTCATCGTCGAAGCCGATAAAGGAATCTTCTTCCTCGGAAGCGACACCGCAAACCTGTCCCATGCTGCGAAGTGCGCGCATAAAAGTGTCGTTGGCTATGACGTCCAATTTCTGTTGCTGTTCGCCTTGCACATTTTCAGAGCCTATAGCGCCTAAAATATCTGCCAAACCGGCTTTATTGATTTCTCTATTCACCACTTTCGCAGCAAGGCGAATAGAAGTCAAGAGTTGCGATAGTTCTCCGGATGCAAACGGAAAATCTTTTTGGTTCTCGACGATAAATTCGCCGAGCGTGGTGGGTTGTACCATGGTCAGTGGTTCTTTGGTTGTGATAGGTGGGAGCAAGTTAGCCATTTTCTGTGGGAATCGCCTGAAACTAAAGATTACCTTTACCCTATGAGATTCGACGGACAAGTACGTGCTAAAAAGCACTTGGGACAACACTTCCTCAAAGACGAGAGCATCGCAGAACGCATTGCGGCTGTAGTGCCTTTTGAGGGTGTAGAAAAAGTTTTAGAAATCGGTCCAGGTATGGGCGTGATGACGAAATATTTGTTGAGAAATCCGTCCATAGAAACGTGGGTGATTGAGATCGATGAGGAGAGCGTGAGTTATTTACAAGCGAACTACAACCAACTCAGTGCCCGAATTTTACAGGAGGATTTCTTGAAATGGAATCCGTCAAGAACCTTTGGCGATACACCGTTCGCCCTAATCGGTAACTTTCCGTACAATATTTCTTCTCAGATTGTTTTCAAGGTATTAGAAGAGCGCCATCAAATCCCTCTTTTTGGCGGGATGTTTCAGAAGGAAGTGGCCGAGCGTTTATGTGCTCCGCCGGGGAATAAAACCTATGGTATCCTATCCGTTTTATGTCAAGCGTATTATGATTTAACATACGACTTCACAGTACCACCTACAGTATTTAATCCACCGCCAAAGGTGGATAGTGGAGTAATGCACATGGTGCGGAAATCAACGGATCCGGACATTTCCTTTGCCATTCTTAAACGCGGAGTGAAGGCGGCTTTTGGACAGCGGAGAAAAACGTTACGTAATGCTTTGAAAGTCCTTAACTTGCCTGTAGGCTTTGACCACCCGTATTTAACGAAACGTGCGGAGCAACTGAGCCATTTGGAGTTTGTGGAATTGCTAAATGCCATTGAAGATGGAAGAACTCAATCTTAACGAAAGAATAGTAGAAGCGGCTGGTGCTACTGACGCATTGACTTTTGAGGCCTTGATGGACGGTATTCACGCTGCGGATATTGCTGAGGTTTTAGAAACGATGGAGGTTGATGAGGTGGAGAGCCTTCTCGATCGGCTTGATTCTGAGCGTGTAGCTGACGTCTTAGTAGAGATTGATGAGGATCTTCGGGCTGATCTTCTCACACGTTATTCCACTGAGGATATCGCGCATGAGTTAGTCGAAAACATGGATAGCGATGATGCTGCGGATATGTTGGCAGAACTTTCAGATGAACTCACAAAGGAGGTACTCTCTAAGGTTGAAGATGTCGAGCAAGCCAAAAAAATCGCACAACTCCTTACACACGATGAAGATTCTGCGGGAGCCTTAATGGGTACGGAATTAGTCAAGGTAAATGAAGGTCTAACGGCATTGCGTTGTGTGGCAGCAATGAGAAATCAAGCTGAAAATATCGACCGCGTTCATGCGGTATACGTAGTCAACGATGCGGATATTTTGGTGGGTACATTAAGTTTAAAGAAGCTGCTCACAGCAAAACGTACTGCCAATATCACGGATCTCTACACGCCGATCAAGCATACCGTACTCTCAAACACCCCTGCTGAGGATGTGGCAAACATGATGCAGAAATACGATTTGTTTGTTCTGCCCGTGGTTAATGCGGCGGGCGAATTATTGGGTCGAATCACGTTGGATGATGTGGTTGACTTTATTCGTGAAGAAGCGGAGCGTGATTACCAATTGGCTTCAGGTTTGACCGATGAGGTCGAAAGTGACGATACGGTTTTTGAAGTTACTAGAGCACGCATACCGTGGTTGCTTATCGGTCTCTTTGGTGGATTGATAGTGGCACTGATGTTGGGCGAAAACGAAGGTGATATTAAATCGGTTCCAGCATTGGCCCTATTCATGCCTTTGATTGCGGCTATGGCGGGAAATGTTGGAGTTCAATCTTCAGCGATTGTTGTTCAAGCCTTGGCCTCAGATAAGAAGGAGCAGAATATCATTGCGAAACTCTGGAAAGAATTATCTGTGGGTTTGGTAAATGGACTCATACTAGCGAGTACGATGTACGGGGCAGGCTTGCTACTGGGATATGACCAATTGGTCACCTTAACGGTTGCCGTTTCCTTACTCACTGTGATCGTCTTTGCATCCTTGTTTGGAACTTTTATACCCTTGCTCCTGAATAGATTCAACATCGACGCAGCGCTAGCAACGGGCCCATTTATTACTACAGCCAATGATGTGATTGGATTGATTATTTATTTCCAAATTGGTCGTTATATCATCGGATACTGATGAAGGCATTACTCCTAGACGATACACATCCACTCCTAGAAGAAGGATTGAGCGCGGGTGGATTGGAATTGGTCCGTGCGTTTGACGAACCCTTGGCAGCGCTCACTGAAAGGCATGCTGATGCTGAAGTGATTATCATTCGCTCTCGCCTGAAAGTAACTAAGGATTTCTTGAATGCTTTTCCTCAACTTAAAGTCATTGGACGTCTTGGCGCCGGGCTGGAAAATATAGATGTTGAAGAAGCAGCCCGAAAGCAGATCGTTTGTCTGCGCGTACCGGAGGGAAATGCACGCGCAGTTGCGGAGCATGCTTTAGGAATGCTCTTGAGCTTACTCAATCACTTGCCGCGCGTTCAGCGTGAGATTAAAGAGGGAAAATGGTTGCGTGAGTCGAACAAGGGCCGTGAGCTCCAGGCCTTCAAGGTGGGGGTGATTGGCTACGGTGTCATGGGTAGCACCTTCGCACGTTTGCTTGATGCGATGGGCGTAACAGTACTTGCGTTTGATAAATACAAGACAGGCTACGCAGAAGGTGGTATCAAGGAGTGCACATTACAAGAGCTCTACAACGAATCGGATGTCATTAGTTTGCATCTGCCATTAACAGCGGAAACTCGGGACTATGCGAATGCCGAATTTTTCGCTTCATTCGACAAACCCATTCACTTTCTCAACACCGCGCGTGGGCCCATTTTAAATACAGCCGCTTTAGCAGCTGCTCTTGATTCCGGGAAAGTGCTGAGTGCAGGATTGGACGTATTGGAATATGAGAAGTCTAGTTTTACAAGTCTCTTTGAAGGACCACTGCCACCGGCTTTAACCGCTTTACTCGAACGTGAAAATGTTCTTTTAAGTCCACATATTGCGGGCTGGACCAAAGAAAGCTTCGAAAAAATGGGCGCAGGATTGGCGCAAAAGGTTTTGGCAGTTCTTAAAACTGTTTAAAAACAAACTGAACGATATCCGGCGTACGCTGCTCAAGGAGAATATCAAGCCCTTTCGTTTCGCGCTCTTCATCTTCTTTACGGTAATGTCGAATGGTTAAAAGTGCTGTGTCGGAAACCAATTCTAAGTCGAATAAATCGGTCAATTCGCCCATCACTTTTGGGACGATAATAGGGTCGTGATTTATACAGAACACAGCCTTCGTTGCAGTATTACGCATGAGATTGACTACGACGCCTTGGTCCGCAAACAGCTGGTAAATGGCACTGAGGTGGTGTTCTGCGATAAACGCTAAATCCTTAGTCTTTAGCTGAAGCAGTGCTTGATTTTTCTTTAATATGAAATTGGGCACTTCAGGTGTAGCGCGTTCGACACCACCTATAGTTGTTCCATCCGCCGTTGGGTCTACGAAACTTTTGATGTGTAAAGGAATGCCTTTCTTTTTAAGCGGCTGAATGGTTTTGGGGTGAATGATTGATGCCCCGTAAAAAGCAAGTTCAATGGCTTCGTTGAAGGGTAATTGGTCAATCTTTGTCGTGTTTTGGAAAGTTTTTGGGTCGCCGTTTAACATGCCAGGGACATCTTTCCAGATGGTTAAGCTGTCGGCACCCAAACAGAACGCGAAAACAGCACCAGTATAATCCGAACCTTCACGACCTAAAGTGGTCGGCTTTCCTGAGGCAGTAGCGCCTATGAAGCCTTGAACCACATTCACTTTACCTGAATCTAAACGATTTTGTATGGCGGTTGTCGTTTCTTCCCAACGTACAGTGGCCCTTCTGAATTGGTCGTCTGTATGGACCAGAAGTCGAGTATCTTGCCAAACGGTAGGGGTGATCCTGCCCAAATATGCAGCGATAATTTTCGTTGAAATGAGTTCCCCATGATGAACAATAAAGTCATAGGCCTCGCCATAAGACAGTTCGGTCCGGTCAATCCCTGCGCTTACTTGATGAAGGAGTTCTTGAACTTCCGATTTTACAGCACCAGGTTCTTCAAATAATGCTTCAATAATTTCAAAGTGGAATTCACGAATCGTATCTATTCTTTCCTTGGCCAATTCTAGTTCATTGCGGCTCCAGTGCCCAACAATTTCTTCAAAAGCATTGGTTGTTTTACCCATTGCACTGACTACCACAACCATTGGGCGCTGTGCAAACAGACCAATGATTCGAGCGACATTTCGCACACTGTCGGCGTCTTTCACTGAAGCGCCACCAAATTTGAAGACTAGTGGTGTACTCATTTCAAAGCATTCAATTGTTCGCGTGTCAACGTACCCAAATGCCATTCGGGGTCGAGCGTTGCGTTATATTTTTTGTAGAAATTCAAAGCGGGTTCGTTCCATTCTAGAACCGTCCATTCCATTCTCCCTACGTTCTGTTTTACTGCCTCGGCTACTACCTGGTCAAACAATTCTTTACCCAGACCTGCTTTGCGATACTCGGGCTTTACATAGAGGTCTTCAAGGTGTAGTGTGGGCCCTTTCCATGTGCTGTAGCGCGGGTAAAACAGGGCCATTCCAACAATACCAATCTTTAAATCTTCCGCCACAAAGCATTCAAAGCGCTGCTCTGAAAAGCCGTGCTCCATTAAGTCCTCAGGGGAAACAATTACAGCATTGGGTTCTCTTTCGTAAATAGCCAATTCCGTGATAAGCGCGTGTACCGCAACCATATCTTCTTTTAGTGCCTTGCGAATCCTAACCATAGTGTTACGAAGGTACTGCAATCTCTGCTTCTTCCTTTCCTTGTGTTACGATGTCTTGGTACAAGCCGTGTTCTATCGTTCCCCGAAGCAAATCGTCCATCGTTTCGCGTTCGCGAATCAGATAGGCTTGGTCACCTTCAATCAGTACCTCTGCAGGTCGTACTCTGCTGTTGTATTGAGATGACATGCTGCTGCAATAGGCACCTGCGTTATGAAACGCTAACAAGTCGCCATTGCGTACCTCATTTAATTTTCGGTCGTATCCAAAAGTGTCTGTTTCACAGACATAACCGACAATAGTGTACAAACGCTGCTCACCATCGGGATTACTAATATTTTCAATGTGATGGTATGCATCGTACATCATGGGTCTCGGGAAATGATTGAATCCACTATTGACCTGAGCAAATACGGTAGATGGTGTGGTTTTCGTGCTGTTTACCTTTGTGATAAAAACACCAGCTTCGCTCACAAGAAATTTTCCAGGTTCGAAAATGAGTTTTAAATCGCGTCCATATTCTAAACAGAATTCCTTGAACCTCGTGCTCATTTTGTTGCCGAAACTTTCAATATCTGTAGCGGATTCCCCAGGTTTGTAGCCCACTTTGAATCCTGAACCAAAATCGATATAAGTAAGCTCTTTGAAATCGTGGGCAAGATCCATTAACAAATCTGCGCCGCGCATAAAGGCATCGATATCTAAAATATCGGATCCGGTATGCATATGAAGGCCGTGCACGTGCAGTCCCATATTTTGCACGATTCGGTGCAGATGACGTACTTGATGAATAGAGATTCCAAATTTAGAATCAATGTGACCCACTGAAATTTTTGCGTTGCCACCGGCCATAATGTGTGGGTTAATACGCACACAAACGGGTACAGAGTTCCCAAACTCATTAGCAAATTCTTCGAGCGTTTCGAGGTTGTCGATATTGATTTGAACACCTATTTCGACAGCCGCCTTGATTTCATGTATACCCACGCCATTTGGTGTGAATAAAATCTGGTCGGGTCGAAATCCGGCGTGCAGACCCAATTCAATTTCCCCTAAACTTACTGCATCTAAACCCGCGCCAAGCGAGCGCATAAGCTTGAGTATATTCAGATTGTTGAGTGCCTTACAAGCGTAGTGAATATCCACATCGATGGAAGGATCAAAAGCCTGCTTCATTCTAAAATATTGACCGCGAATGGTTTTCGCATCATATACGTAAAGCGGGGCGCCAAAGGCTTCCACCCACTGTGCGGCATCGTTTAAAGGAAACTTCGTCATGGTTAGCGTATTTGCCGCAAAAGTACCTGGACTTTTGAGCAAAAAGGCCAAATGAAGCTAAATAGTCTAAAATATTACAGTTTGTTAAAATTATAACAAACAACTTGTAGCCGCTGCTTTTTCCACGATGGCCTCAAGGCTATTACTTTCGAAGTTGGTTCGCATCCGCCTTTATTATTTCAACGATGCTAGGGTCAAGTAGGGTGGAGGTATCTCCCAGATTGGTAGTATCTCCTTCCGCCACTTTTCGAAGAATACGGCGCATGATTTTTCCTGAGCGTGTCTTTGGCAAACCCGGTACGATTTGTATCACATCGGGTTTAGCAATGGGCCCAATTTCAGCAACCAAAGTGTCGATAATGGATGTTCTCACGGCTTGAACATCCTGTGTTCCTCCATCAACTATCACATATGCATAAATCCCTTGACCTTTAATATCGTGCGGGTAACCGACAACTGCACTTTCAGTAACAAGTGGCGAAGCGTTAATGGCATTTTCTATTTCTGCAGTACCAAATCTATGACCACTCACGTTGATCACGTCATCTACACGACCAATGATTCTATACATGCCTTCTTCCCTGCGTGCACCGTCACCAGTAAAGTAATAGCCTTCGTAGTTACTGAAGTATACATTCTTGCAACGTTCGTGATCTCCGTAGGTCGTACGAAGCATAGACGGCCAGGGGTGTTTAATGCACAAATACCCTTCAACACCGTCGCCTTCTATCTCGTTGCCTTCCGCATCAAGAAGCACAGGTTGTATTCCAGGTAACGGACGTCCGGCATAGGTTGGTCGTTGCGGACTTAGGTTGCCAAGCCCCGATATCATAATACCGCCAGTTTCGGTCTGCCACCACGTATCCACTACGGGACAATTGCCGCGCCCAACCTTATCGTGGTACCAATGCCATGCCTCTGCGTTTATGGGCTCACCTACAGATCCAATCACTTTTAGTGCCCCCAGTTCTGCGCGATCTACAAATTCATCGCCACAGGCCATAAGGGCGCGGATTGCAGTGGGTGCAGTGTAAAATTGGTTCACACCATATTTATCACAAACTTCCCAGAAACGCCCGGCATCTGGAAACGTCGGTACGCCTTCAAACATGAGTGTCGTCGCACCGTTGAGCAGCGGTCCATAAATAATATAGCTGTGTCCGGTGATCCATCCCACATCAGCGGTACACCAATACACATCGCCACGCTCGTACTGAAACACATTTTTAAAACTGTATCCGGCATACACCATGTAGCCACCGCAGGTGTGTACCACGCCCTTTGGTTTTCCAGTTGAACCTGAAGTATACAAAATGAAAAGCAGGTCTTCAGCATCCATGGGTTCAGCAGGGCAATCTGTATCCACTTCCACAACGGCTTCGTGATACCAACAGTCACGTCCCTCTACCATAGTCACGTCCCGCCCATCCCGGCGAACAACGATCACGCTTTCTACAGACGTGCACTGTTCTAATGCTTCATCTACGGTTGCTTTTACAGGTAAAGCTTTTGCACCGCGATACATTCCATCAGCGGTTAAAACACAAACACACTGACTATCGTTGATTCGATCCGCTAAGGCATTCGAAGAAAATCCAGCAAATACGACGGAGTGTACCGCACCAATACGTGCACAGGCAAGAACGCCAATGGTTAATTCGGGAATCATCGGCATGTAAATGGCAACCCGATCTCCTTTTTTAACACCTTTCGCCTTTAAAACATTCGCGAAACGACTTACTTCATTGTGCAATTCGCTATACGTGAGGCGTACTTCTTGTTCCTTTGGATCATTCGGTTCCCACAAGAGCGCGATATCCGCTCCACGTTCTTTAAGATGGCGGTCAAGGCAGTTTTCAGTGATGTTCAGACGTCCTCCTTGAAACCATTTTACTGCGGGCGTCTCAAATTCCCATTCAAGCGTTTTATGCCAAGGCGCTTGCCAGCTATATGCTGCTGCGATTTCTTCCCAGAATTTAACAGGGTCATTTATTGATGCGGCATAGGCTTTCTCATAATCTGAGAAGGTCCTTAGTTGAATTTGATCCATTGGTCCGTGAGTTAGTGGTTCTGATTCCAATTTAGGACAAAAAATTTACCTTCTACTTCCGAAATAAGTAGGCCTTTCTGCTCTAAATACTCTGGTGATTTCATGCGTTCCAAAAGCTGCTCATGCTCAAGCACTTCAAAACTGGGTTTGTGATTGTACTGAAGCTGGGGTCTCTTGATTTTATAGGTTTTGACCCAATTCATTACGCTTACGTGGGAGATGCCTAAAATGCGTTCAATTTCACGATAACTCACCCCTTCTATATAAAGCTGAAGGGCTTTAACGACGTAATAATCAGAGATGCGTTTGCCTAATTTTTGTACGGTGAAATAGTAGTTGCATTCTTTGCAACGGTAGCGCTGACGCTCTTTAATTATCCCACTTTTCACATAGCTTGCGCTGGAACATTTAGGACAATGTTTGACTTCATTCATGGCGGCGGAAGGTTTCTAAAGTGTTGAAAATACTAAAAAAGTTACGCATAAAAAAAACGCCGCCCGATTAATAGGCAGCGTTTATTCACTCTGTTTTTGGGTAATGTACCCTATTGTATTTGCGCTAAAGCGCAGGTTTAGGTCATCCTGAGGGTTTCTTCCGCCCTATGCGAATCGACTACCTCGCTCACAGTGGCCATTACTTTGAAGAAACCGCGTACATCTTCTTCGCTAACTTCAGCCAATACCTGATGGTTAAAATCCAATACAGCTTGCCTACTGTAGTTGCGCATTTTTAAGCCTTCCTTGGTCAATTTTATTAAAACGCTGCGACCGTCGTTTGGATTCGATTCTCTTGCAATCAAGGCCTGTTTTTCTAAGCTGTTGAGTAAACGACTTAGTGAGGTGCTTTCCATGCCCATTTTCGGTCCTAGGGAAGTGGAAGGGGTTCCGTTTTTAATATCAATGTTCAATAATGCAAATCCCATTGCGACGGTGAGACCGTACTGGGCTACTTGCTCATTGTACATTTTTGACAAAGCAATCCAGGATTTCCGGATTTGAAAGTCAAAGGTTTCTTGTGGTTTCATACTTCTAATGATGAAACCAATATACTAAATTATACTATGCGTGCATAGTATAATTTAAAAGTCTAAACTTCGCAGCAACTGAGGTAGGAGTAGGTAGTTGAAATCGTCTATAAATTCAGATTTGGCACTGTTTAAGGCGGTTTCTTGTGAGGCAGAAATGGCTGTTCCAGATATGGTTGTGCTGTTCCAAAGCATAGAGTTGTTTTCAGTGCTCAAGAGTGAAAATTGGACTTCGATGCGAACTTTGTGGCGCACCATCGTATCACGAACCTGCCCAACTCCTGCAGTTTCTGAAGCCATCTGACCATTACACTCTAGAACCAGTTGTGCAGATTCGCGACCGCCAATACGAAAGTCTTTTGATAGACTCTTTTCTAGCTCATTGACCAATTCATCTGCTCCATTACTTTCAATGTACACCGTTGGCTTTTCAAAGTTTACTGCGATTGACGCCCCCCAATGGCTTTTATTTTTAAGCCAATTTTTTGTTTCCGAATGGGCAGATTGAATACGATCCCAGTCCCATGCAAAGAAGAGGGTAATGCGCGTTTCTGAGCCTGTATGTATGGATTGAATGGTTTGTTCTTGGAGCATAAATTGTCCCGAGCTCGAAGAAAGGGCAAGAGGAATCTGCTCTTGACGTTCTTTCGGCTGTTTAAACTGTGCGCGAAATGTTGCAGGTAAACCTAGATAAGCCGACTTTACAGGAATCAAATCGATCGCTCCGACAACATTTTCAATCGACCGCAGTGCTTCGGTGGCACTTGCATTTAATTTCGTTCTGTATTGGATGTCTCCAAACAATTGAAAGTCGTGGGCTTTGTCTAGAGCGTCAACAAGAGCGCTTAAGCGAGACGACGCTGAAAGATTAGCATCTTTTGCCTCAAAGACCTTAGTATTGATCCATTCCATAGCTGCAGCATCTTGTAGTGCTTTTTTGCGCAGAAAAGATTCAAGATCGAGACGGTATAGTGTGTAGTAACGCAATTCGTCTGCATAGCTTTCGACAAGTTCGTAATCCTCTAGTCGTAGGGCAGAGGTGGAGGTAGTATTGGATTGAAATGCGCTATTAAAACCCCCAGCATCTTCTTTTTGTAAGAGTTTGGTTTCGTCGTAAATCTCGCTTTGAACTTCTTGTGCAAGATCTGCTAGTGCATTTGAACGTGCCGCTTGCTGATAGGGTACGTTTGGATTAATGAAACTGCTGCCCAGTCCATAGACGTAGATGCCGCTGGGATCAATAGGCTTGCCTGAAATCCATGAAGGCGGCGCATTTTTTTAGTGCCGCAACCCCAAAGCAAGACAGTAATGAAGAGTATCCATAGGTTTTTCATTCGCGTATCAACTTTTGAGCTAGAACGTAATCTGCTGCTTTTTTAGCCAGTATTCCAACGGCATCTTTCCTCATTGACGAAGTGCTTTTAACGCGTTTATTTCCTTTACGTAAACGATTCAACCGACCGCTATCATTAGATCGTCTATCGCTCGGGTGCGCTTTGTGTTGGTAGCGCCAACTGCCCGAATATAAATTGCCTGATCCGGCATATTGGATGTAATGAACTTCATCAGCGAAATCTTGATGGTAGGTCTGGGTCCATAAAATTTTAGATGTGGCTCGTTCAACTAAAGCGACCTGCATATCGTAACTGGCTTCATTGCGTTTGTGATACTCTGTGAATGTTACCTTTTTATATTCCGCTTTTTTCACCTCTTCACCCTCGTCGTTTTTCTCAGTAACGTAGTATTTCTCCCATCCCTTTTTCGTCTCTTCAAAAAGCTTTCCTTCGTCCTCGTGGGCATGAGTAATGATCACCTTCAGGTAGCCATCTGCCGCCAACAATTCCTGCGTTACAGCCGATTCGTTTGTTGAGCCATTGATGATCGCTTCTTGCTCTTGTTGTAGTAAATCAAAATTGGTGCGGTCCAAAAGTTCTAGAAAAGGATCTTTTTCTCGTTGGATCAAAGAAATCACTGCACTTTGCAATGCGGCTGACATAGTTGCCTCACTACCGGTAATATTTGGGTCTGAAATGATGCCCAGCCTGTACTTTCCGCGCTCAATCGCTTGCTCCTCTAGCTTGCGCAGGAGGCTCTGCTTTGGATATTTCTTTAAAATGGGTTGCAGTAAGTCGTATGCATTACGATACTCCGCATTTTCTAAAAGTTCAAGCGCTGCGACATACAGGGGTTCGACCTCTGCAAACTCAAGAAGTTCCCCAACGTCTTTGTAATCCGGGTCCAATTCCTTGATTTCCAAAAGGTTTTTTTGAGCGCGTTCGTATTCCCGCGTGCGGATCCATTTCTTCGAGCGTTCGTATTTCTGTGCTAGAAAGCGGCCCAATTGGTCCCTGTAATCCTGATCGTAAAAGCCTTCATAGCGGCTCGTATTCATGTAAGGAACTAAATAGTTGCGCCATTTTTCGGCATCGCGAAACTTATAGATTGACGCACTGTCATTGCCGTCTGCGAAGCGGTAGCTTGTGAAAAGCTCTTCAAGCAAAGCACTACCGGCGTCTTCCATAGCAATACGGTATTTG
The DNA here is from genome assembly GCA_038143125.1 of Cryomorphaceae bacterium. GTDB lineage: Bacteria > Bacteroidota > Bacteroidia > Flavobacteriales > Schleiferiaceae > UBA10364. The sequence goes on from JAYQLJ010000006.1 coordinate 168,048, forward strand.
ACCTTGCTCGGCTTGCGGTCGATCGCTTTTTTATATGAAGTGACACTTTCCTTGAGCATGCTAGCTTCGGCATACTTTTTCCCGATTTAAAGTGGTACTTCGCGCCTTGACATCCACTTAATGCGAGTGCCAGAGTCATAATCAGTCCTAAAATCTTCATTTTCTTCATCGGGTTGTACAAAACAAAAGCCGTGCCTTAGGGCTTAAAGGTAGGTCACTCCTTATTTTTATCCTATGAAACATCCATTGATTCTGCTGTCTCCATCAAAAGGAATGTCTAATGAACGCCAACCTGTACCTAGCACGGCGCCTTCTTGTGCGTTCCCGAAATAACTACAGCGGTAGCGAAGGCGGTCCAACTGTTACCTTCGGACGAGGCACGTTCATTATTTAAAGTAAGTGAAGCGCTTTGGCCCGCCGTGGAAAAAATATGGTTGGAAAATTCGGAATCGTTCGTTAATGTCTCCAGCGGCTTGCAAGGGTTGACCGCGTACAATGGTGAAGCTTTTAAATTTCTTAATTCGGCGGAATTGACTGCTGAAGGAAAGGCAAATGCTCTGCGGTCTTTGTACGTGATGAGTGCATTGTATGGAGTCGTTTCAAGTGCCATGTACATTGTGCCCTACCGTCTCGAAATGCAATCCCGGTTGCAAGTAGCAGCGCATAAGAACTTATACAATCTGTGGCGTCCTATTTTAACCCAATGGGTCAATGCTACAGATGCATCCTTCGTTTTAGACGCCTGCAGTGGTGAATACAGTAAGGCCATTGATTGGAAAAACGTGAGGCACCCCTATGTTCAAATAGATTTTAAGCAAATGAAAAACGGCCAATTAAAGTCGGTGTCTGCCTTTAGTAAGCAGGCACGAGGTGCTTTTGTGCGTTGGTGTTTGGAAAATAATATAAAGAATATGGAGGCGTTAACATCCTTCAGTGAAATGGGGTACAGAATGCACACGTTTGACGATAATAAATTGGTATTTTTGAGGGATTCACAATGATTATGAAGAATATAAAACACATCGCCCTAGTGGTGGCAATCGTCGGAACGACTATTCATGCAACAGCACAGCGAACAACTGCCTTTTTAGAATTGGGTGGATATGCTATGACACAAAATTACCTCGGTGATGTAAACGGAGGAAGTTTAGGGGCATTGACCCAAGAGGCTCGTTTTGGATTAGGGACTCAACTCAAATATAATTTCAACAGTTTGCTCAGCGTAGGTGCAGATGTAAACTATGGAAGCATATACAGTCACGATAATCTCCATGGGAACGCAACGCGAGATTATCAGGTTGATACGGATCTTTTAAATGTAAACGTGTTTACGAATGTGCATTTTATCCCGTTTGGAAAATACAATCAACGCAATCACCATACTCCCTTTATTCATGTTGGAGTTGGTGCATTGACTTACCAGCCGCATTTAAATACGAATGCGCAATACCCTGAGGAAATCGCCTTGTATCCAGGCACCGGTCATACCTACACGTATGCCGTTGGTTTTGGTTGGAGAATTCGTAGGTCGCTGAAAAGTTTTTACAACCTAGGTATCTATTACAATGGATTTGGCGTTTCTAACGTGGAAGGTTTTAACTACACTGCGGAATATTTGGAAGCGAACCCTGCAGAGCGCAATGCACTCGATGGAAGCATCACGTTTAAATTCGGAATGAGTTTAGGTTTCTTCGAGCAATAAGTTCGGCACAGCCTTTGAACCATATATAGGGCCCTCCAAAAGAGCGGCCCTTTTTTGACCTTAAATGACAGCATGACGCAGATTTTGAGGCAAACCCTAATTGATTTGGATGAATATGGACACATTGTCACTTAGCGATATTATCAGCGAAAACACGGAATTTATTCCGTTAATGACCTCTGATGAAGAGGTTGAAATTCAGGACGACCAACTCCCAGAGTTACTCCCTATTTTGCCTTTGCGCAATACGGTGATTTTTCCAGGTGTGGTTGCGCCGATCACTGCCGGTCGCGACAAAAGCCTTCGCTTGATTAAGAGCATTAAAGAGGATCAGAAATTTGTTGGGATGATTGCTCAGCGCGATGGCAATACGGAAGACCCAGGTCAAGCTGAGGTATTTCCGACTGGTACGCTAGCGCAGATCGTAAAGAGTTTTAAAATGCCCGATGGCAATACTACGATCATCATTCAGGGTAAAAAACGCTTTAGGATTTTAGAGTGGGTGGAGACCGAACCGTTCAACATGGCGAAGGTGGAGTTCCTACCCGAGTTTGTTCCAGCTGAGGATGATGCGGAATTTACCGTACTTATGGATTCCATTAAGGAGATCGCGGCAAGATTAATTCAAGAAAGCCCGCACATTCCTAGTGAGGCGCAAACGGCATTGGATAATATCAAGAGCAATACGTTTCTACTCAATTTTATTGCATCGAACAGCAGCATGAATCTCGAAAAAAAGCAAGAGGTTCTGGAGTTAGATTCGCTGAAAGATCGGGCAGTAAAGGTGTTGGAAGGATTGAATCTCGAACTGAAAATGCTCGAGGTGAAGAATGAAATTCACGATAAAGTAAAGCACGAATTCGATCAGCAGCAACGCGAATATTTCCTGCACCAACAGATGAAAACCATTCAAGAAGAATTGGGTGGGAATAGTAGTGAAGGCGATATCGAAGAAATGCGTCAAAAGTCAAAAGGAAAGACTTGGGACGATAAGACCGCAGAACACTTTGAGAAGGAGTTGCGTAAGTTGCAACGGTTGAATCCGCAGATGCCTGAATTTGCTATTCAGCGCAACTACTTAGAGTTCATGTTGGATTTACCTTTCGAGAGCAAGGGTGATGCAAGTATAAATCTGAAATCGGCTCAAAAGGCACTGGATAACGACCATTACGGTTTGGAAAAAGTGAAAGAACGCATTTTAGAACATCTTGCCGTGCTCAAGCTTAAGGGAGATATGAAAAGCCCTATTCTTTGTTTGGCCGGGCCTCCAGGAGTAGGTAAAACCTCACTAGGTAAGTCCATAGCAGAGGCTTTAGGTCGTCCTTATGTACGCATGTCCTTAGGTGGTCTTCGCGATGAGGCCGAAATACGAGGGCACCGAAAAACGTATATAGGCGCCATGCCAGGACGCGTTTTGCAAAACATGAAGAAGGCCGGTTCGAACGACCCAGTCTTTATTTTGGACGAGATAGATAAATTAAGCTACGGCGTAGGTGGCGATCCTTCTTCCTCCATGTTGGAAGTTTTAGATCCAGAGCAAAACAACAGTTTTTACGATAACTATTTGGAAATGGGTTACGACCTCAGTAAGGTCTTCTTTATTGCTACCGCAAATAACCTGGGTGCCATTCAACCCGCCTTGCTGGACCGTATGGAAATCATTAATGTCTCCGGCTATACAACTGAGGAGAAGGTGGAAATTGCCAAACGTCATTTGGTGCCGAAGCAGCTTGAAAATCATGGACTAACGAAGGACCAATTCAGCATTGGAAAGCCTGAATTAAAGGCGGTCGTAGAAGGCTATACTCGTGAAAGTGGCGTTCGTTCGTTAGACAAAAAGGTAGCAAAACTCATTCGTCACACCGCAAAGGACATCGCTATGGGTGATGCGGAGGTCATCAAAATAGAGAAAGATACCATTGGTACTATTCTCGGCCCTTCTAGGGAACGAGACAGTTATGAAGGCAACCACCATGCGGGAGTAGTTACCGGATTGGCGTGGACCCCAGTAGGTGGTGATATTTTATTTATTGAAAGCTCTATAAGTAGAGGTAGTGGAAAAGTAATCGTTACCGGAAATTTAGGAGATGTGATGAAGGAGAGTGCAACCATTGCCCTGGCCTATTTAAAGAGCAATGCCGAAGAACTGGGTATCGACCCCAAGCTTTTCACGTCGTACGACATTAACATCCACGTACCTCAGGGTGCTATACCGAAAGACGGTCCGTCAGCAGGCATCACCTTACTCACCGCATTGACGAGTTTATTTACGCAAAGACGTGTGGCTGCAAAACTTGCCATGACTGGCGAAATTACCCTTCGCGGGAAAGTATTGCCAGTGGGGGGATCAAGGAAAAAATCTTAGCTGCAAAGCGCGCGAAGATTACTACGATCATACTTTGCGATAAGAACCGTAAGGACATCGAAGAAATTGAGGCGCATTATTTAAAAGGAATGACGTTCCATTACGTTGGTGAAATGCGGGAAGTTTTGGATTTAGCTATCTTAGACCAAAAGGTAAAAAATGCAAAGAAGCTAGTACCTGTGGAAGTTAAAAAGCCTTGATAAGAGCCCTTGTTATAACTGTTTTTGGAGTTCGCTGGCCCTCGCGCAAAGCGGAGGAACCGGCGTGTTCTCTTTTCTAGACCGGAGTGTTTTTGCTGGGAGCTCTGCCCTAGGTAATACCTCCTACATCAATCCTGGTCCTGTAGGCGCCTTTGCGGTGCAAAATCCGCTGCTACTAAATGATAGCACTTTGTTTCAACTTGAGATGAGTGCAGCGGCACTTGGGGAGGGCATTCAGTTGCTTCAGGGCAGTTATGGTTTTAAGATAAAAGGACATCCGGTGATTGCGGCTGCGCAGACCATTCAGTACGGGGAGTTTACGGCTACAGATGTTTGGGGAAATAACTTGGGCATCTTCTATGCTGGGGATATAGCATTATCCCTGGGAACACCATTGGCAGAATGGCGTAACTGGCGCTTTGGAATGACCGGTAAGTTAGTTAACGGAACCTATGAAAGTTACCAGAGCTGGGCATTGGCGATGGATCTTCAAGCCATGACCCGCTTAGAGAACGGAGTAGATGTTGCTGTGTTACTGAAAAATACGGGTAGGCAATTGTCCACTTTTGCAGGAACTCGAGAAGCATTGCCTGTAAATCTTTTAGTGGCATTCGGTCAAAAATTGGAACATGCGCCATTTCGTTGGGCACTAGTCGCCGATCAGCTGAATCGACCAAATTTAGGCTATGACGATCCTAATCTTGTGACAGTAGATCCCGTTACGGGTCAAACGACACAGGGCACCCAATCTTTATTAAATCTGGGTTTACGCCATATAAGTGGATCGTTGGAATTTTTACCTACACAACGCTTGCATATTATGGCAGGGTACAGCTTTAGACGTCAATTTGAGATGGCCTTAGCTGACCGGAGAACGAGCGGCGGCTTTACGCTGGGTGCGTCGGTCTATTTTTCCAAATTCCAGTTGCACTTTGCCAATGAATTACGCAGTGTTGCTGGGCGTATGAATACCCTATCTTTAAACCTGAATTTATAATTATTCCTTCATGACCAAGCCGCTCACAATTGCCATTGATGGACACAGCTCGACCGGAAAAAGTACGCTTGCAAAGGCACTTGCAAAATCCATGGGGTACGTCTATGTAGATTCTGGAGCGATGTATCGTGCAGTGGCTTTGTATGCCTTACGTAAGGGTTGGGTGAGCAAAGAAAGCGGTTGTGATGCTGCTGCGATTGAAGGTGCACTGGATCAGGTGCAAATCACCTTTGAGTTGGACGCGGCCGGTAGCAACGCTACCTTTTTGAATGGCCAACGCGTTGAAGAAGAAATTCGAGAAATGGCCGTGAGTCATGTCGTTTCCCATGTGGCAAAATTGTCTGAAGTACGACGCCATTTGGTTGCCTTACAGCAGGCCATGGGTCGCAATGGGGGTGTGGTGATGGACGGCCGCGATATTGGAACGGTAGTTTTTCCAAACGCAGAGCTCAAGATCTTTATGACCGCATCTGACGATGTACGAGCTGCGCGGCGTAAAGCAGAATTGGATCAAAAAGGACAAGCCGTTTCCTTTCAAGAGGTGCTCGAAAATCTGAAGTCCCGAGACAAAGCGGATATGGAACGTTCGGATTCTCCGCTCATTGCGGCTGAGGATGCACGTACTTTAGACAATAGTACCATGAACCGTGAGGATCAATTCGAATTGGTCCTGGGTTGGGCTCAGAACTTACTTTCCTAGGCTTTAAAACGCGTCTAAGGACGTTTTGCCAATTCCGTAATTCCGCCTTTTACCACTTCACCTTCTTTGACAAGAATTTCGCTATCTAGCGGCAGGAATAAATCTACGCGAGAGCCAAATTTGATAAAGCCGTATTCCGAACCTTGAAGAGCGAGATCTCCTGGTTTTGCATACATAACGATACGGCGTGCAACGGCGCCAGCGATTTGGCGAAACAGTACTTTTCCCCAACGATCATTATCGATCGTGACGGTTGTGCGTTCGTTGAGTGTCGAGCTTTTTGGGTGCCACGCTACAAGAAATTTTCCCTCGTGATGAATGGCTTCTGCCACCTTTCCGCCTAAAGGATAACGATTAACGTGTACGTTAAACGGGGACATAAAAATGGATACCTGTATGCGCTTGTCTTTTAGAATTTCATCTTCAAAGACTTCTTCAATGGTTACTACCTTACCATCTGCAGGGCAGATAATAGCATCAGGATTCAAGGTTACCGTACGCTTAGGATTGCGGAAAAACTGCAGTACAATCGCATAGAGTACGACACTAATGGCGAGTGTCGCGATGTGTAGCCATTGTATATCGGTCAAATATTGAACCAGGGCATTAATGATAAACAGAGCGATGAACGACACCGTTAGTGTTCCTTTTCCTTCTTTATGGATGGTCATATGAGTTGTATGTAATAATAAACTAAAGCGGCTACGGGAGCGGCGGTTATAAAACTATCAAGGCGATCTAAAGCGCCACCGTGACCCGGCAAAAATACACCTGAATCTTTGATATCGGCTTCCCGCTTTAAGGAAGAGGCAACCAGGTCTCCAAAAGGCGCAGTAATCGCTACAGTCAAGGCTAGGGAAAGCGCTGCCGATGCAGAGGTCCATCCGATGTAATGATTCACTACCACGCCGACAATCAAGGTGCCGATGATGCCTCCAATAAAACCCTCAATGGTTTTTTTGGGAGAGAGTTTTGGAGCCAAAGGACGTTTGCCGAACTGTCGGCCTGCGAGGTAAGCGAAGGTGTCGCTGGACCAAATCATAATGAAGATGAAAAGAATGAGCCAGGGGAAATCTTCAGCGACTTGAATGAGATACGCCATAGGCAACCATATATAGGCTAGTGCGAATAAACCTCGACGCATTTCGTGCGCTGGACGTTGAGCGCGCAGCAGTGTAAGGGCGAGCAATACGCCGATAAATAAAGTGGAGGAGAGGAGTTCCATGGGGCTGCCCCAGCCAAAAAATACGCCAAGCACAATGGCGGAAGCGGTAAACGCTAGTAATGGAAACCTGCTTTGAACATCTAAAATTCGCGCAACTTCGTTGAGTAAAAGCACAGTGAATACTGCCAATAAATACGGGCCGAAGTCACTGTATCCAAAGGTTCCGATAAGAACCAGGGCATAAATCCCTCCGAAGAGTGCGCGCTTTCCCATTAGGCTTCGTCTTCAATCAAAATTAAAAAGACTGTTCTTCCTTTGTTTGGGTCTGCAGAGGCCAATTCAACGGCTTGATCGTGTGGCGCCCTGATTACCGCAATGTTAGAAGGTCTATTATCGCGGTATTTTTGATTGATTGCAGTTAGACCGTCTCTAAGATTGGGTACGATTTGAGAAGTGTGCGCAATAAGAATGTGGTGCTTTGGTAGATCGCCTAATTTTCTGCCACCGGTGTGGTGTGAATGGATCATAATACCCCCATTAAATGCAATGAGCGCTTCACAGGTACTCAGTACTGCGGGATACTGGCCGTCGTTCTCAAACGTGGTGTCCAATTTCGTGTGATTACTCCAATCTGCTATGGCTGGACTTGAAATGTATACACCACGCCATTGCTGATCACCAGCATATTGTTCTAGTGCATGAACGGCTTCTTGCAAGCTCGTACAGTACATGAAATTACCGCCACCTTCCGTGAACGTCTGAACGAACTTTACGTCTAAAGGCTCCTCTTGTTTGGGTGCGAACTTTCCTACAGTACTTTCCTCTGTCCTCTCAGTTTTACCGAGGAGACTGGATTTAAGTTTAGAAAGAAATCCAGAGGATTTTGCCATAGCACGATTGACGTTTTATCAAAAATAATACGTGTAAAGCAAATACAACTGCCCGCGCCCCGTAGCTATTAACAAAAAACCGCGGCCCAACGGGCCGCGGTTTTGCGGTGCTACTTTACTCTAAAGGCTTATTCTTCCTTCGCTGCAGCGACATCAGTCGAGGTGTCCGTTTGTTCTTCAACCCCAACGTTGTTAGTATCCTCGGTAGATACCTCTGTTTTTACCTCATCAGAGGTAGGCGCTTCGGCCGGTGTATCGGCTGTTGCCTCTGCGGTAACTTCCTTTTTTTCTTCTTCTTTGTCCCACGGACGCTTTCCGAAGATTTCTTCTACATTTTCTTTAAAGATGACTTCCTTTTCAAGCAATAGATTCGCGAGCTGGTCCAATTTTTCACGATTGTTCTCCAGCATTTCAATGGCGCGCTCGTACTGCTTTTCAATGATTTTACTGATTTCCTGATCTATGGTTTCAGCGGTTTGTTCTGAATACGGTTTATCCATAGCGTATTCGTTCTGACCTTGACTATCATAGTAAGTGACATTACCCAATACGTCGTTTAACCCATAGACCGTGACCATCGCTCGGGCTTGCTTTGTCACCTTTTCAAGATCACTCAGGGCACCGGTGGAGATTTTGTCAAAGATGACTTTCTCAGCAGCGCGACCGCCCATGGTAGCACACATTTCATCCAGCATTTGATCGGCTGTTGTGATTTGGCGCTCTTCAGGTAAATACCATGCTGCACCTAAGGAACGACCCCGAGGAACGATGGTTACTTTTACTAACGGCGCCGCATGTTCGAGCAACCAAGACGTGGCAGCATGTCCAGCCTCATGGTAGGCGATGACTTTCTTTTCCGCTTCAGTAATGATTTTTGTTTTCTTTTCGAGTCCCCCCACAATGCGGTCAACGGCGTCTAGGAAATCCTGTTTTCCTACGACCTTCTTCTCTTTACGCGCTGCAATAAGCGCAGCTTCATTACATACGTTGGCGATATCCGCACCGGAGAATCCAGGGGTTTGCTTACTTAATAGCGCTACATCGACAGTATCGTCGGTCTTGATGCCCTTAAGATGAACGCCGAAGATGGCTTCTCGTTCGGTCAATTCAGGTAAATCCACATAGATGATGCGGTCGAATCGGCCTGCACGCATCAATGCACGGTCGAGAATATCTGCACGGTTAGTGGCAGCCATAACAATGACGTGTTCATTGGTGCCAAAGCCGTCCATCTCGGTAAGCAATTGGTTCAACGTATTTTCACGTTCATCATTACCTCCGGAGAAGTTGTTTTTTCCTCTGGCTCTTCCGATCGCATCAATCTCATCAATGAAGATGATACAAGGGGATTTTTCCTTGGCTTGTTTGAACAGGTCGCGAACGCGTGACGCGCCCACACCTACAAACATTTCGACGAAATCAGAACCTGATAACGAGAAAAAAGGAACTTTTGCTTCACCGGCTACTGCTTTTGCAAGCAATGTTTTACCGGTTCCCGGAGGGCCGGATAGCATGACACCTTTTGGGATGCGACCACCCAGGTCAGTGTATTTCTTTGGATTTTTCAGAAAGTCTACTATCTCTAAAACCTCTTCTTTAGCGCCAGTCATTCCGGCAACATCGTTAAAAGTGGTTTTTACTTCGGTATCCTTATCAAAGACTTTAGCGCGCGATTTTCCGATATTAAAAATCTGAGAACCGCCACCAGCACCACCGCCGGCTCCTCCCGACATTCGACGCATTAGGAACATCCAAACTGCCACCATCAATACCAATGGTAAAACCCACGAAATGATATCGGTTAGGAAATTATCCTGCGTTTGGTAGTTGACGGGTATACGGTCTTTGATGCCACGTTCTTCGTAGTAATCTTTAATCCGGTCTTCGAAAGTTGTGGAAGGCATTTCAAAGACATAGTGTGGGCCGGGATTGATCGCGTCGCTGTAATTCGTCTTGCTCACGTCATCATAGCGTTCACTCTCGCGCAGGCTTTCTTCTTTAATGAAGACCTGTACCTTGCGATCGTTCAAAATATTTACATGGTCGACATCACCTAGCTCAAGCGCCTGTTCAAACTCCTGGTAGGTGGAGTTTTTAGTGCTAAAACTCATTGCAGTAAAGATCTGCATGCCTATGAACAAGGCAAATACGATGATATAGATCCAATAAAAGTTGAATTTATTACCACCTTTTTTTGGACTACCGGGCTTTTTGCCGTCGCCGTTTGAGCCTTTATTTTTTGCAAACTGTTTCTTCAGCTTGTCGATCTGATTCTGGTTGGGATTATCTGCCATAAGGCCTAATCGTTTTCTATAGTTGTTACTTCCGCATCGCCCCAAAGGCTTTCTAAATCATAAAACTCGCGGATTCCTTTTTGGAAGATGTGCACCACAACGGTGACATAATCCATGAGTACCCATTCCGAATTATCACGTCCTTCAATGTGCCACGGTTTATCTCCAACGTTTTCGCGCACCACTTTGTGCACGCTGTCGGATAAAGAATTTACCTGCGTATTCGAATTTCCTTCTGCGATGATGAAAAAATCGGTGACTGCATTTTCTATTTCTCGTAGGTCTAAAACAGTAATGTTCTGTCCTTTGATTTCCTGTAGTCCTTCTACGACAAATTTCTTGACGAGCTCAGACGAAGCTTCGGGTTTTGTATGCATTAAAATGTATTGTGTATTTGTTCTTAAATTACCAAAACATATGCCATCTTCGGCATTCGATCAATAATGGGGCACAATGTCGGGAATTCTTCCCTTTTATCAGTTAAAAATAGTAGATAGTACGCAGCTAGAATTAAAGCGTATGCTGCGGCAGCGTGGAGATCTAGCATCTTTCAGCGCAGTGCTCGCCGGGCACCAAAGTATGGGGCGTGGCCGCGGGGTGTCAAAGTGGCACGACAGCCCTGAAAGTAGCATGTTATTGTCCATTTATGTCAAATGGCCTGTTCCGTTAAAGGAGAGTTTTGAGGTGAACCAGCGGGTTTGCGTCGCCTTGAGGCCCTTATTGCCAGAGGAGGTCTTGTTCAAATGGCCCAACGATCTTATGATCAAAACGAAAAAATTGGGCGGCATGTTGATCGAAAACCACTGGTCGGGTATGGGAATTAAAAGCAGTAGCATTGGAATAGGCATCAACCTAAACCGGACGGAGGATGCGCTTGAACGGGCGGCATTTCTAAATGAGTGGGTTGGTGCTAAACAGACTCCTGAAGAGGTAGCACGAGCTATTCAACACCGATTTGCGCATGAGCTCACACGTAGTTTTGGTGCGGGGGAGCTGGCCAATGCCTACAAGGAAGTGTTGTGGGGTCAAGATCAACCGCAATCCTACCTCATTCATGGAACGGAAATGGCTGCAACGGTAGATGCCGTTGCTAATAACGGCCGTTTAACGCTTCGCTTTGAGGACGGTAATGTACAGTCCTATGATATGGATGAAGTGAAGTGGGTAGATCCTAATTAAAGATTATTGTCCCCACTGGTCAGGCTGTTCTCTCCATTCTTTGAGAAGCGCAATCTGGTCTTCTAGAATGGCGCCCTGCTGTGCTGCTTGCTCAAGAAGATGGTGGTAGTCGCTTAGGGTGTTGAGTCGAACGCCTGCTTTTTCGAAATTGGTTCGTGACAATTCAAAATCGTACGTGAAAATGGCCAACATCCCCATAACACGGGCACCGGCCTCCTTCAAAGCATCAACCGCCTTCAAAGACGAGCCTCCAGTGGAAATCAAATCTTCTATTACGATGACAGATGCGCCGCTTTCTAAATAGCCTTCTACCTGATTTTGACGTCCATGACCTTTGGCTTTGTCGCGAACATAAACAAACGGTACACCTAAGTATTCCGCTACGAGCACGCCTATTGCGATGGCGCCTGTTGCAACTCCGGCGATGTAATCGGGCTTGCCATAAATCTCTTCGATTTGCTTCGCAAATTCAATTTTCAAGAAATTTCGAATGGTTGGAAAGCTCAGTGTGAGGCGGTTATCACAATAAATTGGACTTTTCCACCCACTAGCCCATGTAAATGGATTTTCCGGTTGTAATTTGATGGCCTTAATTTGCAATAAGCTCTCCGCAGTTCGAAGGGCAACTTGTTTGTTTTGTATCATGCTCCAAAATTACACCAAAGTTTTCATTCATAAGGCCATATTGGTCGTGGTGCCGGGTGCTGTTGCACCGGAGTTTATCAACACTTTATCCACCGCTAGGCAAGTCCAAAAGTGGCTAAAAGGATGTTATAAAGAGCCTGCGAAGCAGGTGATTGAGATCGGCATCGAACACGATTTCTGGTCCCTGTTTTTGACCTTACACCATCATATCATCGCAGGTGGCGGTTGGGTTAGAAATGCCGATGGACATTTGTTGGTCATTGAGCGTAATGGGAAATTGGACCTTCCTAAAGGCAAGTTAGAGTCGAGAGAAACTATAGCCGTTTGTGCAGTTCGTGAGGTGGAAGAAGAGTGTCGTGTCAAGCGATGTGAAATCACGGGGCCAGCGGTTAAGACCTATCATTGCTACATTCACAAAGGTGCGTTTGCACTGAAGACAACGTACTGGTTCCCGATGAAAACGGATTACGCGAAGAAACTGAAGCCGCAAACAGCGGAAGGGATAAGCGCCGTATACTGGGCGACTCCTGAGCTGATCAAACAGCGTCTTACAGAAATCCCATCGTACAACAGCCTAGAAGAAGTTTTTCAAGATTTCGCAATTCAGGACGCCTAAGGCTTCACGGAAGAAGGCACAAACTTTGTGAAATCTCCGCCATAATTGAAGACTTCTCTGACAATGCTCGAACTGATGTACGCATAGCGCGCACTCGTTAAAAGAAAGACGGTTTCAAGTTCAGGGGTCATTTCGCGGTTCGCTTGAGCAATGGCTTTTTCGAATTCAAAATCTGCGGGATTGCGAAGACCGCGCAATAAAAAGTTCACACCCTCTTGTTGTGCAAAATCTACCGTTAGTCCGTCGTAGGTGACGACTTTGATTTTCGATTCAGCGGCAAAAGTTTCCTCGATCCAAGCAATTCGCTGTGCCAAAGAAAAGAGGTAGTTTTTAGCACTGTTGGTTCCCACGGCGATTCTAATTTCATCGAACAGCGGCAGTGCACGTTCGATAATATCTACGTGACCAAGTGTAATGGGATCAAAGGATCCTGGGAAAAGTGCAATGCGTGCCATAGGTCGAAGTTAGCTATTCTTTTCTTTATGAGCGGCCATGTGCTCTTCAGCGAGTGTGCTCAACACGTCTTTTAACGACCAATTTCGTGAAGCCACCTGCTGTGGAATAATGCTCGCCGGACTCAATCCAGGTATACTGTTCACCTCAATCAGCACGGGTTCCTCATTTTCATCAATAATGTAGTCGATACGGACGATCCCTTTAAGGTTGAGTAGATCGTAAACGCGCTCAGAAGTCGCTTCGATTTTTGCACTTAGTGCAGCAGAAATTCTTGCGGGAGTAATTTCCTGGGATTTTCCCTTATACTTTGCTTCGTAATCAAAAAGGCCCCTTCGGTGGGGACGATCTCAGTAATGGCAATAGCTCTGCTTTGGTCCGATTCGATGCTTTTTGTGTCAAAATTGTACGCAGTGCGCACCACGCCACAGCCTACTTCTTTTCCAGTGATGCCTTCTTCGACAAGAATCTGTGGACCTTCTGTAAATGCGTAGGCAAACGCGGATTCAAGTTGCTCGGGTTCTTCAACGCGAGAAACACCATAGCTGGATCCAGCGCAATTGGGCTTAACAAAAACCGGAAAATGCCAGTGCTCAAAAGCGGTTATTCCAGGAAATGCATTGAAAAGCTGTCCCTTCGGCACACGGATACCCGCATCTCTTAGGACCGCATTGCATTGAGCTTTGTTAAACGTTAAGGCACTCTGAAAGGTCGGGCAGGTGCTGTGCGGCAGGTTCAGCAGTTCCAAAACGCCGGAAATATGGCCGTCTTCGCCTGGTGAGCCGTGAATACTGTTAAAGACGTAATCGGCCCCTAAATCCTCAAGACGCACACTTTTGCCTTCGAGTGAATAGCCTGAACGGTCTACGATTACGAATAGAGTTCTATATCCTGCCGATTCAAATGCAGCATATGCCGTCTGCCCTGAGGCAAGACTGATCTCGTGCTCGGAAGAGTATCCTCCTGCGAGAACGACTACGGTTTTAACGCCATTTTCCATAGTTGTAAATGTAATGCAACTCTGCTTTCGATAGCGGGACGATAAAAAGTATCTTTACCTCATGAAGCAGTGGATACTTTTTCTTTTTAGCAAGACCTTTTTAAGGACAGCGCTCTTCTCTGTTTTGGGTGTGCTGTTGGTCGTTGCGGGGGTATTGTGGTGGATGCACAGTACGACGCAACATGGAAAAACAGTGAGTGTGCCGGATATTCGATTGATGCAATTGTCTGAAGCGGTCGAAGCACTCGAAGCAGTGGGATTGAACTATGAAGTGATCGATTCGACGCATTATGTCCCTGGAGTAAAAGAAGGGGCAGTCGTCGAGGTGTTTCCGCAAGCCTATGCAGAGGTAAAATTGGGACGCACACTCTTTTTGAGCACCAACCCATCTTCCTTGCCGAAATATCCACTGCCAAATTATAAAGACCAGCTGGTCAGTTATGTGATCAGCAAGTTTCAAGACAAAGGTTTTTTTGTAGATAGCCTTGTGCTCATTCCCGACCTCAGTCATGACCTCGTTCTAAAGGTGGTAGACTCAAAAGGAGTACTTGCAGCAGAACAAGCCTCTTATCAAACGGGGAGCCATTTTGTGCTATACGTTAGTGCAGGTGAAAGTGATCGCAATGCATTCTTACCTGATTTAATGGGATTGACTTATGCACAAGCCCAGCAGACGTTGATGACCTACAGTTTAAATTTAGGAGCGACTATCATTGATGGGGAAATAAACGACACTGCTGCTGCGTTTGTATTGCGGCAGTTTCCGGAATTTAATACAGATGCTGAGGTGCCTGTGGGCAGTTCAGTTGATTTGTGGTTGACTTCGGACAGCACTGCCGCCTATGTGCCGGACGCACTACCCGTAGATTCGTTACCCCAATAAGTTAGTTATGCGACTTTATCTCCTCGTTTTTTTTGGTGCATGTAGTATTGCGCAAGCGCAAGTGTTCGAACAAACACTTCCGTTGAGCGGCGCAACGACAGCGCCCTTTAGTATAGAAACGACGGATACATTGAATCCTCCTTTTGTTGATGATTTTAGCTACCGCTCTGATCGACCTGCGACGGAATTGTGGAGTGATCAGGATGTATGGATCAATGATGCCATGCCCCTGTTTCAAAACTCTATAGGCGTCGCTACGTTCGATGGATGCAATGCCTATGGAAAGCCCTATCAACCGGGTAACATCACTACGAATGGTATTTCAGACCGACTGACCTCAAACTACATCAATCTCCAGGGGGCGACGGATGTTTGGCTTTCATTTCAATACCAACGCGCCGGTAGAGGCGAGGCACCTTCGTCTGCGGACAGTTTAGTCGTCTCTTTTTATTCGCCCGTAGATTCGAGTTGGACTCAGGTTTGGGGCGAGAAAGGAACGGGAAATGCAGATGCCTTTAAAACGGCCATGATACCGGTTCTGGGCAATCAATTTTTAAAGAAGGGTTTCCGATTCCGATTGGCCACCTACGGCGCACGCGGTGGTGCATACGATGTTTGGAATGTAGATTACGTGCAGCTCGATAAAGATAGAAATCCAGGGGATTCCGTTGTGACTGAGCCTGCTTTTGCTCGACCGCACCCACTCCTTTTAGGCAATGGACCCTATACCTCTTGGCCGTGGTGGCTCAGCATGAGCAATACCATAGCGAACCGCCCCAATACCCTCACTTTTACCTACCGCAGATTAGGGACAGTGCCTTCTGGAGGTTGGAGTTTAAACTTAGGCCAATTCCGTTGGGAGGAAAACGGAGTGCTCATACAACAACAAACGGCGGTTCCAGTAATCACGACGACACAGCACGATCAGGATTTAACCTTTGACGTCGCTGTGCCATCCGGGGCGCTAGGTACGTTGAGTGGTCCTACAAACGTCACGACCAAAGTTTGGTTTGACGGTTCAGCGGCAGGGACGCGACAAAACGATACCGTACACGGCACGCTTGAGTTAGACAATTACCTTGCCCTTGACGATGGCTCGGCAGAGCGCGCATACGGTATTGAGAATGTTACAGGTTCGCGTGTGGCGCAAAAATTCAATACCGGTGGTTTAGGGTCAAACGATTCTTTGAAAGGTGTTTCCATGAACTTCGCCTGGTTTAGGGATTCAGTATATTCCTTTAGATTGGCGGTTTGGGCGCCTGCAGATTCGGGCTCAGCGCCCGGTGCGCTGCTCTATTTGACAGATTCTGTGTACCAGCATTCCGACCATTGGAATCGCAATGATTTCTTCCATTTTGCATTGGACTCTGCCGTGGACATTAGTGCTTATTCGTCTGTATGGATCGGTTATGTCGATGTTTCTGCGGCCACTACCCTGTATGTAGGGCTCGATCAGGAACGTACATTGCCCAATGCTATGCAGCGTTATTATGGCGACGGCTTTAATTGGTACCCGTCTTTAGAACCGGGTGCGTTATTGCTTCGACCTTTTTTCCGGTATACTCCCGCAGATATGGCCATAGAAGTTCCTTCTGCAGCAGCATTCCAGGTGTATCCGAACCCCTCAACCCACGTGGTGAGCGTTGCTTCAAAAAACATGGATCCCTTCGACGTTGCATTCTTGAATGTGAATGGACAGATACTCTTGCAGGCGAGTGGCGAAGGCAAAAATAGAATTGGACATCTCCACAGTACCTAAAGGGCTGTACCTCATACGCACCCTCCAAAATGGCGCGTTAACTTATACTAAATGGATGAAAATTTAATGGACGAGCAGCACGATAGTACTTCTAATGACGAATTGTACGTCCACCATAGCTTTACTGCGGATAAAGGTCAGAATCCCCTGCGTGTAGATAAATTCCTTTTCAATTTTTTAGAGGACACTTCGCGCAGTAGAATTCAAAAGGCTGCCGATGCAGCGTCCATTCACGTGAATGGTTTGCCTGTGAAGAGTAATTATAAGGTAAAGGCAGGCGATACCGTAGAATTGGTGCTGGCGGATCCACCGCGCGATACGGAGATTATTCCAGAAAACATTCCATTGGATTTGTTGTACCGTGATGAGCACGTTATTGTCGTGAATAAAGAGGCGGGTTTAGTCTGTCATCCTGGTCATGGAAATTACACCGGAACTTTGGTCCATGCTTTAGCGTATTTGGCTGAAAACCTACCCATAGGTACTAGCGGCGAAGAACGCCCTGGTTTGGTTCACAGATTAGATAAGAATACCACAGGTGTTATGGTGGTGGCTGCTTCAGAATTGGCCATGAGCCATCTTGCGAAGCAATTTTATGACCGCACTACACAACGTGAATACATCGCGATTGTCTGGGGCAATGTGAAGGAAGATGAAGGAACCATCACCGGCCACATCGGTAGAAGTCTATCCGACCGATTACAAATGGCAGTTTTCGAAGACGGAAGCGAAGGAAAACATGCAGTAACGCATTACAAGGTGCTCCAGCGCTTCGGTTATGTAACGGTTGTCAGTTGTAAACTAGAAACGGGTCGAACGCACCAGATTCGTGTTCACATGAAATATTTAGGCCACCCTTTATTCAATGATGAGCGCTACGGTGGGGATAAAATTTTGAAAGGAACGACGTTTACAAAATACAAGCAGTTCATTATGAATTGCTTTAAAGCTTGTCCCCGTCATGCCCTGCACGCAAAGAGTTTAGGCTTTACGCATCCAAAAACAGGCGAACAACACCGCTATGAAAGTGTTTTACCAGAGGATATGCAGGAAGTCATTCGTAAATTTGAAAACTATACGAGCGCTGTTGAACCGCATAAAGATGAAGAAGAGTAGGTTAATTTTAGTGCCATTGGTCTTTTTGTTCATAGCTGCGAGCTGTGGACCCGATGAACCTTTGCACAATCCTACACCACTGTCTTTAGTATACCCATCCCATTTTCCGACGCCCGATATTCCGGCAGATAATCCATTGACTGCAGAAGGTGTAAAGCTGGGACGTCATCTATTTTTTGATCCAAGACTTTCTGGCGACAATACCCAAAGTTGTGGTTCGTGTCACAGTCAGGAGCATGGATTTGCGGAGCCCTTTCAATACTCCACGGGAATTGACGGTATCACAGGTTCAGTGAATGCCATGGTATTAACGAATATGGCTTGGCAAGACTTCTTTTTTTGGGACGGGCGTGAAAATAGTCTAGAAGATCAAGTGCAGGATCCGGTGGTGAATCCTATTGAAATGCATGCGCAATGGCCGGATGTCATCGCGAAATTGGCCCAGGATCCTACCTATGTTGAGCTGTTTGCAGACGCTTTTGGTACGGATGACCCCATCACGAGACAACATACTGCGAAAGCATTGGCTCAGTATGTTCGTACGCTGGTAAGTGGGGGTAGCAAGCTCGATCAGTATGTACAGGGTACCTATACGTTTACGCCTTCAGAACAATTGGGTTTTGATATTTTCAATAACGAACAAGGCGATTGTTTCCATTGTCACGGTTTAGCGACCACAGGATACCAGATGGGTGCTTTTGGACTGCTGCAATTCACTAACAATGGATTAGATAGCATTTATGCTGTAGGCGAGGACGTGAGGCGGTGACGGGGGATCCCTTCCGACCGCGGTAATTGTTCAAGGTTCCGTCATTGCGCAATGTTGAATACAGCTTCCCGTACATGCACGACGGTCAGTTTTCAGACGCTTGCTGAGGTGCTGGAATTTTATGAAATGGGCGGTCATCCATGCGACCATCGATCCAAATATGAAGGCGGTGGGCGTTGGACGAAATTGGTCTGATGCGCAAAAACAAGGATTATTAGATTTCTTAAAGACCTTCACCGATACCGAGTTTTTGACGGATACGTCATTTACAGATCTCCTGGTAATGAAGTTGCTGCTACAGCGATACAGCCTTTATAGACCCATGTTTCCCAACATGCCGCATCACGTGGTTTGTATTTCTAATGAGGTGGTGGCTAATTTTCCCAAAGGCGCCCGCACCCGCGTGGTGCTGCGCATTAACGGACAGGGCGATATTCAATGCGGCCTCAACACCCATTCCCCGGGCATTCGATGCATGATGGTGAGCAAGGCCCATATGAAAGCCCTCGATCTAATGGCAGGCGAAAAGGTCGTCATTGAAATCTTCGAAGACCCCAACCCGCTGGGAGTGGAAATCCCTGAAGTACTGCTCGCATTACTGGACCAAGACCCGATCGTGGCTGAGGTTTGGGCGC
This sequence comes from Cryomorphaceae bacterium, assembly GCA_038143125.1. GTDB lineage: Bacteria > Bacteroidota > Bacteroidia > Flavobacteriales > Schleiferiaceae > UBA10364. The sequence goes on from JAYQLJ010000006.1 coordinate 187,416, forward strand.
GCATGACGGACGGTCGGAAGCGCACCATTTGCCATTCCACCAAGCGCTTAAAGAACGTCGATCTCCAAGTAGAGCGCGCCCTCGAATTCTTCGCCGCAGAGCAAGAGAAGCAGCGCTCAAGAGGTCGAAAGTGATTTTGGCACGCCTTTTGGATTCTAATTCACAAGGACTCCGTACCTTAACCTAACTATTATCAATTAACACCGTTTATTATGAGAGCGAGATTATTATTTGTTGCAGCCATTGGAGCTAGCTTGATCTTAGCCAGTTGTGGGTCGAAATCAAAACTGCCGAAGGGTGAAGTTGAACTTACTGTTCCATGTTCGGAATTTAAGAGTGATAGGAAAACCTTTCGCGTGTACAGTTTTGGGGAGAGTCTTGATCAAAACGTAGCAAAGAAAAAGGCATTGAGCAATGCTCGCGCTGAATTGGCTGGAATGATTAATAGTACCATGAAGGTAGTCGCCGATAACTATGTGAAAAGTACTGAAGTCAATAATGTTGAAGAGGTATTAGAAAGATTTGAATCAAATGCACGTACAGTAATTGATGAAAGAATTAGTGGAACTGTAACGGTTTGTGATAAATTAGTTCAAGAAACTTCAACCGGTAGGTACAAGTATTACATTGCTATAGAGCTTGATGGTGAGAAAATTGTCAAGGATTACTACAAAGCCTTAAGCAAGAATGATAAAATCATGGTTGATTATAACTATGAGAAATTCAAGGAAACCTTTGAAAAAGAAATGGAAAATCAGCGCTAGTTAAGCGTACGCTGCTAGAATCTGCATCACAATTTGATCCCAAGATCTGCTTTCGAGCAGGGCTTGGGATTTTTTTATGTCCGTCGGTTTCGGCCAAGGCTTCTTGAATACGCAAGACACAGGCTGGCTTCGTTGAAAAATCCATCCCTTCACCAATGGGCGCGAGGGTTTCTTTCATATCCTGCTACCTCATTGAACAGCACCTTCATGCCCCTTGCTGCAGCTTCCCAGCCGACCAACGAAGAAGGATTCAAATGGGAGGGGACCACAAGTAGTTTGTGGGAATCCAGCAAGGCCAGCAGTTCCTCGCCGCTGGTATGTGGTAAGAATGTGATGGTCTGGCCGGCCGCGGCTTTGCATTCACGGTAATACCCGGGTTGATTTTTGTTGGGATCTCCCACGACCGTCAGTGGCCATTGGTGCTTGCTTGCCCATTGAATGACCGTCTTTTGGTTCTTCAGCCATTCCAACCTGCCGAGCATCAATATGCCTTCCTTCGAACCTTCCTTCGGTGGTGTGAGGAATTCATCCGCCACGCCCAAGGGCACGGTAATAGCCTTCGGCAAGGCGCCAAAATCCTGTTCGAGGCGACGGGCCTCGCTATCGGAGGAGGTGAGCACCGTGTGGGTGTGTTTGAGCAGGGCTTGTACGCTTCGGCGCTGTCCGCGCAGCGCGTAGGCGAGGCCCGGCCATCGGTCCGAGCCGTTTACGGCTCGGGCCAACGTTTTCAAATGTTCTAGTCCGTGCTTGCCCAAGACTTTGTAGAGGAGGGGGAAGCGAACGGAATCGGCCAATGCGTAATCTACATATATGCTGCTCAGGACTTTCTTTCCTGGAAAGGAGGTGAAGTTGGGCAGCAGGTCGGCAGGTCGGCCGAGGTTGAAGCCGTGCAGTACGTCGATGTTGTCCGGCAAGGGTGTGCCGGAGGTAGTGATGCTCACATTGTGGCCTTGGCGGCGCAGTGCTGCTGCACTTTGCTCCACCTGCACTGTATCTCCGCCGGGTTGGCTATACAGGGTTTTTCGTGCCACAAAGGCAATGTGCATCAGTCGGCGATCATGTTGTGCTTCTCAAGTACGTCGAGGACATCGTCCACATCGGCATCGTCTGAGAAGGTCAATGGTTTATTGGGCAAAGAAGTATCCACGGACCAATTTCCTTCTCCAAGAAGTTCGTTCAGGTCGGTATTCACTTTGGCGATACATCCGCCACAATTGATTTTTGAATTTACGGTCATTTTGATAGGGATTTGTTGTGCATGCGTAGCGAATTGGCCACTACGCCTAAACTACTAAAACTCATGGCAATACTTGCCATCATTGGGGTTAATTCTAATCCGTAAGCCACCGAGAAGCCAGCAGGCCGGCTGCGATAGGAATGGCAATGATGTTGTAGCCGAACGCCCACCAGAGATTGCCTTTGATGGTTTGCATGGTGAGTCGGCTCAGGACGAAGAATTGGCCATTTGGGGTAGGCCTTCTCGGGTCAAAACCACATCTGCGCTCTCTTGTGCTACGGCAGTTCCGTGGGCCATAGACATGCCTATATCTGCTGCATTCAGGGCGATGGCGTCGTTGATGCCGTCCCCGAGCATCAGTGTGCGGCCGCGCGCTTGGTACTCTTGTACGAGGGCTAGCTTGTCCTGAGGGAGCAGGCCGCCGTGGTGGAATTTGAGGCCGAGGGCCGCGGCACATTGGGCGACAGCTGCCGGTGTGTCGCCCGAGGCAACGATAGGCACAATCCCGAGGTCGTGGAGGCATTGGATGAGGGCGGGCGCGTCCGGGTGAAGGGCATCCTCGAAACTCACCGTGGCCAGCAGACCTTCGTCGGTGAAGAAGAGGCTGTGAGTTTGTGTGAGGGTCGGGGGTTCGGTGTTGCAGATTTCGCGGAAGAAATTGGCCGAGCCGAGGTAGTAGGTGAGACCGTCAATCTTTCCTTGAATGCCTTTTCCTGGGAGTGCTTTAAAGCGTTTGATGGTGGGAAGAACGGCTGAATTGTTGGCGGCAAGGTGTGTTGCGAGTGCGTGGTTCAAAGGGTGTGTTCCCTTCGAGTTCAGCGCGGTCACGATGCCTGAAAATGGAGGTCTGTCGTTCTTGGGGCCAATTCAGTTCTAAGACCGGGTGCCCCCAGAGTCAAGTGTCCCGTTTTATCCAGCAGCGCAAATTTCAAATCTTGGGCCGTTTGCAAGGCCGCCGCATTTTTAATCAATAAACCGTTTTTGCTGCCCTATTCCCGTGGCGGCAACCATGGCCAACGGAGTGGCGAGTCCCAAGGCACACGGGCAAGCAATGACCAGCACATCGATGGCGTAGATCAAGGCCTTTGGGCTGTCCAGGTAGAAGTACCAAAACATGCCGGTTGCTAGGCTCAGGGCAAGGATGATAGGCACAAAGATTTTAGATATGCGGTCGGTCAATGCTTCTATGGGTGCAGCCGTCCCCTGAGCTTCGACTACGGCATCGATAATATTTCCGAGTGCGCTGGTGCGGCCGGTGTGGGTCACTTGGACCAGTAACCCTCCGGAACCGTTCAGGGTGCCGGCCCAAACCTTTGCGCCTTGTTTTTTATCTACGGGTAGGGGTTCGCCGGTGAAGGTGCTTTCGTCGATGGTGGAAAGTCCTTCGACAACAATACCGTCCACGGGCACGCGCTCGGCGGGTTGGATGCGAATGAATTGGTCTAATTCCAATACCTCCACCGGTACCCGTTCTTCCTTCCCATCTTCCACGCGCAATGCCTGCTGTGGCTGAAGGGCAATAAGCTCCGCCAACGTTTTGCTGTTCGAGGCCTTGCCTCGGTCCTCGAGGTACTTGCCAATGAGGATGAAATAGATGATCAGTCCCGCACTTTCAAAATAAATCTGTTGGTGCTGGTGGTTGATCCACCCTAGGATAGAGAAGACAAAGGCGACCAAAGAGCCGAGGGACACAAGGGTGTCCATGTTTGTGGCGAGGTTGAGGGCGAGTTGAAAAGCCTTTTTGTGAATGTGACGACCAAAGTATGCGGTGAGGGCGAGGGCAAGAAAGAATTGGACCCCCATCACCCACGGTGCCATCAGATGCATCATGCCGATGACCAGCAGCGGAAGGGCAAGGGTGGTGGCGAGGATTAATTCATTGCGCTTGCGTAGTCTACGGCTTGCTGGCTGGCGATGCGTTCTTGCGGCGTGGGTATTCAGTGGTCGTTAGTCCGTACCCAGCTTTGGCCAAATTTTCCTTGAGAGTGCAGAAGGTCGAAAACGTGGCATGGTCGATGGTCGCTTTGAAGGCGCCGCTGGCGTAACGGACTTGGACCTCAGAAATGCCGGGCATCCCTTCTGCAATGGTGTGTGCGCTGTGTGCACAACCTGCGCAGGTCATTCCGCTTAAGGCCCAATTTACTCGCTCTTTTGCCATAGCTCAAAGGTAGGTATTGCGCGCGCTACACGTTATCTTTGAAAGAGAAATTAGCACTGCCCTTATGAACCCACTGATTGATTTCCCTCAGACTGCACACGGCAGTTTGGACTTCGCCGCCATAGCCCCAGCACACTTTATGCCCGCCCTCGATCATTGGATCGCGGTGGCTGAGCAGCGTCAAGAAGCCATTGTGGCAAATCCGGACGCGCCTACATTCGCCAATACGATAGAGGCACTGGAGTTTTCGACGAACGAGTTGAATATGATCAGCAGCTGCTTTTTCAATTTGAACAGTGCGGAAACCAATAGCGAGATTCAAGAAATCGCGCGCAGCTTCTCACCCAAGCTTACTGCGTTCAGTAGCCAGACCTTGTTGAACGAGCCGTTGTTTTTACGCATTAAGGCGGTAGTGGATCAAGCTGAAGAGGGGTTGACCGCGGAGCAGGAACGACTGCTGAAGGAGACCTATGAAGGCTATGTGCGCAACGGGGCCTTGTTGCAAGGTGCGGACCGGGATCGATTAAAGGCGCTGAACGAGCGTTTGAGCACTTTGAGTTTGACCTTTGGAGAGCATGTGTTGGCGGAGACGCAGGCTTTTGAATACCACACGGGGGATGTGGCGGTACTGGCAGGATTGCCAGAAGATGTGGTGGATGCGGCTGGCCAATTGGCCACTTCAAAAGATAAAACAGGCTACCTCCTTGGCTTGGATATGCCGACCTACATCAGCGTCATGAAATACGCCGAGGATGCAGGGTTGCGCAAGCATTTCTATACGGCTTATGCATCTCGTGGTGCACAAGCAAACGACAACAACAATGAGGAAGTCATTCGCGAGATCGTCAACTTACGCTTGGAACGCGCGAAATTATTAGGCTTTGAATCTCATGCGGCCTTGACCTTGAGCAAGCGCATGGCGAAAACACCTGAGACGGTTTTTGAGTTTCTGGACCACCTGAAGACAGTGGCAAGCCTGCGGCTCAGAAAGATTTGGCCGAGGTCAGTGACTTTGCGGCAAGTGAGGGCGCTGAAATACCTTTGCAAGCGTGGGACTTTAGCTACTGGTCAGAGAAGTTGAAGAAGGCGACACTGAGTTTAGACGACCAAGCTTTGAAGCCGTATTTCAAACTGGAAAATGTGCTGGACGGCGCGTTTGCAGTGGCGGGTAAGCTCTTTGGATTGACGTTCAAGCCGACGGATGCGGTGAGTGTATACCACGAAGATGTAGATGCCTATGAGGTCTTTGATCGCGAGGGTACATTCCTGAGTCTATTCTATGCAGATTTTTCCCAAGGGATGGAAACGCGCGGGTGCTTGGATGACCAGCTACCGCAGTATGTATGCGGAAGCGGGTACGGAGGTACGACCGCACATCAGCATCGTCTGTAACTTCACAAAACCTACGGCAACTAAGCCGTCGCTGTTGACCTTTAATGAGGTGACCACCTTGTTCCATGAATTTGGTCATGCCCTGCACGGGATGATGGCCAAGGGTACCTATCCTTCATTGACGGGGACGTCAGTGTATTGGGATTTTGTGGAATTGCCTTCTCAGATCATGGAGAATTGGTGCTACCAACCGGAAGCATTGGCCTTGTTTGCCAAGCATTATGAAACCGGTGAAAGTCTTGCCACAATCCTATATTGACAAGATTAAAGAAAGCCAAACTTTCTTGGAAGGATATATGACGCTCCGCCAACTCAATTTTGGGTACTTAGACCTGAGCTGGCACGCCCGCACCGAACCCTTCATTGGATCGGTGGCCGAGCATGAAGCGGAGGCCTTGAAGGAAACTTCACTATTCGAATCGTTGGAAGGTACCTTATCAAGCACGGCCTTCAGTCATATTTTCCAAGGTGGATACAGCGCAGGATACTACAGCTATAAATGGGCTGAGGTGTTGGATGCAGATGCTTTTGAGCGTTTCGAAGAAGAGGGGATTTTCAATGAAACCGTAGCCACAGATTTCGCGGTAGTACTAAGCAGCGGCGGTACCGTAGCGCCGGATGAATTGTATAAGAAGTTTAGAGGACGTGAGCCGAAAGTGGATGCGTTGTTGAAGCGCGCGGGAATTCGCTTAATCGATGCGGCGCACCTTTGTGCTGGAATCGCCAATACAAGGCTATGGAAGCCAGGACAATCCTATGGTTAGCCCAATCCAAACCCCAAAGGTCCCATTTTTTCGGTGATGCCGAGGTAATAACACATCGGTACGGCAATGACCCAATAGGCCACAAAAGCGATAATGGTCGGAATATTTACATCCTGCGCCCCTCTTAAGGCACCTAAAGTGGTGGCCTGGAGTCCATCGGGCAATTGGAAGATTCCGGCGGCAATCATGAGTACGGCGGTGTATTGCAATACTTCAGGATCTGAGCTATAGAATTCAGGCAGGAAATTTCGAAAGACCAATCAGCAAAATCATGGTCACAACCATCATGGCTAGGGTGAGGTGGAACAGGCTCTGTCCAGCCAATCGAAGCATAGGGATATCTCGTTTGCCAAGCTGGTTGCCCACGCGAATAGTCGCTGCTGCGCCCAGGCCACTGCCCATCATATAACTGACCGAGGCAATGTTTAAGGCAATTTGATGCGCGGCTTGCTGCACGGGACCAATCATTCCCACGATCACACCGCTCATGGCGAAGGCACCGGCTTCAAAAACAATTGCAATCCACTCGGCACCCCAATAGCGAGAATATCTTTAATGCTTGCCAATTCATTTCTGAGCTTCTCCAATACGACCAATAGAGGCGAACTTTTGTTCTTACGAATGTAGATGGCCATTCCACCGACCATAAGAAATCGAGTAACCAATGTGAGACTGCGGCACCCGATCAATCCCAATTCCGGGAATGGTCCCCAACCCGTAATCAAAGGGTAGTTTAAAAGGACATTCAACAAGTTCGCCAGCCAAGCTCACACGCATGGCGGCTTTGGTATCGCTCAACCCTTCGGCAAATTGCTTGAAAGCAAAGAAAAAGCTCATCATTGGGACGATGGAAAAACCAACCACATGAATGCAGGTAGGGTATGGCTTCAGAAACTACACGCTCGTCTTGACCAAGCAGATGGGCGCTCCTTCGGCAAAAAGGGCAATAAGTCCATAAATGAGTAAGCCCAAAATGCTGTTGAGCACTAAGCCGTTCTTGAAGTATTTGGTAGCTGCTGCAGGATTCTCTTCACCGTCAGCGCCGGCAACAAGAGGAGTGAGTCCATAGGCCACACCTATGGCAAAAACCATGGGGATGATCAGCACCGATACGGCAAGGCTAATCGCTGCAAGTGGAATGGTTCCGAGGAATTTTCCGACCATGATAGAATCGGCCACACTTACCATGATTTGTCCAAGCTGTCCTATGACAACTGGGTAGGCAAGGTTAAGGCTGATTTTATACTGCTGACTGTATTTGCTCCAGCGGTAGGCCATTAGAGGTTGTAGCGGTCGACTTCACGTTGGTAGAAATCCTCAGCTTCTGCGATGAGGCCTTCAAGGGTTTTCGTCAAATCACCTTCGTTTTCGTCGCTGATGTCGTCCAACCACTTTACTTCATCATTCTCTAGGTTGAGGATGAATGCTGGAAATTCGGTGTGTACGATAAAGATAGCATCCGGGCTATCGGTGTTATCTGCTACGAGAAATTTTGGGAAACTCATGTGCTTCTTTATTTGAAGCAAAAGTACGCTTATTTCCTCGCGAATTTATCTACGCACGATTTGCTTATTGGATTACCGCTCAAAATATGAAGACGCTCTATGACATTGCGGAATTCACGGATGTTTCCTGTCCAATCGTAGTCTTGTAAGGCGGCGATAGCCTGTGCATCAATTTCCTTTGGAGCAGTTCCGTATTCTTCACCAATGGCTTTCAAGAAATGATCTGCAAGCAGCGGGATATCATCACGACGAGCGTTGAGTCCTGGTACCTCCATGACGATTACGCCCAATCTGTGGTACAAATCTTCACGGAACTTACCCTCGTCAATCATCTTGCGTAGGTCCTTATTGGTCGCAGCCAATACTCGAACGTCCACCTTGATACTTTTATCGCCACCGACAGGAGTGATTTTATGTTCTTGCAATGCACGCAGTACTTTGGCTTGTGCACTGAGGCTCATGTCCCCAATCTCGTCCAAAAACAGGGTTCCGCCGTTGGCCAATTCAAATTTCCCTTTGCGGTCTTTCTGCGCACCGGTAAAGGCTCCTTTTTTGTGTCCAAAGAGTTCACTTTCGATCAATTCTGCAGGAATGGCTGCACAATTCACTTCTATCATCGCATTCTTGCTGCGCTGACTCTGCTCGTGAATTTGGTGAGCGACCAGTTCTTTTCCAGAACCGTTAGGACCGGTAATAAGCACGCGGGCTTCCGACGGTGCTACTTTTTCTATGATGTCGCGCAGCTCCTGCATCCCGGCACTTTCACCGATCATCTTGTACTTCTTACTGACGCGCTTTTTCAAAGTTTTAACCTCGCTGACCAGTTCTTTTTGCGTCAGCGCATTTCTCACGGTACTTAATAAGCGATTGAGGTCTGGAGGTTTAGGCAGGTAATCGTACGCCCCTTTTTTCAAGCAATCTACTGCAGTGTTGATATCGCCGTGCCCGGAAATCATAATGACGGGAACGTCTGGATTGACGCTCATCATATGCTCAAGCACCTCGACGCCATCCTTGTGAGGCATTTTGATATCACAGAAGACCAAGTCCCAATTCCCTTCTCCGAAGGTCTCGATGGCCATTTTACCGTCTTCCGCTTCATGAATGGAGTGGCTGGCATCCTCCTCGAGAAGGATTTTCTTTAGTACCCTACGAATGGCTACCTCGTCTTCAATCAATAGTATTCTGCTCATAGTAATTCTTTAAACGGCGCCGTTATCCCTTTCGCTGTCTTCGTCCGGCATAATCTCTCCTGCACCAACTATGCCATTCCCAAATTGGGTAATGCGTTCAGGACCTTTCCAAACGGTACGCTGCGGGAATGGGATAATAATCTGGTTTTCGAAGAACTCTTTATCGATAGCGAATCTCAGGTCGCTTTTAATTTTTTCTACGAAGAAGAGGTCTCGTGTGTAGAAGTTCAATTCAAAAATCAATGCGCTATCGCCAAAGTCTTTCAGAAGTACCAAGGGTTCTTCTTTATCATCGGCCTGTGGATGGTTGGCCGCAATATCATATAAGATCTTGGCTACTTTCTCTGTGTCGCTACCAAAAGCTACGCTTACAGTGAGTGAAAAGCGTGTCGTCTCTTCGCTGTGCGTGAGGTTGATAACAGTCTCGTTGGTCAATTTTGAATTGGGCACAATGATTAAAATATCATCGCGAGTACGAACGGTTGTTGTGCGTAACCCAACTGCTTCAACTTTTCCAATTTGATTTTCCAATTGAATGATATCACCAACACTCAAGGTGCGCTCAACGAGTATAATAACTCCTGAGCTGAGGTCCTTAAAGGCATCTTGTAGACCAAGGCCCAAACCAACAAAAAGCGCTGTGGATGCCGCGAGAAGTGCCGTTACTTTGACCCCTACAGTTTCCAAGGCCACGACGATGACTACCGTGTAGATGATGTATTTGGAAATCTGCAGGATGGTGTATCGTCTTCCTTCATCGTAATGCTCGCCGGCTTTACTGCGCATGATGATGCGGTTGAGTAGCCAAAATCCATAACGCGCAGAAGCGAGAAGCAACAGCACCTGCAGCAGGCTTTTTACAGAAAGTCTGAAAAAATCGGTCGCCCAAATTCTATAACTCAAGAATTCAGCGAACCACTGCTGGATATTTTCTAGTACCTCAACCATTTATATAATTCTTTCCAGGTCACCTTTTTACCGTACATCAATATACCGACTCTGTAGATTTTTCCTGCAAGCGCTACAACACCAAAAAATGTTCCTACCAATAGGGTCGCACTCAAAGCCATTTGCCAGATCGGAACACCGAACGGTAGGCGTATCATCATAGAGATGGGTGAGGTCAGCGGAATCATACTCATCCAAAAGGCGATAGGTCCATTTGGATCTTGAACAATATTCATCGCAGTAGTAATGGCAATGATCATTGGGGCAGTCACTGGCAGCATGAATTGTTGGCTGTCGGCTTCTTGATCAATAGCCGAGCCCAATGCTGCGAAAAGCGCACTGTAGAGGAAGTACCCGCCGAAGAAATAGAACACAAACCCACCCAAAACAACAGGGAAGTTGATGCTATTAATCATGGCGAAAATGTTGCTTTGATCGACTTGGCTAAGGTCCGGTGCATCAGGACCCATAGGAACTTGCTGCGCAAAAATTTCGGGATAGATGAAGGTGCTTACTACGGTGTAGATAGTTCCAGAAAGGATGACCCAGATTAGGAATTGGACCACACCTACTAGACCGATACCGAGGATTTTACCCATCATCAGTTGGCGAGGACGAACGCTTGAGATAATCACTTCGACAATGCGGCTGGTTTTCTCTTCAATCACTCCGCGCATCACCTGAACTGCGTAGAAGAAGATGAAGAAGTAAATCAAAATACCGGCGATGTAACCCAGTCCCATCTTTAGTGGAGTAGCGCTGGTTTCTTCATTGCCTTCTTCTTCGCCCAAGGTGAAGCTCTTCACACTCACCTGCGTTTTGGTCTGTGTAACTACCTCAGGATCGACGCCCTGTTGAATAAGCTTTTGGTTGTTGATCTTTTCCTCGAGCTGACGTTCAATAAAACGTTGGAGGTCGATGCCAATATCTTCCTTGCCGTAGAGCAGAATGTTTCTCTTGATAAAATCAGGGTCCCAGCCATTTCCTGCAGGGATATACAGGAGTGCATCTTTATCACTTTCCCTTAGGAATTGCTTGGCCAATTCTAAATCGAATTCGCCCGGATTCAAATAGTCCAGTGCAAATTGCGAAGTACCTTCTTCAGGCAATAGGATGGAAGGTTCGTCCAATACGAGAATCGTCTTATCCTCCTCCGGCATGGATGCCAAAAGTCCAGGCGCGATCATTACGGCTGCCAACAATACCGGCGCCAGCAAGGTCATCAAGAGGAAGGTCTTCTTGCGGACGCGAGTCAAAAACTCACGCTGTATAATCAGTAGGATAGGGCTGTTCATGAGTCTTTGGGTTTAGGTCCGTTTTGAACGATATCAATAAAAACGTCGCTTACACTCGGCAGCACTTCTTCGAATCCTAGAAGCTCGTTGCTGCTGGCCAATTCTTGAATGATACCGCTAGGATAGTGGTCCGATTTAATAGTTGTCGTAAAACCTGTGTGTTGGTGGTCACGAGACAAAACATTCAAACCAATGCGAACGTCTGTTCAGTTTTACCACAAAGGAATAGGTGCCGTTTTGTAATGCCTGCGGATATCAAATAGCGGTCCTTCAACCATGACTTGACCATGGTTGATCAGTCCGATATAATCACATATTTCTTCCACACTTTCCATACGGTGAGTGGAGAAAATGACCGTGGCGCCTTCCTTATTGAGACGTTTAATTTCTTTTTTGATGAGGTTGGTATTGATGGGGTCAAAACCGGTGAAGGGCTCGTCAAAAATCAACAACTCCGGCTCGTGTAATACGGTTGTCACAAACTGAACCTTCTGAGCCATACCCTTGCTGAGGTCTTCGACTTTCTTTTCCCAGAAATCAGCCATCTCCAACGCTCAAACCATTTTTGGCCCTGCTCTTGGCTTCTGCGGCACTCAATCCTTTTAATCTTGGCTAGGTAAAGCACCTGCTCGCCCACCTTCATCTTTTTATACAATCCGCGCTCCTCCGGTAAATAGCCAATGCGCGCAATATCTCTAGGTTGCAATGCGCGATCACCAAAATACACCTGGCCTTCGTCCGGCGCAGTGATTTGGTTCATGATGCGAATGAATGACGTTTTCCCGCGCCGTTTGGGTCCTAGCAAGTCCATAAACACTTCCCTTGGGAATGTTCAAGGTCGATGGCGTCCAATGCCAGCTTTTGGCTGTAGCGTTTGGTAACGTTAGTGGCTTTAATCATAATCTCAACGAAAAACTCCCGCCAACGGCAGGAGCTATAAGGTATAAAAGTTAGCTGAACATCTCTTTGACGCGGTCAAAGAATCCTTTGTCTGATTTTCCGGGATTCGGTTCAAAGTTTTTCGAGTCCTTCAATTTTTCAATGGCTTTCTTTTCGTCACTGCTCAATGATTTGGGTACCCAAATGTTCACATGGATTAATTGGTCCCCCTTGCCATAGCCCTGTACATTAGGCAAACCTTTGTTTTTCAATCTTAAAATCTTTCCTGGCTGAGTACCGGCATCAATATTTATTTTAACGGCCCCACTCACTGTAGGGATTTCCACCTCACAACCTAAGGCTGCATCCGGGAAGCTCAAATTCAACTCGTAATGCAAGTTCTCACCATCACGCGTCAAGGACTCGTGCTCAATTTCTTCCACAAGGACAATCAAATCCCCCGGCACACCGCCAAGTACTTCATTTCCTTTACCGCCTACACGTAATTGCATGCCGTCTTGCACACCTGCTGGAATCTTCACGCTCACCACTTCTTCTTGGCGGTCCAAACCGTCCGACCCTACACCCGAAGGTTTCTGATCCACGACCTTTCCGCTTCCACTACAGCTCGAACAAGTGGCCGCAGTGCGCATCTGGCCTAAAATAGTATTGGTTACCTGCTGTACTTGGCCGGCACCATTACAGGTGCTACACGTCTTGAACGTCACGCCATCGGCAATCTTTGCGCGACGAATTTTGATCTTTTTCTCAACGCCATTAGCTACTTCCTCCAGGGTCAACTTCACCTTGATGCGCAAGTTTGATCCCTTGGCTTGACGCGCTCTGCCGCCACCGCCAAAACCGCCAAACCCACCGAAGCCGCCGCCACCGCCGCCACCGAAAATATCTCCGAACATGTCGAAAATATCATTCATGTTGCCGTGGAAACCACCTCCGCCGGCACCCGCCCCAAAGGCTTGGTGACCGAACTGGTCGTACTTGCGTCGCTTTTCTTCATTACCCAGTACGTCGTAGGCCTCAGCCGCCTCCTTGAATTTATCTTCGGCATCTTTATCGTCAGGGTTCCTATCCGGATGGTATTTCAATGCCACCTTGCGGTACGCCTTTTTGATTTCATCCTGACTGGAACTCTTGCTTACGCCTAGTACGTCGTAGTAATCTCTTTTTGACATCTTATGCTTCTTTACCCACTACTACTTTAGCGTAGCGGATCACTTTTTCTCCGATCAAATAGCCTTTCTCCACCTCGTCGATGACTTTACCCGCCATTTCCGGTGTAGGAGCGGGAATCTGAGTAATGGCCTCCATGGTCTCAACATCGAATGCTTGCCCCACGGTACTCTCCATTTCCTTCAGCCCCTTGCCTTTCAAGGTCTCTTTCAACTTGTGCGAAATAAGCTTCATTCCCTCCAACACTGGCGCATTGGCTTCCGTCTCCTCGATGTTCTTCAAGGCTCTGTCAAAATCGTCCAATACCGGCAATAAAACTGCTAATGTGTCTTTGTTGGCACTTTCCATCAACTCCAAACGCTCCTTGGCGGTGCGGCGACGGAAGTTCTCAAACTCAGCATATAAGCGAAGATTCTGGTCTTTTAAATCCTTCACCTCATCCTCGAGTTTAGCTACAGGGTCTGATTCAGTATCCTGATTTTCAGTACTTTCCTCTTGATTTGGGTCCAATTCCTGTTGCACTTCTTCCTCGTGCAAACCTTCTTCGTTAATTTGATCTTTATCGCTCATTAGGGTTGGGTTTTACTTTTATCTGCTCTACTTAAGGCAAAATGCCTACCAATTCCTTTCTCGCTGACACCTTGTCAGCGGCCACCTGCGCCCATAAAAAAAGTCCCACTGCGGGGACTCTTTCCTTGGACCTCAAATGCCCAATTATTTCTTCAATACCTCAAGGGTATTTCTCAACGCCTGACCGCGCAAGTTCTTCTTGATGATATTCCCTTCGCCGTCAATCAAATACGTCGCAGGAATACTGTTCACCCCGTAGGTCTGTGCCGCTGCATTTCTCCAGTATTGCAAATCACTTACATGGTTCTCCCAAACCAATCCGTCTTGCTTAATACCGGCTTCCCATGCCGCTTTATTTTGGTCCAAACTCACGGAAAACACCTCAAAGCCATCTCCGTTCTTGAAGCGAACATCCTTGTACTCATTGTAAGTCTTCACCACATTCGGGTTTTCCATTCTACACGGACGACACCAAGAAGCCCAAAAATCGATCAACACGACCTTGCCTCTCAAATCAGATAACTTCCGCACATTCCCTTGCGGGTCTCTCATTGCAATCTCTGGAGCTTGATCCCCAATGCCCAAAGTCGCCATCTGCGCTTCCACAACATCCGACCCAGCATTACTCACCTCAACATCTTTTTGCGCTGCCATAAGCACTGCCACCGCTCCGGCAACAGCACCCATCATGAACATACTTTTCTTCAATCTCATTCTATCTATTTTTATAGTCTAACAATATCAGCACCCAAGGCTTTCAACCTTCCGTCAATATTTTCATATCCGCGGTCAATTTGATTGATGTTGTGAATAGTAGAAGTACCCTCAGCACTCAACGCCGCGATCAACAAGCTCACCCCAGCTCGAATATCCGGACTCGTCATTGTCGTTGCTCTCAAAGGCGCCTGCTTGTCCAGTCCGATCACCGTCGCGCGGTGCGGATCGCACAAAATGATCTGTGCCCCCATATCGATCAACTTATCGGTAAAGAACAACCTGCTCTCGAACATTTTCTGATGGATCAGCACCGATCCGCGCGCCTGTGTCGCCGTCACCAAAATGATGCTCAACAAATCCGGTGTAAAACCAGGCCAAGGCGCATCCGCGATGGTCATGATAGATCCGTCAATGAAGCTCTCGATCTCATAATGGTCGTGCGCTGGTACTCTCAAATCATCCCCAATAAGCTCCGTATGAACTCCCAAACGGCGGAAAACCGTAGGGATAATGCCCAAATCCGGGTAGCTCACATCCTTAATCGTAATATCAGATCCCGTCATCGCAGCCAATCCAATCCACGAACCGATCTCAATCATATCGGGCAAAATACGGTGGTCTGTACCGCCCAGCGCATCTACACCTTCAATGTGCAGCATATTAGAACCGATACCGTCAATCTTGGCACCCATGCGCACCAACATCTTACAGAGCTGTTGCAAATAGGGCTCACAAGCCGCGTTATATATGGTGGTCTTGCCTTTGGCCATTACTGCGGCCATCACCACGTTTGCTGTACCCGTCACCGATGCTTCATCGAGCAACATATAGGTTCCTTTAAGCTCAGATGCATCTACGCTGTAAAACGAATCTTTTGAATCATAGTTGAACTTGGCGCCCAATTTCTCAAAGCCCAAGAAGTGCGTATCCAATCTTCTACGCCCAATTTTATCACCACCCGGTTTAGGGATATATGCCTTTCCAAATCTGGCCAAAAGTGGACCAACAATCATAATGGAACCGCGCAGTGAAGCGCCCTTGGTCTTGAACTCTTCCGAGTGCATGAAATCCAAATTCACATTTTCCGCCTTGAACGTATAATCGCCGTGACCGTTTTTCTTCACGTACACGCCCAAATCACCCAACAAATCAATGAGTTTGTTGACATCCACGATATCTGGAATGTTAGTGATGCGAACCTCTTCCGGTGTCAGCAGTACTGCACAAAGAATCTGTAAAGTTTCGTTTTTCGCACCCTGAGGTGTAATGGTTCCGTTGAGCTTCTTGCCCCCGTTTATCTTGAATGTGCCCATGTATTAGAAGCGTCTTTTCTTTTTCTTGTTGTTTTTCTTTTTGCCCAAAGGATTGCGCTCAGCGGCACTAATGTTAAAGGCCTTTGGATGTGGCAATTCAATGCCGTCCACTTTTAGTTTCCCTTCCGCGATCTCTTGTAAATCAGCCAAAATGGTCTTATCGTCTACCGTGTCCTTGTTGAACTTTAGGTAGTTGCGCTTCATCGCATAGGCAATGCCATAGACTAACGCTTCCTTTTCCTCGCCATCTTCCATGCTCACTGCACGCTCGACCATCGTTTTTACAATGCTGCCGTAGTGACGGAATTTTCGAGATTTCACAGGGTAGGGCACTTCGTCGGGAAGGCCAACAAAACTCTCGGCGGTAGGTATAGGGTAGGGACTGTCCACATCAAGTTCAAAATCTGACATGATGAATAGATGATCCCACAATTTGTGCGAATAATCGGGTGCATCACGTATGGCGGGATTCAAATTCCCAATGACATCAATGATGCTCTGTGCCACTTTGTTGCGGTGTTCCTTATCCTCAATGGTCAAGCAGTAGTCCACCATACGCTGGACATTGCGGCCATATTCTGGGATTTTTAAAGTGGTCCGTTCTGTATTGTATTCCATACCCTCAAATAACTAATTTCTTGGCTTATACCGCCTTAACCTTGGCGAATTTTAGCAACAATCTTTTCTCTCCGGCATTATCAAAGGTGATGATCGCCTTTGCATCTGCGCCTTCGCCTTCTAGCGCTTTCACCGTGCCTAGACCAAATCTTCCATGCACCACGCGCATGCCTTCACTGAGTTGATCGGGACGTAAATGATCACCACTAGCCTCGTAACTCGCGCCGGCACGCTGCACTGGCTTCAATGTTTTTCCACGAAGGGTAGGGGCAGCCGGTTTCTTAGGCTTGTCCGATTTTGCCCCGCTTTTCTTGCCCCAATCTTTATTCTTGCCGCGATACACCGTCGAACTATTGCCCCCGCCAAAAGCACCGCCAAAGGCTTGGTCCAGTGCTGGCGAACTAAAGCTCGTCGGCGAGAATTCTGGAATCTTGATGTCCAAGAATTTCTCGTCAATCTCGTCGATAAACCGTGACGGTTCACAATCAATCAACTTGCCCCATCTATACCTGGTATGTGCATAGGTCAAGTGCGCTCTCTTTTCAGCACGCGTCAAGGCAACATAAAACAATCGACGTTCCTCTTCAAGTTCGCTGCGACTGCCGACACTTAGCATACTCGGGAACAAATTCTCTTCCATCCCTACGATATACACATAGGGATATTCCAATCCCTTGGCCAAGTGAATAGTCATCATGCTCACCTTCGGTTGTCCATCGTCCACCTCATTATCCCTATCGGTCAACAAGGCCACATCAGCCATAAAGCCGGCCAACGACGGATCGCCACCGTCCAATTCTTTTTGCTGTTCAGAAAAGTCTTTGATCCCGTTCAGCAATTCCTGGACGTTCTCATATCTCGTCACGCCCTCCGGCGTTTTATCCTCTCCCAACACCTTAATAAGTCCCACGCTCTTCGCAACGTGGGCAACCATATCAAAGGCATCATATTCTTTCGCCAACACAGCAAAACTGTTGATCAATGTCGTGAAATCAACCAGCTTCTTCACCGCTGCGCCTCCGATACCACTTGGGATGGTATTCAGCTTCTCACACGTTTGCCACAACGACCATTTCTGCTGTTCTGCCGCAAGTGTGAGTTTGGCTAATGTCGTGGCGCCAATTCCCCTAGCTGGGTAATTCACCACCCTGCGAAACGCTTCCTCGTCATTGGGATTAATGACCAGCCTTAAATAGGCTAGCACATCCTTGATTTCTTTGCGCTGGTAAAAACTCAGCCCACCGTAAATCTTGTAGGGTATATTTTTCTTTCGCAGCGCATCTTCAAACGAACGGCTCTGCGCATTGGTTCTGTACAGAATACAAAAATCATCGTGCGACGCTCCTTCGTTCATAGCCGTTTGCCAAACATTGGTCGCCACATAATTTCCCTCGTCCGAATCAGAAACGCTCTTGTGCACCACAATCTTTTCCCCACTACCATTGTCCGTCCAGACATTCTTTTCAATCTGATCCTTGTTCTTGGCAATGATGCTGTTGGCCGCCTGCACAATGGTTTTTGTGGAACGGTAATTCTGTTCCAATTTGAATAACCTTGTATCCGGATAATCTTTTTGGAAGTTGAGAATATTGCGAATGTTTGCCCCTCGGAAGGCATAGATGGATTGGGCATCGTCTCCCACAATACATATGTTCTCGTACTTCGCAGCCAAAGCTTTCACAATCAAGTATTGGCTGTGGTTGGTATCCTGATACTCGTCCACCAAAATGTACTGGAATCGCTCCTGGTACTTGGCCAATACTTCCGGGAACCGATATAGTAACTCATTGGTTTTCAGTAGCAAATCATCAAAATCCATCGCCCCGGCGCGGAAACAGCGCTCCGTATATGCCTGGTAGATCTCTCCGAACATGGGAAGTTTTGCGGCACTGTCTTGAGCTTGCAATTCTCCGTTTTGGAAGTACGCCTTTGGGGTAATGAGGTTGTTCTTCAACGAACTGATGCGCGACGCGACCGTCTTGGCCTTGTAAATGTCCTTGTCGAGGTTTTTCTCCTTAATGATGTTGGAGATGACCTTTTTACTGTCGTCTGCATCGTAAATGGTGAAGTTCGTCGGATACCCCAGACGCTCCGCTTCAATCCGTAAGATTCTCGCGAAGATGCTGTGGAAAGTTCCCATCCATAAATTCTTCGCTTCTGATTCGCCTACAATCTTTCCAATACGCTCTTTCATTTCGCGCGCGGCCTTGTTGGTAAAGGTCAAGGACAAGATGTTGAAGGCATCGACCCCCTTGCTCAACAGATAGGCGATGCGGTAGGTCAGCACACGTGTTTTTCCGGAACCCGCACCAGCAATGACCATTACTGGTCCGCTAGTGTGTTCCACAGCCTTGCGCTGCGCATCATTTAATTGGTTGAGAAACTGAGCCAATGGGGGGATTAATTTCCGTTCGACAAGATGCCAAAGTTAATGGTATAGTCGGATTTTTAGGGACCAATTCCAACTCGAGATTTCACAAGATTTCCACCTCGAATTAAGAACCCTACTTAATTAATTCAGAACGAGCCGATTATTTTCCCTTAGCACTGCTTGTATGTGCGAATATTTCCCCTACATTTGCAGTCCCCAAAAAATGGGGTAACTGATTATTGGAATAAACTAGAAATCAAAAGGTACGTATGCCAACGATTCAACAGCTTGTAAGAAAAGGTCGCAAACAGATCAAACAAAAGAGTAAATCTGCTGCGCTGGATTCCTGCCCACAACGCAGGGGTGTATGTACTCGTGTCTACACAACGACGCCGAAAAAACCAAACTCGGCGATGCGTAAAGTGGCAAGGGTGCGTCTATCTAACGGAAACGAAGTAAACGCCTACATCGGCGGTGAAGGTCACAACCTACAAGAGCACAGCATTGTGCTTGTGCGTGGTGGTCGTGTAAAGGACCTTCCAGGGGTTCGTTACCACATCGTTCGTGGTGCACTCGATACAGCAGGTGTAAATGGTAGAACTCAGCGTCGCTCTAAGTACGGTGCTAAGAGACCAAAGAAATAACACACTTTAGACTTTAAGAACTCATGAGAAAAGCAAGAGCTAAAAAACGTCCGTTACTACCGGATCCAAAGTTCAACGATACGCTAGTAACTCGTTTTGTAAACAACTTGATGTTGGACGGCAAGAAGTCAATTGCCTTCAGCATATTCTATGATGCCATCGACATTGTTTCTGAAAAAACAGAAGGCAATGGTCTAGAGGTGTGGAAAGAAGCATTGAACAATGTAATGCCACATGTAGAAGTACGTAGCCGTCGTGTAGGTGGTGCGAACTTCCAAATCCCTATGCAGGTTCGTCCGGATCGCAAAGTGACTTTGGGTATGAAGTGGTTGATCACTTACGCTCGTGGTCGTAACGAGCGTTCTATGGCGCAAAAATTGGCTGCAGAAATCATCGCTGCTTCGAAAGAAGAAGGTGCTGCAGTGAAAAAGCGCACAGAGGTTCACCGCATGGCGGAAGCGAACAAAGCATTCTCACACTTTAGATTCTAATTGACAAGATATCATGGCAAAAGGAAACAGAGACTTAACGTACACTCGTAATATTGGTATTGCTGCACACATCGATGCGGGTAAGACTACTACTACAGAGCGTATTCTATATTACACAGGTGTAAGCCACAAGATTGGTGAGGTACACGACGGTGCTGCAACCATGGACTGGATGGAGCAAGAGCAAGAGCGTGGTATTACCATTACTTCTGCAGCTACACACTGTAACTGGATTTACCGTGGTCAAAATTATGCGATCAACATTATTGATACTCCTGGACACGTTGACTTTACCGTTGAGGTAGAGCGTTCATTGCGTGTTTTGGATGGTGTGGTTGCATTGTTTTCAGCGGTTGATGGTGTTGAGCCACAATCTGAAACAGTTTGGCGTCAAGCGGACAAATACCGCGTACCTCGTCTAGGCTTCGTAAATAAGATGGACCGCCAAGGTGCAGACTTCTTCAATGTTTGTCGTCAGGTGAAAGAAATGTTGGGTGGTAACCCAGTGGCTCTTCAAGTACCTATTGGTGACGAAGCAGAGTTCAAAGGTGTAGTTGACTTGATCAGCAAGAAAGCTATCGTTTGGAACGAAGATGATATGGGGATGACCTACGAGGAAATCGAAATCCCTGCAGAATTGGCAGATACAGTTGACGAAAAGCGTGCTGAACTAATCGAAGCAGTTGCTGAATACGACGAGAACTTGATGGAGAAATTCTTCGAGGACGAGAACAGTATTACCGAAGATGAGATCATCGCTGCACTTCGCGCTGCAACTATTGATATGAGCATCATTCCTATGATGTGTGGTTCTGCATTTAAAAACAAAGGTGTTCAGGCTATGTTGGACGCAGTAATGCGTTACATGCCGTCTCCATTGGATGTGGAAGCAATCGAAGGTACTAATCCAGATACTGGTGATGCGGATTCACGTAAGCCATCTGTAGACGAGCCTTTCTCAGCCCTAGCATTTAAAATCGCTACTGACCCATTCGTAGGTCGTTTGTGTTTCTTCCGTGTGTATTCGGGAGCGTTGGAAGCAGGTTCTTATGTAAAGAACACTCGTTCTGGTAAAAAAGAGCGTATCTCACGTATTTTCCAGATGCACTCAAATAAGCAAGAGCCAATTGATCAAATCAATGCTGGTGATATCGGTGCTGGTGTAGGTTTCAAGGATATCCGTACTGGTGATACTCTTTGTGACGAGAAAGCACCAATCGTATTGGAATCAATGACCTTCCCAGAGCCAGTAATTGGTATCGCGGTAGAGCCTAAGTCTAAGGCTGACGTCGATAAAATGGGTACTGCTTTGGCTAAGCTTTCAGAAGAGGATCCAACATTCCGTGTTCAAACCGATGAAGCTTCAGGTCAGACGATTATCTCTGGTATGGGTGAGCTTCACTTGGACATCTTGATCGATCGTATGAAGCGTGAGTTTAAGGTTGAGGTGAATGTAGGTGAGCCACAAGTAGAATACAAAGAAGCTCTAACGGCTGCTACCAGCCACCGTGAAGTATACAAGAAACAAACGGGTGGTCGCGGTAAGTTCGCGGATATCATTTTCGAAATCTCTCCAGCGGATGAAGATTTCGAAGGCGAAGGCTTGCAGTTTATTAACGAGGTCAAGGGTGGTAACGTACCTAGAGAATTTGTTCCTTCTGTAGAGAACGGATTCAAGGCTGCGATGTCAAACGGACCATTGGCAGGCTTTAAAGTAGATCGCATGAAGGTTGTATTGAAGGACGGTTCTTTCCACCCTGTGGATTCTGACCAGTTGTCTTTCGAATTGGCAGCTAAGATTGGTTTCAAAGAGAGCGCACGTAAGGCAACTCCTGTAGTTATGGAGCCAATTATGAAGCTTGAAGCGGTTACTCCAGAAGAATACATGGGGGATATCGTTGGTGATTTGAACCGTCGTCGTGGTCAAGTGAATGACATGTCTGACCGCAACAACGCCAAGGTAATCAAGGCGGATGTGCCTCTATCAGAAATGTTTGGATACGTAACTACGTTGCGTACGTTGAGTTCAGGTCGTGCGACTTCATCTATGGTGTTCTCACACTACGCTGAATGTCCATCGAACATCGCTGAAAAAGTAATCGAAGAATCAAAAGCTTAATAAAGACGACAATGAGTCAAAAAATTCGCATCAAGCTTAAGTCTTACGACCACAACTTAGTAGATAAGTCTGCTGAGAAGATCGTTAAGACCGTGAAGAGTACTGGCGCTGTTGTTAATGGTCCTATTCCATTGCCAACAAACAAGCGCATTTACACGGTGCTCCGCTCACCTCACGTAAATAAAAAATCACGCGAGCAGTTCCAACTTAGCAATTACAAGCGTTTGTTGGACATCTACTCTTCTTCTTCAAAGACGATTGACGCTTTGATGAAGTTAGAGTTGCCAAGTGGTGTAGAAGTAGAAATCAAAGTCTAATAGACGTTTAAATTCCAGAAGAGATGCCAGGATTGATTGGTAAAAAAATCGGAATGACCAGCATTTTCAGCCCAGAGGGTAAGAACTTGCCATGTACTGTCCTAGAGGTAGGTCCATGTGTAGTTACTCAGGTGAAATCTGAAGATGTCGATGGTTACAATGCTATCCAACTAGGTTGGGGCGAGGCGAAAGATAAAAACACCTCAAAAGCATTGAAAGGGCACGTATCTAAAGCGGGTACCTCTGCCAAGAGAAAATTTGTTGAATTCACGGACTTCGAAGGCGAGTTCGCATTAGGTCAAGTGATCGGTGTGGATTTGTTTGAAGAGGGTGATTTCGTAGATGTAGTCGGTACCTCTAAAGGTAAAGGCTTCCAAGGCGTTGTAAAGCGTCACGGTTTTGGTGGTGTGGGTCAAGCTACTCACGGTCAGCACAACCGTCTACGTGCACCAGGTTCTATCGGTGCGGGTTCGGATCCATCACGCGTATTTAAAGGTATGCGTATGGCTGGCCGTATGGGTGGCAAACGTGCGAAGGTTCAAAACTTGGTGGTTTTGAAAGTAGATGCTGAAAAGAATCTATTGGTCGTGAAAGGTTCTGTACCAGGAGCTAAGAATTCAACTGTAATTATTGAGAAGTAATGGAATTGAAGGTATTAGACATAAAGGGTAAGGAAACAAAGAAGAGCATCAAGTTAGATGCCTCAGTTTTCGGAGTAGAGCCAAATGATCACGTGATCTATTTGGACGTTAAGCAATACTTGGCGAACGCTCGTCAGGGTACGCACAAGTCTAAAGAGCGCGGAGAAGTTAACCGCACAACTAAGAAGCACCACAAGCAGAAAGGTACTGGTGGCGCTCGTGCAGGTTCTTTGAAATCTCCAGTTCAAAGAGGTGGTGGTACTGTATTCGGTCCACGTCCACGTACTTACGGCTTTAAGTTGAACAAAAAGGTAAAGCAATTGGCACGTAAATCTGCGTTGTCGATGAAGGTGAAATCTGATAATTTGAAGGTTGTAGAAAACTTCACATTTGAGGCTCCAAAGACGAAGAGCTTCATGGATGTGTTGGCTGCATTGGGATTAGACAAGAAAAAATCCCTCTTCGTCATTGGCGATTACGATAAAAACCTATATTTGTCATCCCGCAATTTAGAAGGGGTTAAAGTTGTAAACGCTTCAGAATTAAGTACTTACGAAATCATGAACGCTTCAGAAGTAGTTCTTTCGGAAGGTGCAGTTGAAAAAGTTACAGCGATTTTAAGCTAAGAGCAATGGATATTTTAATTAAACCCATCATTACAGAGAAGGCAACCGCGCAAAGCGAAGATCAAAATGTCTATGCTTTTGAGGTAGCTCGTTCTGCTAACAAGGTGGAAATAAAAAAGGCCGTAGAATCATTCTACGGTGTGAATGTAGAAAGTGTTCGCACTGCTATCGTTCCTGCAAAATTCCAGACTAAGTATACTAAGGCTGGTTTAGTAAGAGGACGCAAATCAGCGTATAAAAAAGCGTTGGTTAAAGTTGCAGGTGGGGAGACCATTGATTTATACGGTAATATCTAAGAACAATGGGTGTTAAGAAATTAAAACCAATTACTCCCGGTCAGCGTTTCCGCGTAGTCAACGACTTTGAGCAAGTCACGGCAGCGAAACCAGAGAAGAGCCTTGTAAAAGGTAAGACCAAGAGTGGTGGTCGTAACAACAGCGGACGTATGACAATGCGTTACGTTGGTGGTGGCCACAAGCAAAAAGTACGTGCAGTTGATTTCAAACGCGATAAGTTTGGTATCCCTGCAACAGTAAAATCTATCGAATACGATCCGCTACGTTCAGCGTATCTCATGTTGTTGGTATATGCTGACGGTGAGAAGCGTTACTCAGTAGCTGTAAATGGTGTCAAAGTAGGCCAAACTCTTGTGAGTGGTTCAGGCAGTGCTCCGGAAGTGGGTAACGCATTGTACCTCGCAGATATCCCACTAGGTACTATTATCTCTAACATTGAGATGCGTCCAGGTCAAGGTGCGATCATTGCACGTTCAGCTGGTACGTTTGCTCAGTTGTTGGCTCGTGAAGGCAAATACGCCATCATCAAATTGCCTTCAGGTGAGACTCGTATGATTTTGACCACTTGTATGGCAACTATCGGTACCGTGAGTAACTCAGAGCACATGCTTCAAGTTAGCGGTAAAGCTGGTCGCAGCAGATGGCAAGGTCGTCGTCCTAGAGTACGTGGTGTAGTTATGAACCCAGTTGATCACCCAATGGGTGGTGGTGAAGGTCGTGCGTCAGGTGGTCACCCACGTTCACGTAACGGTATTCCAGCTAAAGGTTACAAGACTCGTGCTCCTAAGAAGGCTACGAATAAGTATATCATCGAACGTAGAAAGAAATAATCTGAAAGTATATGGCACGTTCGCTTAAAAAAGGTCCTTACATCCACTACAAACTTGAGAAGAAAGTTTTGGCTAATGTGGAAAGTGGTAAGACAACGGTGATCAAAACTTGGTCACGCGCGTCAATGATTTCACCAGATTTTGTTGGTCAGACTATCGGTGTACACAACGGAAAAACATTTGTCCCTGTGTATGTAACTGAGAACATGGTAGGTCACAAACTCGGTGAATTTTCTCCAACCCGTAACTTCCGTGGTCACGGTAAGGATAAAAAGAAATAAGTAAGAGATGGGAGCTAGAAAGAAACAAACAGCTGATGCGCTCAAGGCAGCGAAGAAAGCTATCGCAATCGCTAAGCTTAACGATTGTCCTACTTCTCCACGTAAGATGCGTCTTGTAGCGGATCAGATTCGTGGTGTAGAAGTAGAGAAGGCGTTGGCCATCCTAAAATACAGCCCGAAAGAAGCTTCTAACCGTTTGGAGAAATTGTTGCTAAGCGCCTTGGCGAACTGGCAAGCGAAAAACGAAGGAGCAAACCTAGAAGAGGCGGGTTTGATAGTTAAAGAAATCAGTGTAGACAGCGGTCGTATGCTAAAGCGTATTCAAGCTGCTCCACAGGGTCGTGCGCACCGCATCCGCAAGCGTAGCAACCACGTGACATTGATTGTAGGTAGTAAAGAATCTTAAGAAAGGGAAGAATGGGACAAAAAACCAACCCTATTGGCAATAGACTAGGTATCATTCGTGGCTGGGACAGCCAATGGTACGGTGGTCGTAAGTACGGCGAGAAAATCGCTGAAGACGCCAAGATTAGAAAGTATTTGTACGCTCGTCTATCAAAGGCTAGCATCAGCCGAATCATTATTGAGCGCACGTTGCGTTTGGTAACGGTTACTATCACGACTGCTCGTCCAGGTGTGATTATCGGTAAAGGTGGTCAAGAGGTAGATAAGTTGAAAGAAGAGTTGAAGAAACTCACTGGCAAGGAAGTTCAGATCAATATCTACGAGATTAAGCGTCCAGAGTTGGATGCAAAACTTGTAGCTGATTCTATCGCTCGTCAGATCGAAGGTCGTGTAAGCCACCGTCGTGCCATCAAAATGGCAATTTCAGCTGCCATGCGCATGGGTGCAGAAGGTATTAAAGTCATGATCTCAGGTCGTGTAAATGGTGCGGAGATGGCACGCTCAGAAATGTACAAAGATGGTCGTACACCATTGAGTACTTTCCGTGCAGATATCGATTACCATTTGAGCGAAGCACACACTACTTACGGCCGTTTAGGTATTAAGGTGTGGATCATGAAAGGTGAAGTATATGGTAAGCGCGACTTGAGCAACCAGCTTGGTACTACTAAGAGTGGAGCAAAAGGTGGTCGTGGTAAGCGTAACCGTAAATAATAAGAAGAGATGTTACAGCCAAAACGCACAAAGCATAGAAAAGTCTTCAAGGGTAAGATGAAAGGTGTTTCACAACGTGGTGCACAACTTACTTACGGTGCTTACGGACTTAAGTCATTGGATTCTAAGTGGATTACAGCGCGCCAAATTGAAGCAGCTCGTATCGCGGCAACTCGTTACATGAAGCGTGAAGGTCAGATGTGGATTCGCATTTTCCCTGATAAGCCAATCACGAAGAAGCCACTAGAGGTACGTATGGGTAAAGGTAAAGGTGGTGTAGAATACTACGCTGCAGTTGTTAAGCCAGGTCGTATCATGTTTGAGATGGACGGTATTCCACTAGAAGTAGCTCAAGAGGCATTGCGTCTTGCGGCTCAAAAGCTTCCAGTTCGTACCAAGTTCGTAGTACGTAGAGATTTGCAAGAGTAAGAGTCATGAAGTACACAGAAATTAAAGAGTTGACTACTGCTGAGTTGGCAGAGCGTTTGGCTGAAGAAAAAGCCAACTACACGAATATGAAATTAACTCATGCATTGAGTCCAGTTGAGAATCCAATGCAGATTCGTGAGGCTAGAAAAACAATTGCTCGTTTGAGCACTGAATTGAGTACTCGCTCAGAAGAATAAGAGTATCATGGAAAAAACAAGAAACTTGCGTAAAGAGCGTATTGGCGTAGTATCGAGCAACAAGATGGATAAGTCTGTTGTCGTTAGCGTTGAGCGTAAAGTAAAGCACCCTAAATACGGAAAGTTTGTAAAGTTCACGAGCAAATTCCATGCTCATGACGAGACAAATGATTGTAACGAAGGTGATACAGTAAGAATTATGGAAACCCGTCCACTTTCTAAGTCTAAGAACTGGAGAGTTGTTGAGGTGATCGAAAGAGCTAAGTAATCATGGTACAGACAGAATCAAGATTAAGAGTTGCCGATAACACTGGAGCCAAAGAAGTTTTGGTAATCCGTGTGTTGGGTGGTACCAAAAGAAGATACGCTAGCGTAGGAGATAAGATTGTTGTAACGGTTAAGGAGGCTACGCCTGCTGGAAACGTAAAGAAAGGACAAGTATCGACTGCTGTAGTAGTACGTGTAAAGAAAGAAGTACGTCGTCCAGATGGATCATACATCCGTTTTGATGATAATGCTTGTGTATTGTTAAATGCCACTGGTGAAATGAGAGGAACTCGTGTATTCGGTCCTGTTGCGCGTGAATTGCGTGACAAGCAGTACATGAAGATCGTATCTCTTGCACCTGAGGTACTTTAATCTTAAACGACAATCGATTAAGATGGGAAAGCTTAAAATTAAAAAGGGAGATAACGTAAAGGTATTGGCCGGAACCAGTAAGGGTGAAGTGGGTCGTATCGTACGCGTTATTCCTAAGATGAACCGCGTCGTTGTGGAAGGTGTGAATATGATCAAGAAGCACCAAAAGCCTAGCGCTGCGAATCCACAAGGTGGTATTGTAGAGATGGAAGCTCCAATTCACATTTCAAATGTTGCATTGGTAGATCCTTCTACAAACGAAGCAACACGTGTAGGTAGAAAATTGGACGATAACGGTAACATTGTACGTTACGCTAAAAAATCCGGTGAGGTATTATCATAATGAGTATGACACCTAGACTTAAAACAAAGTACAGCGAAGAAATCGTACCGAAGTTGAAAGAAGAATTCAACTACGCGAACATTATGATGGTTCCTAAATTGGAAAAAATCGTAGTGAGCCAGGGTATTGGAGCTGCTGTAGCAGATAAGAAACTAGTAGACCAGGCAATTGCAGAGATGTCAACCATCACTGGACAGAAGGCGGTACCTACTAAATCTAAGAAAGACGTGAGTAACTTCAAGTTGCGTAAAGGAATGCCTATTGGTGCCCGCGTAACCTTGAGAGGTGAGCGCATGTACGAATTCTTAGATCGTTTGGTAAGTGCTTCTTTGCCTCGTATCCGTGATTTCCAAGGCATCAAGGCTTCTGGATTTGATGGACGTGGTAACTACACTTTTGGTATTACTGAGCAAATCATTTTCCCTGAAATCGACATCGATAAGGTAAATCGTATTTCAGGTATGGATATCACATTCGTTACCTCGGCACCAACTGATAAGGAAGCCAAGGCATTGTTAACCGCATTTGGTTTACCATTTAAAAAGTAAGATACGATGGCAAAAGAATCAATGAAGGCCCGTGAGGTCAAGCGTGCGAAACTCGCAGCCAAGTATGCTGCAAAGCGTGAAGCTTTGAAAGCTGCTGGTGATTACGAAGGCTTGCAAAAGCTTCCTAAGAACGCTTCTCCTGTGCGTGGTAGAAATCGTTGTAAGTTGACAGGTCGTCCTCGTGGCTACATGCGTCAATTTGGAATCTCTCGTGTAACATTCCGTGAAATGGCCAATCAAGGCTTGATCCCAGGGGTGAAAAAAGCGAGCTGGTAATTTTATAATAAGTAGTATGTATACAGATCCAATTGCTGATTTCCTAACGCGTATTAGAAATGGTCAAAGTGCTGGCCTTCGCGTAGTTGAAATTCCTTCAAGCAAAACGAAGGTTGCCATTGCTGAAATTTTGAAAGATCAAGGCTTTATCCATGATTACAAAGTTGAAGAGGTAGCACCACAAAATGTGTTGAAGGTTGCATTGAAATACGATAAGTTGACTAAGGTTCCTGCAATCCGCGAAATCAAGCGTATTAGCAAACCAGGTCTTCGTCAGTATAAGTCAAGTAATGATATCCCACGTGTGAAAGAACGGTTTGGGTATCGCAGTAGTAAGTACTTCAAAAGGAGTAATGACTGATAAGCAAGCCCGCAAAGAAAATGTTGGGGGTGAAGTTATTTGTACAGTCAGCTAATAATTTAAATATGTCTAGAATAGGTCAAGCCCCAATTGCCGTGCCTGCAGGCGTAGATGTTGCCATCAATGGTGATACCGTTACTGTAAAAGGTAAATTGGGTGAATTAACTCAAGTTTTGGAAAGCGGTATTACCGCTAAGTTGGAAGATGGCATTATCACCGTTGAGCGTCCTTCCGATGCCAAAGATCACAAAGCAAAACACGGATTGTACCGTGCATTAATCAATAATATGGTAGTAGGTGTAAGCGAAGGTTTCTCACACACCTTAGAATTGATTGGTGTTGGTTACCGTGCTAGTAACCAAGGACAAGTTTTGGATTTGTCATTGGGATATTCACACAACTTCTTATTCGCTATCCCAAGTGAAGTGAAGGTAGAAACTACCATGGAAAAGGGTAAGGCTCCAACAGTGACGCTGACGTCTCACGACAAGCAACTATTGGGTGCCATTACTGCAAAAATTCGCTCACTTCGTAAGCCTGAACCATACAAAGGAAAAGGTGTGAAGTTTAAGGGTGAAGTAATTCGTAGAAAAGCAGGTAAATCTGCAGCTAAATAATAGATAAGAGATGGCATTAACTAAAGCAGAAAGAAGACTTCGCATTCGCAGAAGAATTCGTAAGGTAGTTACCGGTACAGCACAAAAGCCTCGTCTATCTGTATTCAGAAGTAACAAGGAAATTTACGCTCAATTGATTGATGATGTTAATCAAATCACTTTGTTGTCTTACTCTTCTCGTAATAAAGAGATGGAGAGCGCAACTGGTACTAAGAGCGACAAAAGCTTCCAAGTAGGTCAAGGTTTGGCAAAATTGGCAGCTGAAAAAGGTATCACTGAAGTTTGTTTTGAT
The DNA here is from genome assembly GCA_038143125.1 of Cryomorphaceae bacterium. Taxonomy (GTDB): domain Bacteria; phylum Bacteroidota; class Bacteroidia; order Flavobacteriales; family Schleiferiaceae; genus UBA10364. The sequence continues at coordinate 217,397 of JAYQLJ010000006.1, forward strand.
CGTGGTGGATACTTGTACCACGGACGTGTTAAACAATTGGCTGAAGGCGCTCGTGAAGGCGGCTTGAAATTCTAAAATGGCGAATACAATGCATAACGCACGAAAAGTAAAGCCTACGGGTATTGAATTGGTTGATCGCTTGGTAGCGGTAAACCGTGTAACTAAAGTAAATAAGGGTGGTCGTACTTTTAGTTTCTCTGCAATTGTTGTTGTAGGTGATGAAAAAGGCACTGCTGGTTACGGAACAGGAAAGTCTAAAGAAGTTAGTGAAGCTATTGCTAAGGCGGTAGAGGATGCTAAAAAGAACTTGTACCGTTTCCCATTGGTGAAATCAACGATCCCTCACGAAGAGTATGGTAAGTTTGCCGGTTCTCGCGTATTCTTGAGACCAGCATCTAGCGGTACCGGTGTAATCGCTGGTGGTGCAATGCGTGCGGTACTTGAGAGTGTTGGGGTACATGATGTACTTGCTAAAAGTAAAGGATCTTCAAATCCACAAAACGTAGTTAAAGCGACCTTTGATGCATTAGGAAAAATGCGTGATGTAAAAGCAGTTGCCAAAACTCGTGGTATTTCTGTGGACAAAGTGTTCAACGGTTAATTTTTGAGTAATGGGAAAAATTAAGATTACACAGAAGCGTAGCGTAATTAATCGTCCAGCTCGTCAAAAAGCAACTATGGATGCTCTTGGTCTGCGTAAAATGAATGCATCAGTAGAGGTTGAGGCAACTCCTCAAGTTCTTGGTATGGTGCGCAAGGTGAGCCACCTTGTAGAAGTTGTAGAACTTTAATAACAATAGATAAAAATGGATTTATCAAATCTCAAACCTGCGAAGGGTGCTACCCACAGCCGTAAGCGAGTAGGTAGAGGTGAAGGCTCCGGACACGGAGGTACCTCTACGCGCGGTCACAAGGGTGCGCAGTCGCGTTCTGGTTACAGCCGTAAGATCGGTTTTGAAGGTGGTCAAATGCCACTTCAGCGTCGTGTTCCTAAGTTCGGATTCACTAATCCAAACCGTGTTGAATACAAGGGAATTAACTTGGATACTATTCAAGCTCTTGTGGATGCTAAAAAAGTAAAAGCTACCATCACTCACGAAGATTTCGTGAATAACGGATTGGTAAGCAAGAAAGAGTTGGTTAAGATTCTAGGTCGTGGTGAATTGACGGCGAAAGTATCGGTTACAGCTCACGCATTTAGTAAATCAGCAATCGCCGCCATTGAAGCACAAGGCGGTACAGCTACGACACTATAATCGCAATGAAAAGATTCGTAGAGACCATAAAAAATATCTGGGGTATCGAAGAGTTGAAGGATAAAATCCTAACGACTCTTGGGTTGCTTTTGATATACAGAATTGGTTCGACGGTTCTACTTCCTGGTGTGGATCCAGAGAGTTTGACGCAGCTTCAGGCGCAAACTTCTGAGGGTCTTCTTGGTGTACTCAATGCCTTTACGGGTGGAGCGTTTTCTCGTGCCTCTGTTATGGCTTTGGGTATTATGCCTTACATCTCTGCTTCGATTATCATCCAATTGATGGGAATGGCAGTACCTGCCGTTCAAAAGATGCAGAAAGATGGGGAAAGTGGTCGTCGTAAATTGAATCAGATTACACGTTACTTGACTATTCTGATTGCTGGTGTACAAGCACCATCATATCTTGCAAACTTGAGTGCTCAAGGTGTTGAACTTACTCTCAGTCCTGGAACTTTCTGGTTCCTAGCATGGGTAACGCTTACTACCGGTACCATTTTCGCGATGTGGTTGGGTGAGCGTATCACTGATAAGGGAATTGGTAATGGTATTTCTCTACTCATTATGGTAGGTATCATTGCTACACTTCCTCAGGCCTTCTTCCAAGAGATGCTATCTCAGGTTAATCAAGGTGCTGGTTGGGTTGCCTTTATCATTGAGTTGTTTGCATTGTTCGTTATCACGATGTTCTGTGTGGCATTGACTCAAGCGGTTCGTCAGATTCCAGTGCAATACGCTAAGCAAGTTGCAGCTGGCGGTCGTATGGCCGGTACTCCAAGTGCTCGTCAATACTTGCCGCTAAAAGTAAATGCCGCTGGTGTAATGCCAATTATCTTTGCTCAAGCTATCATGTTCATTCCTATTACCATTTTGACTGGTATCGGGGCTGATGGTGAAGGAGCAAGCTGGATGATTACTGTCTTTGGTAATATTCAAGGATTCTGGTACAATTTCACATTCGCTGTTTTGATTATCGTTTTCACGTATTTCTACACAGCGATTCAAGTAAACACTAATAATATCGCTGATGATCTAAAGAGAAATGGTGGTTTTGTTCCTGGTATTAAGCCAGGTGCTCCTACTGCTGAGTTCTTAGATACAGTATTGAGTAGAATTACATTCCCTGGTTCATTGTTACTAGCGGTAGTTGCGATTCTTCCTGCTTTGGCGATGGTTGTCGGTTTGAATACTCAATGGGCATACTTCTACGGCGGTACGTCGTTGTTGATTACCGTTGGTGTTATTCTAGATACGCTGCAACAAGTTGAAAGCTACTTGTTGAATAGACACTACGATGGACTCATGAAGTCTGGTAAGTTGAGAGGTAGAAACACACAAAGTACATTTAGTTAATATGGCGAAGCAAAGCGCAATAGAACAAGATGGTACAGTAACAGAAGCATTGTCAAATGCAATGTTCCGTGTGGAGCTTGAAAACGGTCATGTTGTTACAGCACACATCTCAGGAAAGATGAGAATGCACTATATCAAGCTTCTACCAGGAGATAAAGTAAAACTAGAAATGAGTCCTTATGATTTAACTAAGGCTCGTATAACGTACAGATACTAAAGAAATGAAAGTAAGAGCATCAGTAAAAAAGCGTAGCGCGGATTGTAAGATCGTTCGCCGTAAAGGACGCTTATATGTTATTAACAAAAAGAACCCCAAGTTCAAGCAACGTCAGGGTTAACCAATAATAGAATAGAAAGACTATGGCAAGGATTGCAGGTGTAGACTTACCAAGAACCAAACGTGGTGTTATTGGCCTGACATATATCTTCGGAATCGGTTTGAGCCGTTCAAAGGAGATTCTCGAGAAGGCAGGGGTAAGTGAAGATGTTAAGGTTCAAGATTGGACCGATGACCAATTGACTTCCATTCGTGGTGTCATCGCAGATGAGTACCGCGTAGAAGGTGAGTTGCGTTCAGAAGTTCAGCTTAATATCAAGCGTATGATGGATATCGGTTGTAACCGTGGTATTCGTCACCGTTTGGGATTGCCTTTGCGTGGACAGCGTACTAAGAACAACTCTCGTACAAGAAAGGGTAAGAGAAAAACAGTTGCTAACAAGAAGAAAGCAACTAAATAATAGTTAGTTATGGCTAAGAAGCAAACGAAGCAAGTTAAGAAGCGCAAGGTGCGCGTGGAAGCAATGGGCGAAGCGCACATCGGATCTTCATTTAACAATATCATCATCTCTTTAACCAATGCACAAGGTCAGGTTATCTCTTGGTCTTCTGCTGGTAAAATGGGATTCCGCGGATCTAAGAAAAATACTCCTTACGCAGCTCAAATGGCTGCAGAGGATTGTGGAAAGGTTGCGTTGGAAGCAGGTTTGAAGAAAGTAAAAGCATACGTGAAGGGTCCAGGTAACGGTCGTGAGAGCGCTATCCGTACACTGCACAACCTAGGAATTGAGGTAGTAGAGATCATCGATATTACTCCAACACCACACAACGGTTGTCGTGCACCTAAGAAACGTCGCGTATAATTTTAATAGGAAGAACGAATTATGGCAAGATATACAGGACCAAAAACAAAGATCGCTCGCCGCATGGGAGAGCCAATCTTTGGCCCAGATAGCTCTTTTGAAAAGCGTAAATACCCTCCAGGGCAACACGGTAATAACCGTCGTCGTGGTAAGAAAAGTGAATACGCTGTTCAGTTAGAGGAAAAGCAAAAAGCAAAATACACTTACGGTATTTTGGAGCGTCAATTTGCAAACATGTTCGACAAAGCATCGCGTAGTAAAGACAAGACAGGTGATGTGTTGTTGCAACTATGTGAGAGCCGTTTGGACAATGTAGTTTACCGTTTAGGATTGGGGAGAACGCGTGATGCGGCCCGTCAATTGGTAGGCCACCGTCACATCACCTTGAATGGTGAAGTGGCAAACATTCCATCTATCACGGTGAAGCCGGGTGATGTTATTGCAGTACGTGAAAAGTCAAAATCAATGATTGTTATCGCGGATGCTTTAGCTGGTCACTCAGGTCAATACCCATGGTTGGAGTGGAACGAGAGTAAAATGGAAGGTACGTTCCTAAATGTTCCTTCACGTGATGCAATCCCTGAAAACATCAAGGAGCAGTTGATCGTCGAATTGTACTCTAAGTAATAATCACCTTATACTCAATTATATGGCTATCCTTAATTTCCAAAAGCCCGATAAAGTAATTATGAACGCGTCCACTGATACCAGTGGCCAGTTCGAATTCAGACCTTTGGAGCCCGGTTACGGTCTCACAGTAGGTAATGCGCTTCGCAGAGTATTGCTATCAGGTTTGGAGGGTTTTGCCTTGACTTCCTTGAGAATTGAAGGTGTAGACCACGAATTCAGTACAATTGATGGCGTTGTAGAAGACGTTACAGAGATCGTATTGAATTTGAAACAAGTTCGTTTCAAACAACAGATTGATGGAATGGATACGGAAACAGTTAAGTTTTCTGTAACCGGTAAAGATCAATTGTTGGCTGGCGATTTGGCTTCACATATTAGTGCTTTCCAAGTATTGAATCCTGACTTGGTAATCTGTAACATGGACGCAGGTGTAAACCTAACTCTTGAAGTGGTTATCGAAAAAGGACGTGGGTATGTCGGTGCTGAGTCCAACAAAAAGGCTGATGCTCCAGTAGGAACTATCGCTTTGGATAGTATCTACACTCCAATCAAGAATGTGAAATACGCTGTAGAAAACTACCGTGTTGAGCAGAAAACTGACTTTGAGAAATTGGTCCTTGAAATTGAAACTGATGGTTCAATTCATCCTAAGGACGCTTTGACTGAAGCAGCGAAAATCTTGATTCACCACTTCATGTTGTTCAGTGACGAACGTATCAGTCTTGAAGACGAAGAAACTTCTGAAGCTGAATCATATGATGAAGAAGCATTGCACATGCGTCAGTTGTTGAAGACTAAACTTCACGACATGGACCTAAGTGTACGCGCATTGAACTGTTTGAAAGCTGCTGAAGTAGATACATTGGGTGATTTAGTCACTTACTCTAAAGCAGATTTGATGAAGTTCCGCAACTTCGGTAAGAAATCATTGACTGAACTAGAAGAATTAGTTGATAGTAAAAACTTGAGCTTCGGAATGGATATTTCTAAGTACAAGCTCGATAAAGAATAAGCATGAGACACGGTAAGAAAGTAAATCACCTAGGTAGAAAGTCTGCGCACAGAAAGGCTATGTTGAGCAACATGGCTTGCTCACTAATCGAGCACAAGCGCATCAACACTACTGTACAAAAGGCTAAAGAATTGCGTAAGGTGGTTGAGCCATTAATTACGCGTTCAAAAGAAAACTCTACACATAACCGTCGTGTAGCTTTCTCTGTACTTCGTCAAAAAGAAGCGGTTACTGAGCTATTCGCTGTAGTTGCTCCTAAAGTTGGGGATCGTCCAGGAGGTTACACTCGTATCATCAAAACTGGTAACCGTTTGGGTGATAACGCAGAGATGTGTATGGTCGAATTAGTAGACTTCAATGAGATCTACGGTCAAGATGAGAAGAAGAAAACTACTCGTCGTAGCCGTCGTGCTAAAGCTACCACAACTGAGGCTCCTGTTACTGAAGCAGCAGTAGAAGAAGTTGTAGAGGAAGCTCCAGCGGTAGAAGCAAAAGAGGAATCTGCTGAATAAGAAGATATAATGCACCAAATAGGTCATTGTTAATTAACTTTGGGGGGAATAAGGCGTGGCCTTATTCCCCTTTTTTTTGAACACAACTACACACATGAAAGAAGCCACGAAAAAAGCGATTTTATTACTTGAAGACGGTACGGTATTCTATGGGTCATCTACAGGATTGGATGGGACGGCCTATGGTGAGATTTGTTTCAATACAGGTATGACCGGTTACCAGGAGATTTTTACGGATCCCTCTTATTTTGGTCAACTGATGGTGATGGCTACTTCGCATATTGGAAACTATGGCGTTCATGCAGACGAAGTGGAGAGTGGGAATATTCAAATCGCAGGCTTGATTACGAAGAACTTCAGTGATGTTGCTTCGCGCGCTGGCAAAAGCGATAGCCTATACGGTTACTTCGAGAAGCAGAATAAAGTGGCCATTGCAGATATAGATACACGTGCTCTAGTGCGTCACATTCGAGATGCCGGTGCGATGAATGCCATTATTTCAACTGAAATTCAAGATGTGGATGCGTTGAAAGCGGAATTGGCCAATTGTCCTTCAATGGAAGGTTTAGCGCTTGCACCAGTAGTTAGCACCAAGGAGTCTTATGAAGTAGGGCCTGAGGATAGTGAGGTCCGTATTGCGGCATTGGATTTGGGTATTAAAAACAATATCGTTCGTTGCATGACGGATCGTGGTGCACGTGTGAAAGTTTTCCCTTACAATACGTCTACAGAAGAGATGATGGCGTGGAACCCTAATGGCTTGTTCTATTCGAATGGCCCCGGTGATCCAGCAGCTTCTCCTGAGGTTGTAGCAGAAGTAGCTAAGGGAATTGCCTCTGGCCTTCCTGTATTTGGGATTTGTCTTGGACATCAAATGATTGCCTTGGCGAGTGGATTGAGCACGTATAAAATGTTTAATGGCCACCGCGGGATTAATCACCCAGTAAAAAATGTGGAGACGGGATTAGGAGAGATTACTTCTCAGAATCACGGCTTTGTAGTGAAGATGGAGGATGTTGAAAGCGCAGAGAATGTTGCTTTGACTCACATTCATTTGAACGACCAGACGGTGGCTGGAATAAAGAGAACAGATGCTAAATGTTTCTCGGTACAGTACCACCCTGAGGCTTCGCCGGGTCCACACGATAGTAGATACTTATTTGACCAATTCATAGAAGATATTAAGAACCACACTTCCGCGAATTAACTCTGAACTAACACTCTAAACTGAAAACTTATGTCTGTTATTACGCATGTTCATGCAAGACAAATTTTAGATTCACGTGGTAACCCAACTGTTGAAGTTGATGTAATCACTTCTTCTGGTGCGATGGGCCGTGCAGCGGTGCCTTCTGGTGCATCTACAGGGATTCACGAAGCTGTTGAATTGCGTGACGAAGACCCAACGTACTACATGGGCAAAAGCGTATTGAAGGCTGTTGAGAATGTGAATGATATCATCGGTCCGGAATTGGAAGGTGAAATCGTTACGGAACAAGCTGCCATCGATCAAATCATGTTGGATCTGGATGGAACTGAAAACAAAGGTAAACTAGGGGCTAATGCGATCCTTGCGGTGTCTTTGGCAGTAGCTAAAGCGGCTGCAGAGAGCACAGGACAGCCTTTATACCGCTACATTGGTGGTGTAAATGCTCGTACGTTGCCAGTTCCGATGATGAACATCTTGAACGGTGGTTCACATGCCGATAACTCTATCGACTTCCAAGAATTTATGGTAATGCCGTTTGGCGCTGAGTCTTTCAGCCAAGCATTGCGCATGGGTACTGAGGTATTCCACAACTTGAAGAAAGTATTGAAGAGCAAAGGATATTCTACCAATGTTGGTGACGAAGGTGGTTTTGCACCATCTATTGGATCGAACGAAGAGGCGCTTGAAATCATTCTTGAAAGTATCGAGAAGGCAGGTTACACGCCAGGTAAGGATATTTGGATTGCCATGGATGCAGCTGCGTCAGAATTCTACAATGAAGAGAAAGGCAAATATATATTCCACAAGAGCGACGGTCGTGAATTGACGTCTGACGAAATGGTGGAGTACTGGGCTACTTGGATCGAGAAATATCCTATTGCTTCGATTGAGGATGGACTTCATGAAGATGATTGGGCAGGATGGGCTAAGCTTCATGCGAAGATTGGTGATAAGGTCCAATTAGTTGGTGATGATTTGTTCGTGACCAATGAGAAGCGTGTAGCTCGTGGTATTGAAGAAGGCAGTGCTAATTCAGTACTGGTTAAAGTGAATCAAATTGGTACACTAACAGAGACTATCAATACAGTAACATTGGCTAACCGTCACCAGATGACAGCTGTAATGTCACACCGCAGTGGTGAGACTGAAGATGCTACCATCGCTGATTTAGCAGTAGCATTGAATACTGGTCAGATTAAGACTGGTTCTGCCTCTCGTTCAGACCGTATGGCGAAGTACAACCAATTGTTGAGAATTGAAGAGGAATTGGGCGATAGAGCAGTGTTCTTGGGTACCAACTTCCCGTATTTGAAATAATACCCTAAAAACCACCTATCATGGATAAGATTAAAGAGCAGTTTCGGGACACCTTCCCAGGCATTGTAGCCGACACCAAAGCATTTTTGAAAGAGAATGCAGATAAAACCATTGGTGAGATTAAGGTGGGCCAATTATATGGTGGTATGCGTGGCATGCCGGCGTTGATTTGTGAAACATCAAAATTGGACCCAGAAGAAGGAATTCGTTTCCGCGGGTACAGCATTCCTGAATTGCAGCAAAAACTTCCTAAGTATCCCGGTGGTGAGCAGCCTTTGCCAGAAGGATTGTTCCACTTGATGCTGATGAATGAGATTCCAACGGAAGATCAAGCGCGTCGATTGAGCAATAACTGGGTGCGTAGAAGTAATGTTCCAGTACATGTATTCAAGGCTATTGATGCATTGCCAAACCGTACACATCCTATGACGCAATTCTCTATTGCGATTATGGCGATGCGTACAGAAAGCGAATATGCAAAGGCTTACCAGGCTGGTGTACATAAGAGTGAGTATTGGGATGCAACATACGAGGACAGCATGAACTTGATTGCTCGTTTGCCGCGTGTTGCTGCTTACATCTACCGTAGAATGTACCATAACGACCAGCATATTGAACCAGATCCGAAGCTGGATTGGGCGGGTAACTTTGCGCACATGCTAGGGTTTGATAATGACGAGTTCAAGGAATTGATGCGTTTGTACATGACCATTCACGCGGATCACGAAGGTGGGAACGTGAGTGCGCACACTGTGCATTTGGTGGGTTCCGCGTTGAGTGATGCCTATTTGAGCTTTGCCGCAGGTATGAACGGTTTGGCGGGTCCGTTGCACGGATTGGCGAATCAGGAGGTTATTCGTTGGATAAATAACATGCGTCAGGAATTGGGCGGTGGATTGCCAACGAAAGAGCAGATTGCGAATTACTGTAAGAAAACCTTGGCGGATGGAAAAGTGATTCCAGGTTTTGGTCATGCGGTGTTGCGCAAGACGGATCCTCGTTACACTGCACAGCGTGAGTTTGCTCAAGCGAAAATGCCAAATTCTGAGTTGTTCAAGATTGTCAGTATGATCTACGAGGTGGTGCCGGATATCTTGAACGCTACGGGTAAAGTGAAGAACCCTTGGCCAAATGTGGACGCACACAGCGGCCAGTTGTTGACGCACTACGGCTTGGTAGAATATGAGTTCTACACTGTATTATTTGGAGTGGCTCGTTCGTTGGGAACCTTGTCAAACTTGATTTGGGATCGTGCGATGGGTATGCCGATTGAGCGTCCTGGAAGTACAACGACAGAACTGTTGAAAGAGAAATTAGGGTAAGATTCTAATTTTGAGATATATAGGCCCTGCAGCATTTTGAGTGTTGCAGGGCTTTTTGTTTGATTTTCAGTGGTTTTATGTTAGGGATTGCCTTATATTTGCAGCCCTTTTCGGACATGAAGCGTACTGCCGAGGGGAAAATGAAAAAACAATAACCACTTTCGGACCAATGGGAAGTGTACGCTAGGATCCGAAATACAACAATTTTTCTCTCATGTCAGAAGAGAATCAAGTACCACAAGAAGAGGTACAACAAGAGGCACCTGTTCAGGAGGCCGTTGCAACTGAAGAAACTGTAGACGAAACTGTAGAGGAAACAACTGAAGAGGTTGTTGAGGATGCTCCGTTTAGCTGGGACGATGTAGAAGGTGGCGCTGCTGCTGGAAACAAAGATCGTGAGGCATTGACTGCTTTGTACGAAGAGACCCTAGGTTCTTCAATCGAACACCAAGTAGTGGAAGGTAAGGTTACTGCTAAAACCGACCGCGAAGTAATTATCGACATCAACTCTAAGAGTGAAGGTGTAGTGAGCTTGAACGAGTTCCGTTACAACCCAGAGCTTGCAGTAGGTGATGCCGTTGAGGTATTGGTTGACCGTCAAGAAGACAAAAATGGTCAATTAGTCCTTTCACACAGAAAAGCACGTTCTATCAAAGCTTGGGACCGTGTTAACGAAGCACACGAAAACGATGAGATCGTTAAGGGTTACGTTAAGGCACGTACTAAGGGTGGTATGATCGTAGATGTATTCGGTCTAGAAGCGTTCTTGCCAGGTTCACAAATTGATGTGAAGCCTATCCGCGATTACGACCAGTACGTAGATAAGACAATGGAATTCAAAGTGGTTAAAATCAACCACGAATTCAAAAACGTTGTGGTTTCTCACAAAGCACTTATCGAAGCTGATCTTGAAGAGCAGAAGAAGGAGATCATCTCTAAATTGGAGAAAGGTCAAGTTCTTGAAGGTGTGGTTAAGAACATCACCTCTTACGGGGTATTCATCGACTTGGGCGGTGTAGATGGTTTGGTACACATCACTGATTTGAGCTGGAGCCGTATCAACCACCCATCTGAGGTAGTTGAATTGGATCAGAAAATCAACGTTGTAATTCTTGACTTCGATGAAGGTAAGACTCGTATCCAACTAGGTCTTAAGCAACTAGAGAAGCACCCATGGGATGCTTTGGATGCTAACTTGGCTGTAGGCGACACTGTTAAAGGTAAAGTCGTTGTATTGGCTGATTACGGTGCATTCGTTGAGGTATTGCCAGGTGTTGAAGGTTTGATCCACGTGAGCGAAATGAGCTGGTCTGCACACTTGCGCAGTGCTGGTGATTTCATGAAAGTTGGTGACGAAGTAGATGCACAAGTATTGACGTTGGATCGCGAGGAGCGTAAGATGAGCTTGGGTATCAAGCAAATGACTACTGATCCTTGGACTGATATTACTACTAAGTACCCACAAGGTTCACAACACAAAGGAACCGTTCGCAACTTTACGAACTTCGGTATCTTCCTAGAGCTTGAAGAAGGAATTGATGGTTTGATCCACATTTCAGACTTGAGCTGGACGAAGAAAGTGAAGCACCCATCTGAATTCACTTCTATCGGTGCAACATTGGAAGTAGTTGTTTTGGACATCGACGCAGAAAACCGTCGTTTGAGCTTGGGTCACAAGCAATTGGAAAACAACCCTTGGGACGATTACGCGAAAGCGTTCGAAGTAGGTTCTACACACACCGGTACCATGATCAACTCTGGTGATAAAGGTGGTGATGTTAGCTTTGCTAGCCACGAAGGTGTAGAAGCATACTGTCCTGCTCGTCACATCACGAAAGAAGACGGTGGTAAGCTTGAGAAAGGCGAAACTGCTGAATTCAAAGTGATCGAGTTCAACAAAGACAACCGTCGTATTGTAGTATCTCACGTAGGTACTTACAAAGAGGTTGAGTTGAAGAAAGGTCGTTCGGCTTCTTCTAACAAAGGTGGCGGTAACATGGTGAGCGCAAGTACTTCGGTAGAGCGTTCAACAATGGGTGATTTGGATGCCCTAGCTGCTTTGAAAGAGCAAATGGACAACGAGAACAAGTAATTGTTCTTCCATTGAATATTGAGTCCCCGGGCCTTCGGCCCGGGGATTTTTTTTGCCCGCTGCGCGCGGCTCGCTTGAATGGTGTAAATTCGAGATATGAGAATTGGTCAAATAATTGAAGCATTGGAGCAGTGGGCTCCTCCCGCACTTCAAGAATCTTACGATAATAGCGGTCTCATCGTCGGGAACAAAAACTGGGAATCCACCGGTGTTTTAGTGGCCTTGGACTGTTTGGAAAGCGTGGTGGATGAAGCCATCGCGAAGAATATCAACCTGATTGTAGCACATCATCCCATTGTGTTTTCCGGTCTGAAGCGTTTCAACGGGCGCTCCTATATCGAGCGAGTGGTGATGAAGGCGATTAAGCACGATGTCGCCATTTATGCCATCCACACAAATTTGGACAATGTCCTTTGGGGCGTGAATGCCAAGGTGATGGAGGTGTTGGGGATTAGGAATCATACGATCCTGAGTCCTATGAAAGACGCCTTGAAGAAGTTTGAGGTATATGTGCCGACAGAACATGTTGAGGCCTTAGAGCAAGCCATTTTTGAGGCCGTCGGTGGTGGCAAAGTAAGCGCGTACGAGGAATGCAGTTTCCGTACGGAAGGTACGGGTTCGTTTAAAGGAACAGCCGGTACTCAGCCCGTCATTGGAGAAGTGGGAAAGCGTGAATTTGTCCAAGAGGCGAAGTTGGAATTTATCGTTCCTGCCTATGCCGCTGCTGCTGTCGAGCGCGTGGCGAGAGCCGCCCATCCTTACGAAGAAATGGCCTACCAGTGGCTGGCAGTCGGTAATACGGCGACCCATTTTGGTGCTGGAGCTGTGGGTGAATTGCCGGAGGAAATTGGCTTTGAAGAGTTTTTGAAGAAAGTCAAGGCAGTTTTTGGCACGACCATTCGCTATACCGCACCTGCGGGTGAGGTAGTGAAGAAAGTGGCGGTTTGTGGCGGTTCTGGGAGCTTTTTATTAGGCGCTGCGATGGCCTCCAGTGCGGATGTTTTCATCACTGCGGATTACAAATACCACCAGTTCTTCGATGCCGATGGGAAAATCAGCATCTTGGATGTCGGACATTTTGAAAGTGAGCAATTTACAATCGACTTAATTGCTGACTTCATTGAGAAAAATTTCCCTAAATTTGCGGTTCTCAAAACTGAGGTCAACACAAATCCTATACAGTACTATTAGTATGGCTAAGAAGGCGAAAGAATTAAGCGTAGAAGATAAGCTAAGAGCTCTTTACGATTTGCAAATCATCGACCGTCGTATCGACGAGATTCGCGCATTGCGCGGTGAACTTCCATTGGAAGTAGAAGATTTGGAAAACGAAGTAGCTGGTTTGGAAACTCGCATCGAAAAGGTGAACAACGAGATTGCTGATCTTGAGAACGATATCAACGAGAAGCAAAACTTGAAAGCCGAATGTGCTGAAAAGATTGCCAAGTACACGAAAGACCAAGAGCAGGTGCGCAACAACCGTGAGTTCGAAGCCATTGCTAAGGAAATCGAGTACCAAGAATTGGAAATCGAATTGGCCGACAAGCGCATCAAAGAATACAGCGCGAAAATTGATAGCAAGAAAGAAGTGAATGGTGCTAGCGAAGAAAAATTGGCTGAGCGCAAGGATCACTTGAAGCATAAAGTAGCAGAGTTAGACAGCATCATGGCTGAGACACAGAAGGAAGAAGATCTGTTGTTGGCTAAGAGCGACGAAACTAAGGCTACTATTGAAGATAGATTGGTAAAAGCTTACGATCGTATTCGCAGCGCAACTAAAAACAAGTTGGCGGTAGTGAGTGTAGAGCGTGGTGCTTCTGCAGGATCATTCTTCGTTATTCCTCCACAACGTCAGATGGAGCTTGCACAGCGCAAGAAAATCATGATCGATGAGCACAGTGGCCGTATCCTAGTGGATCCAGTATTGGCTCAGGAAGAAGAGGAGAAAATGCAAAATATGATTGCTGGTTGGTTGAAATAATCTCCCGGTAGGATAGAAAAGAAAAACCCGCGCGTGAGCGCGGGTTTTTTTATGGTCTAAAATCAGGATTTACTAAGGGCACCTCGTACACGGATGAATCATCGATCAGAAAAATTATCTCCCAAAAACTCGCATCTCGCTCACCGCTCCTAAACACTCAGATCTGAAAATCTCGTGCCACGACATAAACGTCGGAGCTCAGATCATCTACTTCGTACAAACGTAAAGCATCTCACGCTTCGGTAGGGCGTACTTTTCGAAGAAGCCGCTAGGCAGTTCTTTTTGTGCATCAAAGACAGTAACCTTGAATCCTGCGGCTTTTAGGCGATCTGGGTAATCTTGGCCATAGAGGCGGACGTGGTCGTATTGACGGAATCTGCGCTCGCGCTCTGCGGGATCTTTGATGGTGATGTCTTCGTCTGTTTTTTCGTAATCCGGGTCCAGTGGCACTTGCATGATGGCTAGGCCTCCTGGTTTAAGGATTCGGTGAAGTTCTACCATCGCTTGGTGGTCACTGTCCACGTGTTCTAGAACGTGATTACAGAAGATGGTATCATAGGTGTTGTCCTCGATGGGGATGTTTTGTACATCAAAACGGAGGTCTGCCAAGGGTGAGAACAGATCTGCAGTAGTGTAATCGAGGTGTTTCATCTTGCGGAATCGGCCATAGAAACATTGTTCAGGGGCAATGTGCAAGAGTTTTTGTGGACGCGTTAAAAAGTCCGTGTAGTCTTTGAGGTACAGCCATAGCAAGCGGTGACGCTCAAGGCTGTTGGTGCCGGGGCAAAGCGCGTTTTCACGTTGGTTATTGCCGTATCCGTAGGGAAAGAAGCGGCTATATCCACGACCGTCAATGGGGTCTACGAATTTGTTGCCTTTAAAGATGACCGGTGCCACCCATTGGACCAAATAGCTCAGTCTGATCAGTAGGGGACGAGGGACCTTGGCTAAGGCCCATTTCATTATGCGTGAGATCATAGTTTTTCGTATTCCGCCGGTTCCATGCCTAAGGCATCATAAATGTACTGGAAGGTACTGAGGATTTCAGGTTGTCCATTTACTACAGCGACGTCGTGTTCGAAGTGTGCACTGTTTTTTCCATCTGCGGTAAGAATGGTCCATCCGTCCGGGAGTTGTTTAATGCGCTGGGTGCCGAGGTTGATCATGGGCTCGATGGCGATGACCAATCCTTCTTGAATCTTCTTGCCGCGACCGCGTTTGCCGTAATTGGGCACTTGTGGTTCTTCGTGCATTTGCTTTCCGAGGCCGTGACCTACGAGTTCGCGAACCACTCCATAGCCTCTGCTTTCGGTATATTCTTGAATGGCCGCGCCAATATCACCGACGCGATTGCCCGCTTTTACTTCGCGAATACCTGCATATAAAGAAGCTTTGGTATCCTCTAGCAGGCGTGCTGTATCCGCATCTACTTCACCGATAGGGAAGGTATAGGCGTGATCTCCATAGAATCCGTTCATCAATACCCCACAGTCTACAGACATGATGTCGCCTTCTTGAAGTGGCGTTTTGCCAGGGATGCCATGTACGACTTGGGCATTTGGAGACATACAAAGGGTGTTGGGGAAATCGTACATGCCCAAGAACCCTGGGATGCCGCCGTGATCGCGAATGAATTCCTCAGCCTTTTTATCTAGCTCCAGCGGAATGGCTCCTGGGACCAATAAGGGTGCAAGCATCCCAAGGGTCTTACTGACCAATTGTGCGCTTTCACGCATCAATTCAATTTCTTCCGCGTTTTTGTATTTGATCATCCTTTTGGATTCAATAAGTTCAACCCGGTCATTTCCTCTGGCTGGGCAACGCCCATCAAGGCCAATAACGTGGGTGCAATATCGCCTAGGCGTCCTTCATTCATGGTAAATTCTTCGGCACTGCTGCCGACCAAGAAGCAAGGGACTACGGTGGTTGTGTGAGCGGTGTTCGGCGAACCGTCTTCGTTCACCATACAATCGGCGTTACCGTGGTCGGCCAAGATAATGAATTGATAATCGGACCCTAATCCAGCTTCAACCACAGATTGCAGGCAAGAATCCACCGTTTCACAGGCCTTAATTGCCGCTTCCATAACTCCTGTGTGACCGACCATATCTGGGTTTGCGAAGTTCAAACAGATGAAATCCGTCGCGCCTTCCTGTAGCTTTGGTACAATGGCGTCGCGGATATCTCCGGCGCTCATTTCAGGCTGTAAATCGTAGGTGGCCACTTTAGGGGAGGGGCATAGCAATCTGCTTTCGCCTTCAAATGGTTTTTCACGTCCTCCGGAGAAGAAGAACGTGACGTGTGGGTATTTCTCAGTTTCCGCAATACGAATCTGTGTCTTTCCTGCGGCTTCCAGCACTTCGCCAATGGTATTGACCAAGTTGTCCTTGCGGAATACGACGTTTACATTTTTAAACGTCTCGTCATAGCTCGTCATGGTTACGTAGTGCAGGGGCAAGGCGTGCATGTTCTGCTCGTGGAAATCCTGTTGGCTCAAGGCTTGGGTGATTTCGCGGCCGCGGTCAGTGCGGAAATTGAACATGATGACCACATCATTGGCCTCAATCTTAGCTACAGGCTGACCCAAGTGGTTCACACATACGTGTGGTTCCATGAATTCGTCAGTAATGCCGGCATCGTAACTGGCTTGAATGGCTGCCAGTGGGTCTAATGTCGTGGCGCCTTCGCTGTTGACCATACAATGGTAGGCCTTTGCGACGCGCTCCCAGCGTTGGTCGCGGTCCATTGCATAATAACGTCCGACAAAAGTGGCCAAGGTTCCCGTAGTCTGGGCCATGTGGTCGGTTAAATCTGTCAAGAATCCCAACCCGCTTTGTGGGTCGCAATCACGTCCGTCTGTAAAAGCGTGTACATAAACGTTCTCGAAAGCTTCGGCAAACAACCAGCTACACAAGGCCTTGGCGTGGTTGAGGTGGGCATGAACACCACCGTCACTGACTAGTCCAAGCAAGTGAATCTTGCTATTATTGGCTTTGGCATAGGCAAGTGCCTCTTGGAGGGTTGAATCTTCTGCGAAATCTCCATTCTCGGCAGCCAAGTTGATTTTTACCAAATCTTGGTACACCACACGACCCGCACCGAGGTTCATATGACCTACTTCAGAATTTCCCATTTGTCCTTCGGGAAGACCTACATCGAGGCCACTGGTTTTGATCCAGGTCTGAGGGTAGTTTTCATATAGGCTGTCCACAAACGGAGTGTGTGCCTTATCGATGGCGCTAACCTCGGGGTTGTCGGCGCGTCCCCATCCGTCGAGGACTATCAGTGCTGTCTTCTTCATAGCGTGTGTTGTGGCCACAAATTTTTGGTCGAACTACACCATCATAAGCTGATATGTGATTATAGTCTCCCATGAAAACTGCATCATTTGGAGAAAATGGGGCATCATTTATTTGTTGTTCCTGCCATGTAGCACCTCCGTCATGAGATATAGCTAAATAGGTATTCGTAGCTGCTCCTTCGAGGTTTCTGCGGTCATAATAAACGGCATAAAGATATCCTGTGGTTGGGTCAACACTTAGCCAAGGAAGAAATTGATCACTTCTTCCTCCATCAGGACTAACAGATTTTTTTGGGGACCAATTACCCCCTGCATCATCACTGTAGGAAAAATATATTTCACCACCCATAGAGTAATCTTGATCACCCCAGCACAAGTAAACACGCCCGTAATAAGGACTCGATGGGCAATGATCAACGACCGTTATTGGCATGCCGTTACACCTTGAAAATCCGTCGTAATTCTGAGACCATCCAGCAAATTGGGTACTGACTAATACATCTTGCCAGTTTCGTCCGTCTAAACTTCTACTCACATAGAGGGAATCACGTAGTGCCCAGCCTACATAGATGGCATTTTTTACCCCATAAGCCGGAACCGCACCTTCTGCGGTCCCATCATCATCAATACAATCGCCTCTTTTATTGGATATAACTTGAGGTGTAGACCATGATTGCCCTTGGTCGTAGCTTTCCGAAAATAGAATGGTGCTTTTACAATCTGGGTCATCTATTCCGTAATCGTCAAACTGCGTCCAGCTCAGCCCTATGGTGCCTTTCGTTGGATGTTCGGCAACCCATTCTTTATCGTGTTTTTTGCCATTAATGGCTGTAAAACTTCCTTCATTGAATGAATCCTTAGGGCCGTCCTTCGTTTGACATACCATTCTATCCAGAATTCGATCGCTGCGCCAATTTGTGCCTTCGGGATCGCTTAGGTGAAAAAAGTATACTCTTCCCGATTTGTCGGCGTGAATTACCGGATCGCCCCATACCCCATATGGAGAGGAAATTTTTTCGTTGGTCCAGGTTTTGCCTCCATCAATACTTTGATAAAAGTTGTCCAGCACGCTTCCGGCATAAACATTTGATGTATTGGTGGGGTCCACGGCGATTGAGGGTTCGCATATACCGGTTCTAAAAGCCGCACCTTCGTGAATTTTCACAGCCTGAGCATAGGTTGCAATTCCTGTGAATAGCAAGGAAATTGAGCATATTTGGGATAAAAATTGATGTATTTTCACAGACATGAAATTTTTTCTATTCATTTGGTTTTGGTGGTCTGGGACGTTTTCTCAGGAACCTCCGAGCATTACTAAGGTACGGCATGAGTTTTATGTGAGTGTCACAGATTTCCATGTGGATGAAGATAAAGGCAAAATCACTGGGGTGGTTAAAGCCTTTCCGGACGATTGGGAACGAGCCATGAATGCCTTATTACAGGAAAAGGTCATGCGATACGCTCAGCTTGACTCTAACCAACGCGCCGACTTACATGGCATATACCTTGAAAGACATATTAAACTTGCTTTGAATGGTGAAGCGCTCAAAGTCGAATATTTTGGAACCTCAAGAGGCCCTGATGAAATTTATTTGTTGTTTACTGCAGACTACGGTGAAAAAGATTGGGTAGAACTCAGTGGAAATTGGTCTATTCATCACACCTTATTGGCAGATATTTATCCATCACAGGAAAATATTATCGTATTCCATTATGACGGGAGTAAAAAGACCAATAGTTGTCGTGAAAGCAATGATTACCACTTAAATTTTAATTTTTAGATGTTCTACTTCAACCTGGGTATCCGACACATTACCGATCTTGAAGGATATGATCACATGCTTTTTTTGTTAGCCTTAACACTCCCTTTGAGTTTCGTACAATGGAAGGCCACACTGAAGTGGATCACCGCATTTACGATAGGGCATAGCTTAAGTTTAGCTATAACTGCTTTGGAATGGGTAAAGCTACCCAATAATTGGGTGGAATTTGGAATAGCCTTGACCATTGCCTTGACAGTGTTATACCATCTGATCAATGGATTTCGTGTATCGCAGGGAGCCATGTGGATGGCGGGAATTTTTGGATTAATCCATGGCTTGGGATTTGGATCTTACTATGCGTTCATTACCCAAAGCGATTCTTTTTGGTGGGCGTGGATTCCATTTAATTTGGGAATTGAGGCCGGTCAAATTCTCGTGGTTCTGGCCTTGCTTTTTGTATATTGGACAGTCGAAAAAATTTGGCGCAATCCCAAAGCAATGAAGTGGATGCTCAGCGGAGTAATTATAACCCTGAGTGTTCAAATGATTTTGGACCGATTGCCCCCTAACACATAGAAAAAACCTCTACATATGAAGCGCATTTTAGTATCGCTCGTTGTCTTAGTCACCCTTGGTCTCTCGGCACAAAATGTAAACACTTCGAAATTCAGACAATTGGGCCAGCAGCTTCCTACTCCAAACGTCTACCGTACCGCTTCAGGCGCACCGGGTCATGAATATTACCAGCAGCAGGCGGATTATAACATGTCCATCACCTTGGACGATGAAACGCAGCGTATTTACGGTGAGGAGACCATTACCTACACCAATAATAGCCCGGATGAGCTGCGCTATTTGTGGGTCCAATTAGATCAAAACATGCGCGCCCAAAACAGCATGACGCAGCAAATTAAAACGGGCGGCATTTTTAACGACCGCTCTGGAACACCACAGACAGCCTTTAATCAACTAAAAAATAATCAGTTCTATGATTTTGACGGCGGCTTTAAATTAGATTACGTTCAAACTACTTCGGGAAGCAACTTGCGCTACACCATCAACAACACCATGATGCGCGTGGACTTACCTTCTCCATTGCGCAAGGGCCAGTCGTTCAGCTTCAAGATAAAGTGGTGGTTCAACGTCAATGACCGCATGGATATAGGTGGTCGCTCGGGTTATGAATACTTCGAAGCAGATGATAACTACCTCTATACCATTGCTCAATTCTTCCCTCGTATGGCCGTGTACAACGATGTAGAGGGATGGCAAAACAAGCAGTTCTTAGGACAAGGGGAGTTTACGTTGCCCTTTGGCGATTATAAAGTGAGTATCACTGTGCCAACAGATCACGTAGTGGCTTCTACCGGTACTTTGATCAACGCTTCTCGTGTACTGACCTCAACCCAACGTGCCCGTTTGGCCCAGGCTAAAAAGAGTTTTGATGATCCTGTGATCATTGTTACCCAAGATGAAGCCGTAGAGGCGGAGCGGAACAAAGCGAAGAATACGAAGACCTGGGTTTTTGAAGCTGAAAACGTGCGTGATTTCGCCTTTGCTACATCTCGTAAGTTCATTTGGGATGCACAGGCCGTGGATATTAACGGCAAAACCACTATGGCTATGAGCTACTACCCGAAAGAAGGCAACCCGTTGTGGGAGCAATATTCTACACGAGTGGTGGCCCATACCCTAAAAGTGTATAGTAAGTACACTGTTGATTATCCCTATCAAAAAGCCATTTCGGTGCATACGAAGTGGATTGGTATGGAATATCCTATGATTTGTTTCAACGGCGGTCGCCCGGAAGCCGATGGTACGTACAGCGAAAGCACAAAATACGGGATGATTGGGGTGATTATTCACGAAGTGGGTCACAACTTTTTCCCGATGATTATAAATTCGGATGAGCGTCAGTGGACCTGGATGGATGAGGGGTTGAACACCTTTGTGCAATACCTTACAGAGCAAGAATGGGATGATGACTATCCATCTCGTCGTGGACCTGCCCACAAGATTGTTCCTTACATGAGTGGTCCTAAAGAGGAGATGGTGCCTATTATGACAAATTCTGAAAGTATTCTACAATTTGGCAACAATGCCTACGGTAAGCCTGCGACTGCATTGAATATTCTTCGAGAAACCGTTATGGGTCGTGAGTTGTTTGACTATGCGTTCAAAGAATATAGTCGCCGTTGGGCTTTTAAACATCCTTCCCCAGCAGATTTATTCCGAACAATGGAGGATGCTTCTGGTGTGGATTTAGATTGGTTCTGGCGTGGATGGTTCTACACAACAGATCATGTAGATATTGCAATAAAAGATGTGCAGTGGTATCAAATGTCCACACAAAATCCGGATATCGAGAAGCCATTCCAAGAAGAGAAAGCAGAGAAAGCAGATGCACATATAGGTAAACCACGCAATAGCGTGATCAGAACCATGGTAGATGAGGTTTCTGAAACACGCGATTTTTACAACTCGTACAATCCATATGCTATCAGTGAGGCAGATCGCGAAGTATATCTGCAATACCGTGATGGATTAACCCCCGAAGAGGCAGCACTTTTGGATGCGGGACATCAATTCTACGGGATTACTTTCGAAAACCAAGGAGGATTGATTATGCCCTTAGTGTTGCGTTTCACGTTGGAAGATGGACAGGAGGAAGTTATCCGTGTTCCGGCTGAGGTTTGGCTAAAGAATGAAGTGGAGTTTACCAAATGGTTCAACTTCAATCAGCCAGTGGTTCAAATTACGATAGATCCATTCTTGGAAATGGCGGATACGGATCGTTCCGATAACTATTGGCCGGCTTTACAAGAACCCAACAAATTTGATGTGTATTCTCGTGATGCTACCAGCCGCTGGCAGCGTAATGGCCGAACTAATCCAATGCGCGAATCTCGTGCCGCTGAGAACCGATGATAATTTGATCTTTACATACCGAATAAAAAAGGCGCCCATGAGGCGCCTTTTATTTTACTGCTTTGGAGTTTAATTCATGACCATCTCCAAATATTGACTCAACCTGTTTTTTAGGTTCTTACGCTCCACGATGAAATCTAGGAAGCCGTGCTCCAACAAGAACTCAGAAGTTTGGAAGCCTTCTGGCAAGTCTTTACCAATGGTTTCTTTACTACGCGAGGTCCAGCAAACCCGATCAAAGCACCAGGTTCTGCGATGTTGATATCACCGAGCATCGCGTAAGAAGCCGTCACACCACCCGTTGTTGGGTCTGTAAGGAAAGAGATGTACGGGATTTTCTTATCGTCCAGCAGGGCGATTTTAGCAGAAGTCTTGGCCATTTGCATTAAAGAAAATGCCGCTTCCATCATACGAGCTCCGCCAGATTTAGAAATCATGATAAAAGGCACTCCTGTCTTTAAGCTTTGATCCATGGCGCGTGAGATTTTCTCTCCCACCACGGAACCCATAGAGCCGCCGATGAAATTAAAGTTCATGCAAGCGACCACCACTTCTCGGCCGTTCATCATTCCGTATCCGGTAGTGATGGCATCCCTCAGTCCTGATTTCTTTTGGCCTGCTTTCAGACGATCGGTATAAGGCTTGGTATCCTCAAATTTAAGAGGGTCTTTACTTTGCATGCCGGCGTTCAATTCTGTGAATTTTCCGTCGTCAAACAATATTTCAAAGTACTCTTTCGCGTTTATGCGGTCATGGTGACCACAGTTGCCGCAAGTCCAGAGCGTCGCTTTATGATCTTCTACACTTACAATGACCTTACATTTGGGACACTTATGCCATAGGCCATCGGGGGTTTCTTTCTTGTCCTTAGTCTCGGTAGTAATCCCCTCTTTTGTTCTCTTAAACCAACCCATTTAAGTTGCTCTATTTAAGTTTCAGTTTGCTAATGTAGATAAAAAGGGCACTCCTTCTGCAGGAGTGCCCTTTGAGTTTATCCGAAAATCTCTTGCTTATGCGATGGTGATTTCGTCGTTCAAGTACACATCTTGTACCGCATGAAGTAGTGCGATACCATCACCGTAAGGCTTTTGGAAGGCTTTGCGACCAAGAATCAAACCTTGACCACCTGCACGTTTGTTAATCACAGCTGTAGCTACAGCTTCGCTCAAGTCGTTTGCGTCGTTTCCGGTAGAGGCGCCACCTGAGTTGATCACACCGATACGACCGTTGTAACTGTTCAAGACTTGATAACGAGTCAAATCAATAGGGTTATCCG
This sequence comes from Cryomorphaceae bacterium, assembly GCA_038143125.1. GTDB lineage: Bacteria > Bacteroidota > Bacteroidia > Flavobacteriales > Schleiferiaceae > UBA10364. The sequence continues at coordinate 240,489 of JAYQLJ010000006.1, forward strand.
TAGTCAATTCAGAATACACTTTAGGGTGTGTCTTGCCGTGACCTGTTGCATTATAACCGCCATTATTTGTAGGTAATTTTTGCTTGATGATATCCGCTTGTATGGTCACCCCCAAGTGAATGGCTTGAGAGCTCAAATCTGCAGAAGTATGGTAATCTACCCCGTCCACTTTGAACGCGTCGTTACGAGTATAACACCAAAGGATGGTTGCCATACCCAATTCGTGTGCTCTTTCAAAGGCCACGGCAACTTGCTCGATCATTTCACGAGATTGTGGGTGACCGAAATAAATAGTAGCACCCACTGCACAAGCACCTAAGTTCCACGCCTCATCAACTGAACCATAGGGGCTCTGGTAGAAAGTATTTGGTGCACTTAAATATTCATTGTGGTTGATTTTTACCACGAATGGAATTTTGTGGGCCCACTTGCGAGCTACTGTGGCTAATACACCATAGGTAGAAGCTACCGCATTACAACCGGCATCAACAGCCATCTTAACGATGTTCTCAGGATCGAAGAACATAGGGTTTGGTGCGAAAGAAGCACCAGCACTGTGCTCGATACCTTGGTCAATAGGTAGGATGCTCAAGTATCCCGTGTTTGCCAAACGACCTGTGCCGTACAAACGTTGCAGTGAATTCATCACTTGGATACTGCGGTTAGATTCTGTGAAAGATTCCGTGACAAAGTTGCCTGATGGAAGGATCGCCAAAGAATCTTTGGTGATTGCAGTTGAGGTGTGGTTTAACAACGTATCTGCTTGGTCTCCTAGCAACTCTCTAATTTTGTCAATGGACATCATAGTTATAGGTGTTTAATTGTGCGGCTAAAATAGGCGAAAAATGTACAAGAATAAACCTCTATTCTAGAATGGATATCCAATGCCTAATGTTAGGTTAAAATCATGCCATTCAGGCTGTTGAACTACCCAGTTGGCTCTTCCTTCTGCTCCAGGATGATGTAGCTTCATGGCAATATCAGCGCGCATGATGAAGAATTCTAGGTCATATCGGAAGCCAAACCCTGCATTCAGTCCGAGCTGTTTGTAAAAGGTGTCCCATCTAAAGGTTCCTTTGGTAATGGCAGCTATTTGGTCTGTGGTTAAATCATTACCATAGGACCTATTGTAGAGCCACATGTTTCCGGCATCCACGAAAATGGCACCTTTCCAAGCATCGTGCATGGTGAATCTATATTCCGCATTGGCAATGAATTTTATAGGTGCGGCCGCAAAGTAACCGCTAGTGCGCAGTAGTTCTTCCGAGGTGGCTCCAGGTCCGAAGTGGTATGCGGTCCAGCCACGCATATCATTGGCCCCACCCATAAAATAGGATTTTTCGAAGGGCATAAAAGTTTGGTTTGGGCTCCAATGTTGTGATAAGCCTAAGAAGGTCCGGAAGGCAAATTCTCGATGGTGGACAAATGGTTGATACAAACGAAAATCTATGGAACCTTTGGTGAATGGCATAATAGGAACGCCAGATATGGAGGAAAGTCCTAAATTTTGCCAAAGGTGACCACCACTTTCCAATTCAATAGAGGTATAATACCGTCTGCTGCCTTTGTCCCATGATTTATTCATGCGATAACTACTTTGGGCAAAAACTAAATCTTGGAAGCCATTGAATAAGAATGGTGCCAAGGTGCTGTCAGAGGTGAAGTCTATTTGAACAAAAGAGAAACGCCATGGGCTAAGAGTGTGCTGAACACCCGGGCGCTTCCAACGATACTCATGATAAGAGCTAATTACATTCCGGTTAAATTCTTCCACTCGAAATTGGAAGGAGGAGTTCAAGCCTATTTCAGTTCTAGGCTGCCAGGATTTTGATTTATTTGGTATTAAGGCCTTTGGTAGTAGGAATTTTGGAAATCGAAGACTGCCCGAGACATTTAATTCTCGAGCGTCGAGAAGCCAGCTGGTATTTGTTGAATTACGCTGTTCTGTTACGGATCCTCCGAGGCTTAATCGCAGTACTTCACCTCCTTTGAATAGGTTGCGATTATCCCAACTAAACTGTCCACCAAGACCTATGCTGCCATTATTCCCTAAGCCTTCTATACTTGAACTGACTGAACGCTTTGATAAAGGATTGAGCTTGATTTCAGCAATCAAGTCTTCCCCTTTTTCGACAATGTCAATTTCCACGTTTTTGAAAACACCAAGGCTCACTAAATTTTTATACGTCTCTTTAACAGCACTATTGTCATAGCTTTCACCAGCTGATAGGAATATTTGCTGATCAATGAATTCCGGACGAAACTTTACCCCGTCTTGCACCACATCAATACCATGTGAAGTACGTGTGCTATCTGTGATGATGGATACCGCTCCATAATCGTAATTAGTTTGCGCACGAATTCTACTGATGCTACGGCGGCGCACATCTCCCCCAAAGCTGTAAGGATCTACGACTCCTATGAGCACGACGTTGTTTGGACCAAGTGTAGTGTCGACTTCGAAGTATACCCAACCAAGTTGCGCTTTGTAGTAACCGTTATTCTTTAAAAAGTCGGTTAGGTCAAATTGGGCTTGCTCAATCTCCTCAGCTATAACATCATCTCCATGCTTGAAGGGTGGCGGGTAGTGAAATAAGGCAGAATCTATGTATCGGTTAGAAGAATGCAATTCAAAGGATCCAATGGTATATTTTGGCCCTGTACTTATTTGGTAAAACGCCTTCGCTTTGCGGCCTTTTACTTCGTCGTGACTTGATACTTGAGCGTTGAAATAGCCAAGGTTGAAGTAATGAATGCCTAACTGCTTAGCACTCTGCTGACGCGAAATAGAATCTAAGAACACCGGAGGTTCTCCAATATTCATGAGCCATTTACCTATCCCAGTTTCTGGAATTTTTTTACCCGCTCCATACATGCTTAAAAATAGTCGTATGCCTGCCCATCCCTTATTTGGACGTTGACGAAGGATATCATAATCATCTTCGCTTTGACTGGGTTTATTGTTTACGGTGATTCGGTTTTCGATAAGCAGCGGTTCATTTAGGCTTGCTTGACGCAATCCCGAGCAGGAGGAAAAGGCCACAAGTAAAACTGCTGCACGCAAAAAGGAATGTATTTTAGCTCGAAATTCAATCATTGTGATCACGAAAAATCAGGAAAAACTCATCCGAAGTCTTTCTGCTCGAAAGAACCGAAAAAAGACCGGGCTATTCGTTGCAGAGGGAATGAAGTTAGTCACAGATTTCCTCAACAGCGGCCTAGTTGCAGAGAATATTTTCGTGGTGGATACCTCGGATGCACCGGAGACCGATGGATCCATAGATTGGATAAGCGAGGCCGAAATGAAGCGTATATCGTTTTTGGAAAGGCCATCTCCCGTGTTGGCGGTCTTTGAGGTGCCGCAGGCTAAGGAGCTGGATTGGGCGGGGATGGTGCTGGTGCTGGACCGATTGCAGGATCCGGGCAACATGGGTACGTTGTTACGTACAGCCTTGTGGTATGGAATAACAAATGTAGTAGCATTGACCGGTACGGTGGACTGTTGGTCACCGAAGGTGGTTCAGAGTAGCATGAGTGCTTTGGCACATGTGAACGTGCAAGCCATGGACGAAGCTACATTCATAAGCAAAGTGAAGGAGCCTAAGGCCCAATTAGTGGTTGCCGACATGTCTGGAACCCCTGCACGTGGATTTAATTGGTCTCCAAAAACAGCTTTAGTGCTAGGCAATGAAGGTCAAGGTGTGTCTCCAATTCTTAAAGAACTATGCGAAAAGAGTATAACGTTGCCGGGTGATGCACGTAAGATGGAAAGCCTCAATGTCGCTGTTAGTGGAGCTACACTGCTTTACGAGTACGCTGTTTCGCAATCCTAGCCTTGTATTGAAGGTTTAAAATCACACCCCCAACCACCATTGTTATTCCCAAGTACATCACTCCATTGGGCACGAAATCAAAGAGTAAAACATCCCAAGTCAGGGCGAAGATGACCCCAATATATTTCAACGGAGCAACGGTGTTGACCTCGGAGCTTTGGTAGGCTTTGGTCATGTAAACCTGGGCGAATTGGGTTAAAATTCCTACAGCGATAAGGAGCAGCCATTCTGCTCCTACGGGTGTAACCCAATTAAACAAGCTAAAGCCAATCATCACTGGAGTAGCCACGAGCGGGAAGTACATGACGACGACAAGCGGGGCCTCGTCTTTGAGTTTGCGAATGGCGTTATAGGCCAAGCCCGAAAATACACTCGAAACGACCCCAAGTAAGAGCAGCTCAGTAGGGATTTGAGCACTGGAACCCTTGACTATGACAATTCCGGCGAAGGATAGGACGAAGAATGCCCATTGTGCCCAGCGAGTTTTTTCACCAAGCAAATACCCCGCAATAAAAGCAGTGAAGAAAGGGCTGAGGTATTGAATGGTTACTGCAGCGCTCAGTGGCATCTTCTGTATGGTGTAAAAGAAGATGGTGAGGGCAGTGGTGCCTGCAATTCCGCGTATCAATAACCATTTTTTGTTGTTTCCCCATGGGTTGATTTTTCGCCCGCGCAGCAGTACATAACTGATCATTAAAGTGATAATGGAGCGAAAGAGAACCAATTCTGTTGCCGGGATGTTGGGTAAAAATTTGATCATAAGGTTGACCCCGGCGAAGCAGCCGACGGAAATCAACATGTAGTGAACACCCTTCTGCACTATTCGAAAGTGAAGTTGATGAGAACGGCGCGGTTGCGGATGCCATCAAGGGCGCTAACCTGTGGGGTGCCGTCTTGTACCAACAAATTTGTCAATCCCCAAGATGCACGGATCTGAGGCGAGAACTTGAAGTATTCAAAGTAGAAATCCGCACCGAACCCTATTTCATAATCGGCCGTATGTCGCTGCAGTTTGAATAGGTTGTCGTCCACCACCTTGGCTTTGGACGCGAGGTCGTTGGCGTAGCGAATGCCGCCCATCAGGTACAGGCGGTAGTTGTCGATACGGACACTTTTGAATTTGAGGTGCAGGGGAAATTGGACGTACGAACTCTCAATCTGGCGGCTGATGGTTTTGCGCTCATTGGTGAACGGGTCGTTCATATCAAAGTGCAGATTGCGCACTGTAGCCGCAAAGCCTGGGGTAAAGCGCAAGTCGAAATGCTCGCTGAGGCGAAGGTTCGAAATGATATTGATGTTGTAGCCGGGCAAGGCTTCGCTGGTCACTCCAAAGATGCCATCCACCTCGGTTAGGTTTTTGGTGTCCATGGTGAAGTAGTACCAATTCAGTCCGATATGGAACCCGAAGTGCAGCTCGTTTTTGTCGTATAGAGGTTGGTTCCGCAATCGAGCAAATTGGGCCGAGAGCGCCGAAGGTATGACCAAGAACAACAGGATGAGCTTTAGATGCTTCATGGGAAGGGTAACGTTGAAACGCCTATTTTCTTGCTTGATAGATGGTCGCGATGCCGAAAGTAACGGGCTTTGTTTTTACTGGATTCAAACCTGCATCAACGAGTTCCTTTTCAAAAGCCGCACCGTAAGGAAAGACCGCTACACTCTCTGGAAGGTAGGTGTAGGCACGAGGGTCTTTAGAGATAAGCCTACCAATAGTAGGCAGCACAGCTTTGAAATAGAACCAATACAATTGCTTGAAAGGGAAGTGCTTAGGTGTACTAAATTCGAGCACGACTAATTGGCCGCCAGCTTTCAACACGCGCTTCATATCACGCAATCCATTCTGCAAATTCTCAAAGTTACGTACGCCGAACGCTACGGTGATGGCATCAAAAGTATCATCGGCATAGGGAAGATTTTCACTATCGCCAAGCTCCAAGACTATCTTCTTATCTAATCCTTTTTTCTGCACTTTACCACGGCCCACCTCGAGCATCCCTTCGCTAATATCTGCACCCGTAATATCTGCACCCGTTCCTTTAGCCAAGGCAATAGCTAAATCTGCGGTTCCCGTGGCCACATCAAGAACAAGCTTTGGCTCGTCTGCTGCTACCATCTTGACTACCTTTTTTCGCCACCCCTTGTCAATGTTCAATGATAAAAGATGGTTCAATAAATCGTAACGCTTAGAAATGTTGTTAAACATGTCAGCGACTTGCTCCTTTTTGTCCGATTTAGGGTCGTAGGGTTTGATGTTTTCTGATCCCGCCATTTTTAACCAATTGATGCGCAAAGGTAGGCTATAGGATGTAACTTCGCAGGTATGAGTAGAAGAAGACGAGGGTCATCTGGAAAGGATGAAAAAAATCGCAAAAGATTGACTACTAAAGATTTAAGTCAACTTCGTAAAATCATGTCCTATGTTAAACCTCATGTAGGACTTTGGGTTCTAGGTTTTTTCTTCTTATTGATCACCATGGGAACGTCTTTGCTCTTTCCAAAACTCCTAGGTGGGTTAATGTCTTCTTCTGCGGATAATTTGCGCAACAACATGCTGCAGATGATGGGCCTGTTGGCCGTTCAAGGTGTGGCAGGATTCTTCCGAGTAGTGTTGTTTGTGATGGTGACTGAAAGGGCCTTGGCGGCCATTCGCGGTGACCTTTATACCCACCTACTCCATTTGCCCATGTCGTTCTTCACCTCGAAACGAGTGGGGGAACTGAACTCTCGAGTGGCTTCGGATACCGCGCAGATTGGGGAAACCTTGACCACGACCTTGGCTGAATTCCTGCGTGGATTGAGCATGGTCATTGGGGGCATCGCCATTTTGGCCTTTACCTCCATCAAGTTGACATTGTTCATCGTGGGCGTGATTCCACCGCTCATTATTGTGACCTTTATTTTTGGCCGATTCATCCGTAAATACGCCAAGAAGGTGCAGGATGAAATCGCCGAAAGCAATACCATCGTGGAAGAGACCTTCGCGGGCATTCAGACGGTGAAGGCATTTGCGAACGAGGGTGGGAGCGTTCTCGCTACCGCGAGCGCATTCAGAAGGTGGTCGGATTAGCCATCACGGGCGGTTATTACCGCGGCGCGTTTTCAAGCTTTATCACCTTCGGTTTGTTCGGAGCCATCGCCTTGGTCATTTGGTTCGGGGCAGGGATGGTGCACGAGGGAGAATTGGCCGCAGATAAACTCAATGAATTCATTTTGTACGCCCTCTTTATCGGCGGATCTATCGGCGGCCTGGCCTCTGTATATGCCCAGTTGCAAAAGGCTGTTGGGGCGACCGAGACGATATTTTCGTTGATGGACGAGGAGCCGGAATTGGTCGGTGGAGAAGATGTTACCGCTGCGCAGGTGGAAGGCATTTCTTTCAAGGAGGTCCAATTCTCTTATCCTTCACGCCCAGAGGTTCCCGTCATTCAGGGATTGAGCTTTGAGCTGCCCAAGGGGCAAACCCTCGCGCTCGTGGGCAAAAGCGGTTCAGGGAAATCTACGGTGGCTTCCCTATTGATGCGCTTTTACCAAAGCCAAGGCGGACAGATTTCCTCAGGAGCCCATACCGTAGAATCTTTTGATTTGCAGGCCTGGAGGAAGTCGTTGGCCCTCGTGCCTCAAGATGTGCTGCTGTTCGGCGGCAGCATACGAGAGAACATCACCTATGGCAAAACATCGGCCACGGAAGAAGAGATTATTGAGGCCGCGAAAGAAGCGAACGCTTGGGAGTTCATCGAAGGGTTTCCGGAAGGTTTGGACACGAAAGTAGGGGACCGCGGGGTGCAGCTCAGCGGTGGACAGCGTCAGCGTATTGCCATCGCCCGCGCCCTGTTGAAGGACCCGCAATTGCTCATCCTAGACGAGGCGACCAGCGCATTGGACAGTGCAAGTGAGCGCCTTGTTCAAGAAGCGTTGGATCGATTAATGGTAGGCCGAACCTCAGTGGTTATAGCGCACCGTTTAAGCACCATTCGCAAGGCCCATCAAATCCTTGTCATGGATAAGGGTAAGGGTATTGAGCGCGGTACGCACGATGAGTTGATGAAACTTAATGGAGCGTATGCAGAATTGATTCGTCTCCAGGACGTTGTTGGTGGAGATAGTAAGTTCTCAGAGAATAAGAATTAAGGTCTTGTCGACTCAAAAACCATTAGTAAATTGAAGGAATGAAGTTAATAAACAATATTCCAGCGTTAAGGAGGTTGTCCAACAAATATATCTTGACCGGGTTGGGCTTTATTGTATGGATGATCTTTCTCGATGCGAATAATTACTTCATTCATTCAGAACTAGACAAACAAATCGATCATCTCGAAAATGATATTGAATTTTACGAAGAATCATTAGCCAAAGAACGCGAGTTATTAAAGCAATTAGAATCGGATCCAAAAGCTTTTGAGCGCTTTGCTCGAGAAAACCACGGAATGCTCAAAGAAGGAGAAACCATCACCATCATAGAATACGAAACGGAGCAGGATGAGTAAATCCACCCACAGAACCTATCCGGACGGGACACCCGTTCAACCGCTATATACTGAAGGACCACCACAACAACCCGGATTTCGGGAAGAACCTTGGTGGACCATGGTACAGGAGCACCTCGTAGATCGTGAGTTTCAGGCCAATGATTGGGCCCTAGAGCGCCTAAAGCAAGGGGCCAGTGGATTGCTGTTCTACCTCACCGAAGAGCATTATTTGCCCCGTATTCTCAGAGACATTCAACTGCCCTACATCAATCTAGGATTGGTCGTGGAAGGCAGTGGACCCGCCGTGATGGAAGCATTATTGCACCACGCGCACGGGGAAATTCTACCGGTGGATAAACTCCAAGGCTACATCAACATTGATCCCGTCGAAATCGCCGCGCGCACTGGCTACTGGCACGAAGAGAAAATGTATGAACTAGGGGAGCTCAGTCGCTTGACCCCTCCCCAATTCAAGTTCATGTGCTGCAACGCTAATTTCTACGGAAGTTGTGGTGCCTCCGTGGCAACCCAGCTAGGACTGGCAGCCGCTCATTTGGACTTCTACCTCGAAAACTTCGGCAGTGTGGGCCATACCCAATATTGGTTGGCCTTGAACGCCGGGACTCATCCCTTCGAGGAAATGGCCAAGATTCGCGGTGTCCGAGTGCTTTGGAAAAAACTTCTCGAAGAGTACAGCCTGCCACAGGTGCCGCTGACCATTTACAGTGAAACAGCCACGACCCACCAAACGGCGTTCGACGTCCACTCGAACCTCTTGCGCGCCACCTCTAGTGGTTTTGGCGCCATCGTCGGGGGTGCGGATCAAGTACAATTGCGTCCTTACAATAGCGTCGTTGCCTGGGCAGATGCGGAGGGTGAACGCTTGGCGTTGAACCAGCATTTTATGCTTGCCTACGAAAGTCATTTGGACCAAGTCAGCGATCCTGCCGCCGGTTCCTACTTCATCGAGCAGAAAACGGCAGAATTGGTCGAGAACGCTTGGCAGTACCTGCAGGACATCCGTCAACAGGGCGGCATCATTGAAGCTTTAAAAAGCGGCACCATTCAAGATCGCATTGCCGATGAGGTTGCTGCCGCACAGCCTAATGAGGTCTTAGGCGTGAACCTATACGGATTAGAAGGAGAAACACTTCCAGAGGGCTATGGTGCCCGTGCGCCTGAAACAAGAGCAGAACACCAAGCCAAATACCAAGAAGCGGAATTTGAGCCGTTGCAACCCATTCGTTGGGCTGCCGCCGTAGAGTTCGAGCGCATTCAACATTCTTCAAAATCGTAAGTCATGGCTGATCGCAAATCTTGGATGACCCCAGAGCAAATTGCCGTGCAGCCGGAATATGGCCCGCAGGATTTGAAGGATGCACAACATTTGGGAACCCTTCCCGGGACCCCGCCTTATGTTCGCGGCCCCTACAGTACCATGTATGTGGGACGTCCTTGGACCATACGTCAATACGCAGGCTTCTCTACTGCTACGGAATCCAATGCGTTTTACCGCAGAAACTTGGCTGCCGGTCAAAAAGGGTTGTCCGTAGCGTTTGATCTTGCCACACACCGCGGTTACGACAGTGACCACGAGCGTGTACAAGGGGACGTAGGGAAAGCCGGCGTTGCCATCGATTCGGTGGAGGATATGAAGGTGCTGTTCAACGGCATTCCGTTGGACCAAATGTCCGTATCGATGACCATGAACGGTGCGGTTTTGCCCATCATGGCGTTTTACATTGTGGCGGCGATGGAGCAGGGGGCGGAATTGGCCCAATTAAGTGGGACCATTCAAAACGACATTCTCAAAGAATTCATGGTGCGCAACACCTATATCTACCCGCCTACACAGAGCATGCGCATCATCTCGGACATCTTCGCATACACGAGCGAACACATGCCGAAATTCAATAGCATTTCCATCTCAGGATATCACATGCAGGAAGCGGGCGCACCCGCCGATATCGAGATGGCCTATACCCTTTGTGATGGGCTGGAATACGTAAAAACGGGCATGGCGGCAGGCCTGGATATCGATGCTTTTGCACCGCGCCTGAGCTTCTTCTGGGGCATTGGCATGAATCCCTTTATGGAGATTGCCAAGATGCGTGCTGCTCGTTACCTCTGGTCCAAGCACATGGAGGCCTTAGGAGCTAAAAACCCAAAATCATTGGCGCTGCGTACGCACAGCCAAACCTCGGGTTGGTCCCTAACCGAGCAAGATCCGTTCAACAATGTGACGCGCACGGCCATGGAAGCGATGGCGGCCACCATGGGTGGAACCCAAAGCCTACACACTAATTCCCTAGATGAGGCCATTGCATTGCCGACGGATTTCTCCGCGCGCATTGCCCGCAATACTCAGTTGCACTTGCAATTGGAAACCGATATTACCTACACTGCCGATCCATGGGGCGGCTCCTACTACGTGGAAAAGCTCACTGCGGACCTCATCGATCGCGCCGAAGCTCTTATGGCTGAGGTAGCAGAGCTTGGCGGAATGACCAAGGCCATTGAGGCGGGTATTCCAAAACTTCGCATCGAAGAAGCTGCCGCGAAAAAACAAGCACGCATAGATAGCGGGGCCGATATTATTGTTGGGGTAAATGCTTTCAAAACCGAGCAATCCACAGAAATAGATATTCTCGAGGTGCAAGGTGAAGAAGTGTTGAAGCAGCAGCTAGAAGGACTTCAAGCCCTCAAGAAAAATCGCGACGACCAAGCCGTAGCAGCGGCCCTCGACGCTCTGAGCCAATGTGCGAAAAGTGGCCAAGGAAACTTGCTGGCCATGGCGGTGGAAGCAGCCAAAGTCCGTGCAACACTTGGTGAAATTTCCCTAGCTTTAGAGCAGCACTGGGGTCGTTATGTTGCGAAAACACAGACCATCAGCGGTGTATATTCGAACGAAATGAAGAAAAACGAAGATTTTGAAGCGGCCCGTGCTGCGTCCGATGCGTTTGCAAAGAAATTCGGTCGTCGACCACGTATCATGGTGGCTAAAATGGGGCAAGACGGACACGACCGCGGCGCCAAGGTAGTGGCTACTTCATTCGCCGATCTCGGTTTCGATGTCGATATGGGTCCGCTGTTCCAGACCCCTAAAGAAGCTGCCAAGCAAGCCATAGAGAACGATGTACACATTTTAGGAATCAGTTCATTGGCTGCAGGCCATAAGGCACTTGTCCCCGCAGTCATGGACGAACTCAAGGCGCTAGGCAGAGAAGATATCATGGTGATCGTCGGTGGGGTCATCCCAGCGCAGGATTACGATTTCTTGTACGAGCGAGGGGTAGCCGGCATCTTCGGACCGGGAACGCCCATTGCCAAGGCGGCTACGTCCATCCTCGAGTTACTCCTGAATATGGAATAAAGAAAAAGCCCCGCGCAGCGGGGCTTTTTTATGGTATCTGTTACTAGGCCCGAAGCCTAGAACGAGTGTGCCAATCCTTCCCAATCTCAAAAGTGAGGGAACACGAAGTTCCTCTGCAGGGCATTGGAGTGGGCGGTCTGTTACTAGGCCCGAAGCCTAGAACGAGTGTGCCCTTACTTTTGAGCTCTTTTTCGATCGTGCTCGTTCAACAAGATCTTTCTCAAACGAATGCTCTCTGGGGTTACCTCTACGTATTCATCTGGGCCAATGTATTCCATGGCTTCTTCCAAGCTGAACTTAATAGGGGTGGCTAGCGCGGTGTTGTCGTCCTTACCGGCGGCACGCATGTTGTTGAGCTGCTTGGCCACACAAGGGTTCACAACCAAATCGCCTGGCTTGTTTTGCTCTCCGATGACTTGGCCACCGTAGATTTCATCACCTGGTTCGATGAAGAATTTACCGCGGTCTTGGAGTTTGTCCAAAGAGTAGGCACTGGCCTTTCCAGCTTCCTTGGCAATAAGTACACCGGAAATACGACGTTCCATATCGCCTTTGTACGGCTGGTATTCTTTCAATCGGTGCGCCATGATGGCCTCTCCTGAGGTGGCTGTGAGTACGTTGTTACGCAAGCCCATCAAACCGCGCGACGGGATTTCAAATTCCAATCGGGTCAAATCGCTCTTTGGTTCCATCACCAGGAGTTCACCTTTGCGACGGGTCACCATTTCGATGACTTTACCTGTGGTCTCTTCTGGACAGTCAACGGTAAGCTCTTCAATAGGCTCGTGTCTCACGCCATCGATGTCTTTGTAGATCACCTGTGGCATACCTAATTGCAATTCGTAGCCTTCGCGACGCATGGTTTCGATAAGGATACCGAGGTGTAGGATACCGCGGCCGTGAACGATGAATTGGTCCGCAGACCCCGTTTCATCTACTTTCAAAGCCAAGTTCTTTTCGATCTCTTGCATCAAACGCTCACGAATCTTCTGTGAGGTTACGTGCTTACCTTCCTTTCCGAAGAACGGCGAGTTGTTGATCGAGAACAACATGCTCATGGTTGGCTTATCAATTTCCATGTGCGGCAATGCCTCAGGGTTTTCAGCATCCGCGATGGTATCGCCAATTTCGAATCCTTCGATACCGTTTACTGCAACGATCTCTCCAGCATGTGCTTCGTTGGTTTTGCTTTTGCCCAAACCTTCGAAAGTCATTAATTCCTTGATGCGCGCCTTTTTGATGGTGCCATCACGTTGGCACAAGCTCACCGGCATGTCCTCGCGAATGGTTCCTCGCGTCACACGACCTACGGCGATACGACCCGTAAAGGAGCTAAAGTCCAATGAGGTGATCTGCATTTGCAAAGAGCCTTCGCTCACCTCTGGGGCAGGGATGGTCTCTACAATGGTATCGAGCAGGTAGGTGATGTCGTCGGTTGGCGTTTTCCAATCTGGACCCATCCACTTCTCTTTACCCGATCCGTAAACGGTGGTAAAATCGAGCTGCTCTTCTGTAGCGTCGAGGTTGAAGAAGAGTTCAAAGACTTGGTCATGGACCAAATCCGGCGTACAGTTCGGCTTATCAACTTTGTTGATGACCACCACTGGTGTTTTGCCCAAAGCCAAAGCTTTCTGCAATACGAAACGCGTTTGCGGCATAGGGCCTTCAAAGGCGTCCACCAACAGGATTACCCCGTCGGCCATGTTCAATACACGTTCTACCTCGCCCCCAAAGTCGCTGTGCCCTGGGGTATCGATGATGTTGATCTTGGTATTTTTCCATTGAATGCTGACATTCTTGGAAAGGATGGTGATCCCGCGCTCACGCTCGAGGTCGTTGTTGTCCAACAGGAGGTCGTCCACTTGTTGATTATCACGGAAAAGCTTCGCAGTGTGAAGCATGTTGTCTACCAAGGTGGTTTTACCGTGGTCAACGTGGGCGATGATGGCGATGTTGCGCAAATTCATGTGCTGAAAAAATTTGCGGCAAAAGTAGGCTCTTTTATTGCGATAGGCTAACTTATTAAGAACCAGTTTTCACCCTTAATCTTTAATTGCCATGAAAAACTTCCTTTTTGGGGCACGAACTTGGCGTGTCCTTCTTTGCCTGAGCTATGTGCTTAGGGTCCAATTCCTTACTGCACTCCCCGCCGACACTACCTCCTTCGATTTTCGAACCATAGGTCACGGCGCACAGAGTTTCCAAGCACAACTGCATATCGATAGCCTCGGTGGGAGTATGAATTTGATGCCTTTTTGCGATCAGGTCTTCTACGGGTCGCTGCGCGACCCGCACATCGTCCTCGAAAAATCATCAAATTTCCTCTTGTCCGGCTGCTTTCCCGTGGCTAACCAGCAGTGGCGACAAAGGGTGGTTCTTTGTTCCACCAATGGTCCTCCCGGGCGACACAAACGTGTTCTTGCCAGGGGTAGGGCCTCACAAGGTCTATTGGCTCAGTGCTGACCATCCCGATGGTGTAGGGGTGGAAAGTATGTGGGACGGCAGGCGAGTGAAATCCATCTACAAAGACGGCAGATGGATCAAGCGGATTCGACTGCCATAATAGGGCAGAATTCACTAAGTTGCAACTTCAACGAATACGCATATGTACAGCACACCTTGGATGAGCGATATCGTGGTCGGCACTATGCGCTGGGGACTTTGGGATGCCAAATTCACTACAGCGGAATACGAGGCGATTATCGCCCACTCGATGGAATTAGGGTTTACCACCTTTGACCATGCCGATATTTATGGGGACCACACTACTGAGGCGGAATTTGGGGCGGTATTCAAGCTACACCCGGAGTGGCGGTCTCAAATGGAATTGGTCACAAAATGTGGCATCATTAAAGTGTGCGATCAAAAGCCAGATCATTACGTAAAGGCCTATGATTTCACCAAGGCGCATATTTTGCAAAGTGTGGACGACAGTTTGAATAACCTACACACGGATTACATTGATGTACTGCTTTTACACCGTCCCGATGTATTAATGGATCCGGATGAGATCGGTGAGGCCTTTGAGCTGCTCTACCAGAGCGGCAAAGTGCGGAGTTTCGGAGTAAGTAATTTCACCCCTTCACAGGTAGAGCTGTTGCAAACCACTGTGCCAGTGGGCGTGCATCAGATCGAAGTATCCGTCAAAGAGGTCAGTGCCTTTGATGACGGCCGCCTGGATCAGTGCATGATAGAAGATATCATCCCAATGGCTTGGTCGCCCCTAGGTGGCGGTGCATTGCCTGAAGCACTTATGAAAACCTTAACGGCCATGGCATCAGAATTTGGGGTTAGCCCACAGGTTTTGGCCATCGCGTGGTTATTGCAGCACCCCTCCGGTATTTTACCGGTAACGGGGACGACGAAAATGGAACGCCTCACAGAAGTAAAAGAAGCTTTGAACCTACAATTGGACCGACAGCAGTGGTATACAATTTACCAGGCATCAACCGGAAAAAGCTTGCCTTAAATTATGGAGCACAACGAAAACCTTCTCCCTGGTGCAGCCAACTACGAGAGTCATGTTGGACTGAAATTTCAACTATATAATTCACTCTTCTTGACCCTTCCACTAGATGGTATCAAGAATACAGGGATTTTCATACCTGTATTGAATGAATATTGTCTGAATAGATTGGCCGAGGGACACAGTCCTAAGGAGATCATAGAGCAATTCTTTGACGAATATAAAGACGGCGATAACGAGCAGGAGCAAATGGACTTCTTGTTTAAAGTCATTCAATATATTGAGCGCCAAGTCGTTTTGGTGGATGCCCTGGAGGACGCTGCCTACAGTAAATTGAACAACCTCGGCGGCAAGGGTTCGTTAAGTGAATTTATGATTCGCATGGAACGCGCGGGAAATTTAAACGAACTGATGAATCGCTTACAGGCATTTTCTATCCGTCCGGTACTCACGGCGCATCCGACCCAATTCTATCCTGGCCGTGTACTGGCCATCATCACAGATTTAACGGAAGCAATTCAGGCCAATGACCTAACGGCCATTCGTATGTATTTGAAGCAGCTCGGGAAAACCCCATTCTTCCAAAAGACAAAGCCAACCCCGTATGATGAGGCCATCAACCTTATCTGGTATTTACAAAACGTATTTTACAAAAGTGCAGGCGACATTACTGCGGAAATGCGACGTTCCCTACCAAATTGGGACGGGACTTTGAACTTGATTAACCTCGGTTTCTGGCCTGGCGGTGATCGTGATGGAAATCCATATGTGAGCGTGGATACCACTTTACAAGTGGCTGGTCGACTTCGAGATGTCTTATTGCAGTGCTATTATCAAGATTTGCGCAGATTGCGTCGTCGTATTTCATTCACTGGTGTGTATGAAGAACTCATGGCCATAGAAAAAATGGTTTTGAAATGTATTCGTCATCAAGAGGAATGGGACTTCATAAAATTCAGGAGTGCTTTACATAAAGTCCTTTCAGATTTGCACGAACAGCACGATGGCATCTTCGTGGAGCTGGTGGAAGAACTGCTTGATAGAGTAGCTCTTTTTGGATCTCATTTTGCGAGTATAGACATCCGTCAAGATAGTCGTGAGATTAAAAGAGCCTTCGATGCTTTGGTGGAACAGCTTGCTGTAGAAGTGCCTGAAACTCCGGATGAACTCTTTGAATTGCAAGCTACCTGGGACGGTACTTTGACCGGTGACGATCGTATCGATGATACCTTACAAAGTTTCCGAGTCATTCGTGAAATTCAGGCGAAAAATGGTCCTAAAGGTGCGCACAGATATATTATCTCGAATTGTCGAGGCGCCATGGACGTGGCTCGTGTGTTTGCTTTGGCGCGATGGACTGCCTTTGGAGACGAAAAAATTTCTGTGGATATCGTACCGTTGTTCGAAACCATCAACGATTTAGTTGGTGCAGGTGCCTCAATGAATACCTTATATGCTGAAGGAAATTATCGTGCGCATCTTACACAGCGAGGAAACAAACAAACCATAATGCTTGGGTTTTCGGATGGAACCAAAGACGGTGGGTATATGAGTGCTAATTGGAATATCTATCGGGCAAAAGAAAACTTAACGCATATTTCTAAGCAACACGATATTGATGTACTCTTCTTTGACGGTAGAGGAGGTCCACCGGCGCGCGGTGGCGGGAATACGCATAATTTCTACGCTTCATTGGGCTCACAGATCGCTTCTTCAGAAATTCAGTTGACCGTTCAAGGTCAAACTATTTCGAGCAACTTCGGTACGTCTGAGAGTGCGCAGTTTAACATGGAGCAGCTCATCACGGCTGGTTTAGAGAATATCCTGCTGACAGATGAAACAAAAACGTTAGAGCCGCAAGAGCGCCAACTTTTGGAGGAGCTAAGTGAGATTAGTTTAAAGTATTACATTGAGCTCAAGCAGCACCCACTCTTCACAGAGTTCTTGGAAGAGATGAGCCCGCTTAAGTACTACGGGATGGCGAATATTGGTTCACGCCCTGCAAAAAGAGGTAAAGCCAAAAAGCTTGAGCTTGATGACTTACGTGCCATTCCGTTTGTGGGGGCTTGGTCACAGCTGAAGATGAACATCCCTGGCTTCTATGGTCTGGGTAAGGCTTTTCAAGATTTGAGCGAGGCGGGTAGATTGCATGAGGTGCAGGGTCTCTATCGCAAATCAAAGTTTTTCCGTACCCTCATTGAAAATTCGATGCAGAGTATGTGTAAGACTTTTTTTCCGCTTACGTCGTACATGGCAGATGATGCTAAGTTTGGCGGATTTTGGAACTTGTTGAACGATGAGTTTGAGCGAACAGAAAAATTTGTTTTGAAGGTCAGCGGTCAACCTGAGCTATTAAGCAATAATCCTGGTATTAAAGCTTCCATTGCCTTACGTGAGAATATTGTACTTCCATTGCTGGTCATTCAGCAATATGTATTGATCACTCTGCGTGAGCAGAATTTGAGTGAAGAGATTCGTGCCAAGTATGAGAAAATGGTGGTACGTTCCCTCTATGGAAACATCAACGCCTCTCGAAACAGCGCATAGCGCAAAATTTTAGGTTTTATAAAAAAGGCGCCCGTAGGGCGCCTTTTCTTATTCTTGGAATTTCAGGTCGTACCGCCAGCCGGCGTATATCTGACGACCCATAATGGGCCCCCAAACTATGGAGGCATCGAATCTCCCGTCAAACGGTAAGTCGCCACCCACTACAGGGTTTAATTGGCGAATATTCAATGCATTTTGAATCCCTACGTAAATCTGTCCGAAAGTTCTTCCTTCCTTGCTAATCTGACCATTGAGCATGGTGAAAGCAGGGCTGCGATTTTCGTATCCAACATCCGGCAGTCGTTGCGAGCTGTTGTACGTGGCATTGATTTCAATGCCCATTCCTTTTCTACCTGAGTAGCTGGCTCCAACATAAACCAGGTGAGGCACGTTGAGAATGACTTCTTCTAACTTAAAATAGTCCTCGATAGCTCCAGATGAATAAAAAGCTGTAAGGTCACGCTGTTTTACATCCTGATAACGATACGATACCCTTATCATTGTTCTATGGAATAGCTCGTACTGTCCGGCTACCTGCGCAGAAATGGAGTAGGGGCTGTAAAGAATACGCTCTTGTAAATTCGGATAAGAACCACCGGGTGATCCTATCAGTAAGGTATCCGTACTGCCGTCAAAATCAAAGACTACTTTGTTCGCAAATTGGGTATAGAAAATGTCAGCATTCCATTGCATTTCTTTGAACAGGACATCCTTGGTCCAATTTACTCCGATGCCATACGTATTCGATCTTTCAATAGGCGGGTAAATCGGGCCGAGACGATAGCCTAGAAATTCTGCCGTACGATTATTCGCCATATAACCCAAATACTCAGACCCTAAGGTTGCAATTCTCCACGACCTACTTGCCTGCCCACGAAATGCCCAAGGACCAGAGTTGTACTTCAAATGTATTCTAGGAACGTAGAAAGGAAGATAGTACCTAAGAACATCAAGGCGTTGCCCCAGAATCATACTGAATCCTTCTCCGTCGGGCGAATTGACATAACTGTACTCGCCATAAACCCCCGTACATAATCCATCATAGCTTCCGTCTTTTTCCCACATATCTTGGGTGATCGAGAAACTATTGAAGTCCAAACCTCCCTTCAATGTGTGACGTGTGTCGATGATATTGTCTTGAAAGATTAAGTTTCCGTACAGACGCTGCTCCTTCCCAGTAAAGAGACGGTTGCCGAAGTAACTGTCCAAATCTTGGTACACTGCACTTAGCTGTGTCCCAATACTCCGGTTGATACCGCCGTCAAGGAAATAACCGCGTTTCGCCCAAAGTTCATACCTGTTGGTTTGTAACTCGTGCGACCAGATCGGAACCAGGGTAGGATTTCCGTACAATGTACTGCCCCCAATGTTCTTGATGGCGCTCGCTTTAAGGCCAAATTGGGCCTCACTAAACTTACCGCTGTACTTCCAAGCATTCTGTATAAACATGTGTTGCGATAACGGTGCATCTAAATAACCGTCATTATTGCCGTCCCAGCGAAACAATTGCTGACGGCCGTGTACCATCACGTTCGAAGACAAACGCTTACTTTGTTTCCAAGTATAGATGGCGTTTTGTTCAAATCGCCCGGGTCCGGCAAACAAGTTGAAGTGGGCCTTCTGCTTGGTGAAACTTGGGCGTAGCTCGTAATTGATTTGACCACTCATCGCCCCCGCTCCATTAACTACGCTTCCCGGACCCTTGGTCAATTGAATACTTTGAATCCAAGCTCCAGGAATAAGCGATAGGCCCAATACTGAAGATAGACCCCCATGGTTTGTAGGTTACCTCGGGTATAGAGCGCATACGGGCCTTCCAGTCCAAGGAGCCTGATCTGCCGAGTTCCGGTTACGGCATCCGTAAAAGAGGCCGAAATAGAAGCATTGGTTTCAAAACTCTCACTGAGGTCACAACACGCAGCCTTCCGTAACTCTACTTCAGAGATGAGTTCTTGGCTCAGAATTGCTTTTTTCGATATCGAAATACCTGGATCCCTATCGATAACTACTTCATCAAGAGTTTCGAATAATTGAACCGAGGAAGTATCCACGATTTGGGCATTGATCAATCCCACATAGAGTAGGCCGATGAATACCCATAGATGACGAAATTTCATGAACTAGTGATTGTGCTTTCCACCGTGAGCGTGGTGCTCTTCATGCGTTTCACCTGGTTCGCAGAGTGGATCGCCTAAACCGTGTTGCTTGCGCATTTCCGGATCTCTGTATCTGCAGCACCCGTGTATGTTGGCATATTGTTCATCAGTGGCCAAATGATCCTTAACATCATGACCCGCTTCGTTGATGGATGCGATGATTTCTTCTTCGGAAACCTTGTTAATACGGAAAGCCAAGACTAATTGGTGTGTTTCACGGTCCCAATCTGCTTTTTTAACTCCTGGCAAGTAGGCTGCATTTTCGATGCGCTCCTCACACATGCCACAGAGTCCGTCAACCTCAAGTGTTGTTTCGGTGAATTTGTTTTGTGCCCCAAGGGCCATTGCGCTACAAAGCGCGATAGATATGAATATTGATTTCATTGTACTTGATTTTTTTATGAATAGAGGATATTGCTAAAGGCAGTCCTATTATCACACGTACAATGTTAACCTGTGTAGGGAAATATAGAGTGGAGGTCCTGTCGATTGCACCAGAGTGCTAGCTTTCGAAATAGGACTGTTAATATGTTGGCGCTCTTTGAATTGAAAAATTTCAGTCGAGACAAAAGGTAGTGCAATGTTGACCTCACTGCTTTTGACCACAAGGTCTAATGAAGTGTAAGTCGTCTCGCAGCAATCTTCCTCGTTTTCTTCCTTCGCTCAACCACATGCGGTGGTTTCAGCATGGCAGCAAGAGGGGTCTGTATTTACCTTATGATGGTCTTCATGTGTGATGCTGAAATGGACCGATCCTTCGTGTTGACAGAAATGCAACTATCCTACTGCACCCGTGGAGACCACGGTGTAAAAGAGTGTGATAACCAGTAGAATGTATCTTCTCATGAAAACAAAATTACTCAATACCTTAGACTTAAATGCAAAAAGTATGCAAAAAGTACTCTTACTGGGATCAGGTGAATTAGGTAAAGAAGTTGTTATTGCGCTACAACGACTGGGTTGTACGGTCGTAGCATGTGACGCCTATGAAGGTGCCCCGGCCATGCAGGTAGCCGATCATTTCGAAGTGTTTTCCATGCTGAACGCAGATGCGCTTCAGGCAGCAGTGATGAAACACAGTCCGGACATCATCGTTCCGGAAATAGAGAGTATTCGCACGGATAAATTGTATGAGTTTGAACAAGCTGGTATACAGATCACTCCATCTGCAAAAGCGGCGAATTTTACTATGAACCGCAAGCTGATTCGTGATTTGGCGGCTAAAGAATTGGGCTTACGCACGGCACCCTATGCGTATGCGACCAATATTCGAGAGTTTGAAGAGGCTGTTGCCATTATTGGTGTACCCTGTGTGGTAAAACCGTTGATGTCTAGTTCTGGAAAAGGGCAGAGTATAGTGAAAAATCCGAGTGAATTGGAAGCTGCTTTTGCATATGCAATGGAGGGAAGCCGAGGAGACTTAAAAGAAATAATTGTAGAAGGTTTTATTGACTTTCACACCGAAATCACCTTGCTCACAGTAACTCAGAAAAACGGGCCAACCTTGTTTTGTGCGCCCATAGGACACCGTCAAGAAAGGGGCGATTACCAAGAGAGTTGGCAGCCATGTGCTATGAATACAGCGCAGTTAGTTGAGGCGCAAGCGATGGCTAAAAAAGTAACCGAAGCACTTGGGGGTGCCGGTATATGGGGAATTGAGTTTTTCTTGGGTGATGATGCCGTGTACTTCTCAGAACTTAGCCCACGCCCGCACGATACGGGTATGGTAACTTTAGCAGGTACTCAGAAATTTAATGAATTTGAATTGCACGCTCGTGCATTATTAGGACTGTCTATACCCGAGATAGAATTAAGGCACCCTGGGGTGAGTGCTGTTGTACTTGCCGAAAAGGATGGTGAACCAGTATACGGTGGTTTAGAGGCAGCCAGTGCCGAGCCGCAGTCAGATTTCAAGATTTTCGGAAAGCCTACTACGCGTCCTTACCGTCGCATGGCAGTGGCTTTAGCATATGATAGGACAAATAAGGAATCTATGGATGCGTTAAGAGAAAGGGCTGCGCGTATTGCCTCTTTAATTACAGTGCATTAATCTTCGTGCTGATGGTGTCTTCAAATTTTTGGATACCTTCAATATTCAAGTTATCGAGCACTTCCCCTTGCATGCGATGGTAGCGAAGACCCCGCTTAAAAGCATCTATAATATTGGGATTGCTACTTTTTAAGTAGTTGATAGAGCTATAAGAGAACAACGCAACGCTGTGGTGGTCTGTAATTTCAAGAAGTGCACCGTCGTTGATGGTCAAGTATTCGCACAACATCATTTGATAGGGTTGACCAGATGCAGTTTGTTGTTTTTTAATGTCCTGAATCAATTCTTCTAACATCTCAAACAATTCCTTCTTCATAGCGACAATTAATCGGTCACTGGCTAACCCCATGTTTTTGATGTATGTGATCTGATTGATCAGATTATCGAATGAAGAAAGCGTCCAAAATTCAGTGACTTTAAGTTGACGACTTAATAAACTCAGGTCGCGCCCTTTTTCAAACAACATCGTTGGTGCATGCCTAGGGTCAAACCTATCGTTGCGACGCATATGTTCCAGATTCCACAAATAAAATCTAAAGGCACTCAGGGTTGGCTTATCCATGTAGCGATAAATGGGTACTTCCTTCGCTATAAAGTATAGTTGAGCCCCAGGGATACTAACGGCTTCATTTAAATTACGCCTTGTATTTTCGAGGTAAAAATCAATATCATCATAGCCCTTTATAGGAGGAAGAGTGGTGCATACTATAACCAATGAATTTTCCTCTGCATTCGTGCGCAGTGCATCTATACTGAGCGAAAAGTGATCAGCTAATTTAATGAGTTCGTCTGTGGTAAGTGGCGTAGTACCCGTTCGTTTCCTGTAAAGGGAAGCCCTTGAGCATCCCAAGACATCCATAAGTTCCGCCGTGATTTTTCGCTTTCCTTTGGTTGAGCTAAAAATCTCGTCGAATAATTCGGTTTGGAATTCATTCGGTGTATACATGGTCACAAGTTCAACCTTAAAGTTAACCAATTGCTCGCACCTTAGACTTCAACTTAAACAGAAAATTCAGTTCTTGGGTTAATAGTTGGCTATCCATTTAGGAATATGGATTCATCGCTCTGGTACTTTTACTGTCCTTTTGGAGATGTCTCGAAATAGACTATCTTAAGGGCAATAACACATTAATTATGAGTACGATTTACGACAAGGTTTTTGAAAACAATAAGAGGTGGATAGAAAGTCATACCTCAAAACAAGGGGATTTCTTTGAGCACTTGGCCAAAGGGCAAAGTCCAGATTTTCTATTTATTAGCTGTGCAGATTCTAGAGTACCTGTGAATAATATAATGGGATTAGACCCTGGAGAAGTTTTTGTTCACCGTAACGTCGCCAATTTAGTAGTGAACACTGATATGAATATTCACAGTGTGATTCTTTATGCAATCATGCATTTGAAGGTAAAGCACGTTGTAGTCTGTGGCCATTATAATTGTGGAGGCGTTGCTGCAGCAATGGGTAATCAAAGCCTAGGTTTGATAGATGGGTGGTTACGAGAAATTCGTGACGTATACAGGCTTCATGCTTCTGAGCTTGATGCGATAGAAGATCAGGGCGCACGGTATAATCGTCTTATTGAATTAAATGTTTTTGAACAATGTAATAATATTCTCAAGACAGAGTATTTCCAAAAGAGTCATGCCGATGGTGGTGCACCATCTGTGCATGGTTGGGTCTTTGACATTTCAAAAGGTGAATTAATTGATCTTGAATATGATTACAAGAGTCAGATGGAAAGAATGAAGTCCATCTATGACATCAATGGATAAGATTGAATATTTCTCAAATAGTTGGGGCGCCTTTACTGTAGCAAGTAGAGGCGCTTCTTTATTATCGTTGCAAATTGAAGGTATGAGAACTGCTCCATGATTTTGGTGATCATTGG
This sequence comes from Cryomorphaceae bacterium, assembly GCA_038143125.1. GTDB lineage: Bacteria > Bacteroidota > Bacteroidia > Flavobacteriales > Schleiferiaceae > UBA10364. The sequence goes on from JAYQLJ010000006.1 coordinate 264,269, forward strand.
CGCCATTGGGCGAGTGGAGCAATGATGTTCCCATTTCCAGTGCGTATGGCATCAGGGACAATGATGGAATTCGAGGGAGCTGAAGTATCATTGGCCCATCAACGATGAGAAACATGGCGCTGACGCTGCACGGATTTACACCTTGGGAGGAATTTGAATTGACCCAGATAGCTAATGGAATACAGGCACGCTGGTCTTATGACGGTTCGAGAGACTACTATCCCTTTCCGTGTCTGTTAACTGTTCGCTATACCCTTGATAAGAATGGTCTTACCTTGAGGTGTCGTGTTGAAAATATGGGGGACGCAAATTTGCCGTTCCATTTGGGGTGGCATCCCTATTTCAAGACCAATGATCCAGCGTTACTGAACCCAGTGCCGGTTCCATCGATTGAAGAAGAATGAATTGAGCCATCCGGGCGAAAAGATTCCTTTTGAAGGATTTGATTGGGCCGAAGAAGTGGACGGCGCCTTTTTTATGGATTCTATCGAGCTTGGAGATATGAGTATCCAACCGCTATCCGCCATTACTCAGATATTTCGACCCGGGGACGCTCCATTTGTGGCTATTGAGCCGATCACAGGCTTAGGTCATCCAGATTTTCCTTGGCGCATTGTGCCGCCAGGAGAAGCGGATGAGGTAGCGACGACTATTCGCGTAGGGAAGTAAGGGTACCTTCTTTAAGTCCTTCGAATTCTAATTTGTTGAAGGGCTCTACAGGGAAGAAAGTAGCTGTCATGGCCGTCAATCCGTCGTCGGCCACAAGTTCAAGGCTCATAATATCTATATACATCTCGTATTCAGCGCCATTGGTTTTCCTAGGGCCGCTCATGATGTTCTTGAAAGAAGGTTCGAAATCTACCAATCCGCATTTGGAGCGGTCGATGTAAATGGAATCTACACTGGTCCAAATGTCCAGGGTGTCGCCAGCAGCGGAAGTCAATCGCAGCGACCATTGCGGCTCCGCAGAGAAATTAATTCCAAAAGTATTGGCACCACGAAGTCCCATCGTTGGTTCGAGATTGGCTTGGAAACCGTGCCCGCCGTCCAAGCGGAACTGTTGTTTGATGTGGAATTGGCCGTCAAGCTCCACCAGAGACAATTCTCTCGGTAAGGTCATGCTGCTGCGCCATTTGTAGGTAGGAACCACTTGGGCATAGTCCCAATTGCTCATCCAACCCATAAAGAGTTTCTTGCCGCGATCGGTAGGGGCGTTCCACCAGTTCACGCCGGCGTAATTATCGCGTCCCCAATCCATGTAACGCTGGTCGTCGTGCTCAGCGGTGAAGGCTGTGCCGTCCCAATGACCTACGAAGTATTGCGTGCCTGATCCGCCGTTTGGCGCGCACGCCGTAAAATAAAGAAGAGCGGCTAAAATGAAATATCTCATGTTGCGTCGATAAAGGCTTTTAATTCGGTTTTGCTAATAAGCGGGTTAGCCCCTTCTTTGCTGGCGACCATAGCGCCAAGGGCAGCGGCGTAATCTAGTGTTTGTTGCGGCTCCAATAGGTGGGAAATACCAAAGAGCACGGCGGCTAGAAAGCTATCTCCAGCGCCCACGGTGTCTTTTACCGTTACTGGAAAGACCTTGCTCTGAAGTGTACCAAGACTATTTACCCAAAGCGCGCCTTGTCCACCTCTTGTTACGATGAGTTCTTGGGTGCCCATTCGTTTCTTGCATGGCTTCGAACCCCAACTCTGGATTAGCATCCAATGCTAACCACTGTGCAAGTAGTGCGTATTCTTCTTCGTTCACCTTGATGATTTCGGTGCCCGCAAGTAATTCTAGGATGCGTTTTGAATCGATAAAAGGTGCTCGAAGGTTAAGGTCAAATACACGAATACTGGCCTGAGATCTAAGTGCTTTCAGGGCTTCGTAGCTGTGCTTATTTCTAGTTGCTAAGGACCCGTGCAAGAGCAGATCGCCGGGCTCCCATGAAATTTCAGGCGTACCAATGAAATCCCAAGCACTTGGCTCGTCAATGGTGTAGCGAACCTCGTGAAGGATTGGAGGTATCCACCGTGACCGTTCCAGTAGGGTGCTCGCTTTTGGTGATGAATTCAGTATTGACACCGCGCTCTTGTAGAATGTCGAGCAGCGTCCCTCCGCGCTCATCATCGCCAATAGCGGAAATGACGGCACTTTCTAGTCCCAAATTCTGCGCATGAATAGCGACGTTCATAGGTGCTCCGCCAGGCTTAGCACCGCTTGGGAAAAGGTCCCACAATACTTCGCCAAAGCAATAGAGTTTAGGCATCTTTCGAGGTTAATTGGTCTTGCAATTCCTCCAAGCTCACACCCTTTGTTTCCGGCATCATGAAGTGTGTGAATAACAGTTGTAATACCATGAATGCTGCAAAGAATGTAAATATCATCCATCCTTGAAAAGCATCTGTAACTACTTCACCAAGCATTGTAATTAATGCGGCGAAAACCCAATGTGTTCCCGTACCCCAAGCTTGCCCTGCCGCTCGAACATTATTTGGGAAAATCTCAGAAATAAACACCCAAATTACAGCTCCTTGCCCAACGGCGTGAGATGCAATAAATAAAAGGATAAAAAAGAGATTAAAACCCGCAGAGGCACCAGAATAAAATCCATAAGCCACCATGGCTAAAGAGATTATATATCCCGCAGAACCTATATACATGAGTGATTTGCGGCCCATCCTATCAATGAGGAAAAGTCCTAAAAAGGTGAATAGCAGATTTGTACCGCCTATGGCAACGGAAGCGAGTAATGATTCACTCCTATCGGGTTCATCATTCTCTGCAAAATCCTTTTTAGTATTATCAGATTCAGCGCTTTTTTCCGCCTGAGTCTCATTCGCTGCCGAAACTTTATCCGATGATGTGTGTTCATCCTCGTTATTATCTGGAGCACCCTCATAGTTGTTCAGAACAGAAGTTCCTTCAGGTGGTGAAGTATATGTTGTAACAAATCCAGCTTCTTTAAGAATATCCGGTGCATAGTAGAGGACAAAATTTATTCCGCTTAATTGATTGAAGAAGGCGAGTAAAAAGGCCAAGATGAGGCTCTTGTTGTATTTGCCACTGAAGACACCTTTCCGACTGGTTTCAAACGAGGTATGATTTTTTATCGTATCAAATTCCGCTTTTGCTTTGACCGGATCATTATGAATGAGTTTCAACGTGTTTAGTGCTCCTGCTTCATCGTTTTGTTGGATCACGAGCCATCTTGGTGATTTAGGCACTCCTAAGATCAATACACAATATAAGGCCGCCGGAATAGCTTCCACACCCAGCATCCAACGCCAGTCATTATCACCATCGAAACCTGCCAGTAAATAATTAGAGATATAGGCGATTAATATTCCGAAAACAATATTGAATTGGTACAATGCTACTAATCGCCCGCGAGATTTTGCGGTGCTGATCTCACTGATATATGTCGGGGCTGCAACGGTTGAAGCGCCTACACCAACACCTCCGAGAAAGCGGAAAAATGAAAACATGTAGGGGTCAGTAGCTAGTCCTGATCCCAAGGCACTAACTAAATATAAAATACCTACCCAAATCAGTGTTTTTTTTCGTCCCAATCGTTTGGTAGGAATACCTCCTGCCAAAGATCCAAGAACTGTGCCCCAAAGTGCCATGGACATGATGAACACACCATGAAACCATGGTGAGGTAGGCCAAAGTTCCTTAATAGGATCATTGGCACCAGATATTACCACAGTATCAAAGCCGAATAAAAAGCCAGCAAGGGCCACCGTGAGGGCCCAATTCCATGTTTTGTTCATTTCAGAGTGAGTTAACAGAGCGCACAATGTAATGAATTATTTAGACTTTAGTATGCTGCGCTTAGCTGCATCCAATAAGCCCAAGTTTGACCTAATTCGGCCTGAAGTTTCGCCCTTTGAACTTGAGCTTTAGCGAAGTAGCTTGTTCGTAAGTTCACCTTGATTAATTCACTATCTCCCAAGGTCAATTTCATCTTTTCAGACTGAAGTAATTTATAAAGGGATTCTTGGTTTTCAAGGCTTGCCTTTACAGCTGCTTCTAATTCTATCAATTGTGCTGCCGTGCTGTTTAGGGCATTACTCCATTGGTTTTCTATAGTAGAGCGTTCCCATTGAAAATTTTCCAATTGTAAAGATTGACTTTGGGTATACCCTCGTCCTTCACGCAAAAACAATGGCATACCAAGCTTTGCTTTGAACAGCCTATTTTTTGAATCAAAGTCACTTTGAGTGGGTGGTTGATTAAAATTTCCAGGTAATAAGTAGGCCCCGCCTATGGCAATAGTTGGCTTTAAATATTCACGGGCCAATTGTCTTTTAAGTCTGAGCTGTTCCTCTTTTTGGTCATTATAAGACCAAAGTGGGTGGAGGTTTCCCAGAGATACATGTACAGAATGATGCGGTAACTCTTCTGAGGGACGAATGAACGGTTGTAAGACTACAGGTAATTCTTCAGCAGTCCAAAGCCAATTACACAGATCAAACATTGCCTTAATGGCATTGCTCTGAGCACTGTAATAATCCGTTTTCCAGGTTGTCACTAGAGCGAGGGCGTCTAAGGTGTCTATAGCCGAGGCGTCTCCTGCCTCGAATGAATTAAGCGTAAACTCATACACCTCTGCGGCTGCCGTCAAAGCCAACTCATAAGCTCTGACTTTTGCATCAGCTTCATACCATTTCCAGTAATCTTTCACGGCTTTGGTCAAAAGCTCATTTCGATATAATTCAGCTTGAGCCGAAGTGAGTTCTATTCCAGCTTTAGCCAGCGCGAGATCAGTTCGTCTTGAATCCGTAAGCAGTCCATTACCGAAATTTATCATTCCGCCTACTGCGAATAGGCCTTCTTGAGGCATTTTATCTTGCGGATTAGTATAAATTCCAGATATATTGTTCCAGTCCATTTGAAATTGGACGGGGCTGTTGGTTGCTGTTTTGAGCTGCACCCCCGGCTGACGATAATAGTTTTCACCATTAAACTCCTTGCTCACCAAAGTGCCATTTAAATAAGGATCAAATGCTCCTTTGGCTCTGCGTAATTCTGCCTTTGCAAGAGGGAGTTTATTGCCAATAACCTTTAGTAACGGATTATTTTGATCTACCCAATGAATAAATTCATTCACGGTAAGTACGCTATCTATTGCATTGAATTGTGCGTTCAGCGCAAAAGACATCATGAACAAAATTTTTGTGAAAATGAATTTTTTCATAAATCAAGTATGTTCTTGAACAACTTAGTATGCTTCCGCTTTAACTGGTTCATAATAGTCGGGAGGGAATGTGTTGAGCTGTCGCCATAGTTCATACCAAACTGGCACGGTATTGAGAAGGGCGATTCCGCTTGCTCCTGTGCCTGCCCTTAAATTCTCCGGCCACTTTTCAGACGGAGCTACTAGAATTCTGTATTTACCTTGCTCATTGGTTATTCTGTCTATGGCAACTACTGTACCGCTGAAGGTTCCAAAACTTGAGTTTGGCCATCCCCTGAAGACTATGGCCGGCCATCCATCAAACTGAAACTGAACCTCCGACCCTTCATGGATAAGGGGCATGTCTATAGGATTGATATACAATTCTACAGCAAGGTCATATTTAGTCGGTACAATTGTAGCGATTGGCGATCCTTCTTTAACCGTTTCTCCTATACCTTGTTTCTTGACTTTTGCGAGTCTGCCGTCTTGGGGAGCTAGGATATAGTAATAAGAGCTCCTTGTTTCGTAATTACTGAGCATATTCTGGAGTTTTGCTAATTCTCCTTGGCTGGTGGCTAATGCTCCTTCGGCCGTAGCTAGATCACTTTGGGCCTTAGAGATTTTCTCTAAGTAGATATTGCTGTTATTACTCAATTCTAGTCTTATATCTCGGAGTTTATTTTTACTGACTTCCCATTTTTGTTTCGCCTCTTGGGTTTTAGCGGTACTTGCTGCAAGCTTGGATCTATACTGCTCAACTTCAGTCTTGCTTTTTAATCCTTGTGCATAAAGTTGTTCAAAGCGGATTGCTTGATCTTTTGCGATTTGTAGATTTTGATTTGCTGCGTTAAAATTTGAAGAGTCGGCTTGAGATGCCGCAAGAGCCGCTTGAACTTTAAACGCTAAACTTTTGGCATTAATCTGTTGATTTTTTCTCAGAGCTTGAACTAAAGCATTCAATGCGGAAACTTTTTTAGTATAGCTTTCTACGCCATATTTTTTTGCACTCAGCTGCTCCTTGGTTCGGCTTATTAAATCCGGATCGAGATATTCATTCTTTATTTCGTTCAATCGAGCAATAGTATCCCCCTTTTCGACAAGATCTCCTTCAAGTGCATACCATTGCGCAATTTGCCCTGCAATAGCAGTTTGTATTTCACTTGCTCTTTGTTCTGGTTGCAGCATTGTTACCGTCCCCTTGGCCTGAATGTTTTGAGTCCAAGGAAGAAAAAGACTGCCCGAACTTAAGACGGCCATAATGATAAAGAGGCGTTTTATTTTTGATCCAATGAATGGATTTTTAAGCTTTTTAAAGCTTTTATATTTAGTCGTATCCAATCGGTCGTTGATACGATTTTTTGAAATATTCAGCATTTTCTACAATTCTATAGTTAGGGTGCTGTGTTCTTGGAGAATAGGTAAGTTAGAAGCGGCAACCAGCGTCCAAGGTTGGGAGCTATTCCAAATAAATTCGACGATACTTTTTCGCTCTTTTGGGTCAAAAAGATGGAAGATATCGTCCAATAGGAGTAATCTGGGTCTTACAACTATGGCTCGAGCTAATAAAATTCGTTCCACAAGACTACTGGATAACGGACGGGTAGTGGGCCCGACCATAGTTTCATACCCATTCGGAAGAGACTGTACAAAAGCACTTAATCCTAGCCCATGAACAGCCCAGCTTACATCACTTGGTTCTATTTCGGGTCTTCCAAGAGTTATGTTTTCAATTAAAGTCCCCTCAAATAGGGTTTCGCTTAAGAAACAATCGCCGACGTGATACCTTAAATCAGCAGTATTGAGGTTCCCAGTAGGGTAGCCATTGAAGCTCACTGTCCCGTACGTAGGGTCGTATTGAACCGCAAGCAGCCGCAATAAAGTGGATTTTCCAGACCCATTAGCACCTGTGATTACAGCACGTGCTCCTGAAGGAATAGTAATATTAAGATCCTTTAAAATGGCCCTTGATCCATCCTCTGACATATAGGTTAGGTCTAAGACTTCAATGGTGGCACCCATACCTGTGTCTATGGAATCAAAGAGCATAGCGCCTTGATCTTCCTCCAAAGGAATATCCGTTACAGCGCTCATTTTCTCGACGGCGGTCAGTACGTCGTAAATAGGTTCCATGGTGAGGATGAGCTTCTCCGCTGAATTAATAATTAGAATGATGATGATTTCAGACGCCACGAATTGGCCAACATTGATTTCATTATCAATGACTAAAAGCCCTCCAATTATTAATAAACCTAGAGTGACTAAGGCTTTAAAACCTACAATGTTGGCATATTGAAAAATCAGGACTTTCCAATGTCTCTTGCGGTGTTCCAAATAATGATCTACTAATTCGTCCGTGCGTTCTAGAGGTAATTCCGTGTGGCCGGCTCTTTTGAAAGTATCCATGGTTCTAGCTATTTCCTTTAACCAATGCGCGATCTTGTATTTGTACGTACTCTCGTGCATGCTACTGTCCAAACCCCGCGGACCACTGTAGTACAAAATGGCTATTAACAACATGATTAGTGCTACACCGAAAGTGATGAAGAATGGGTGATAAGTACTTAAGAGAATTAGTCCTATCAGTATTTGGAGTGAGGAGGAGCTGAAATCCATAAGAATTTTTGAAAGCCCCTTCTGTACATTCAGGGTATCAAAAAATCTATTGACAAGTTCCGGTGGGTACTGTCCTCGTATTGATGCGTTCTGAAATCGTGGAATTCTATAGGTAAACTCGAACGCTGCTCTGGTGAAGATTCTGCGTTGCAAGATTTCCGAAATGGATAATTGCAGCACCTGTAAGACTCCACCTATTAAAACACCGGCAGTTACTACCCCGCTTAAAATTAACCAACTCGTACTAACTGTTCCGGCTTGTATGAGCCCGATAATAGCTTGAATTCCTAGAGGAAGACTCAGATTTACAATGGAATAAAACAATGCATAGGAGTATAGGTACATGATGTCTTTGCGATCCTGTGAGAGCATCGCAGTGAATTTCTGGAAAGGGTTTTTGGTCATCTTTTTTGAATCGAGTTAAGGGTCATTTCGGTTAGAAATTGGACAATGGTGCCGCTCCCTTTTGTAGCGTCGGAGAGGCGTGGGAGGTGTTCAGTAAAAAATTGTTGGCTTTGGGCAGCCGAAATCACCGTTGAAAACAAGCTATGTGGGTATTTGTACGCAGGGTTGATTTGTAAGGCTAGGTTTCCAAGGGTATCACAGAGACGTTTATACCCTAAAAAATAACCTTCTTCATTTTCGGCATCCACCTCTTTAGTGAGGTAGATTTTTGGATATTCCGCTACGACCAGACGTTGCAGGGTGCCTTCATCAATGTGTGGGATTCGCTCATCTTCATCCATAGGCATGACTAGGAGCTGGATGGCACGCTTGAGTTTATCTTCAGCGCTATTCAGCATCATAAATTCTTGTGCCATTTTTACTTCAAGCCAGCCCCAATACCAATTGATAAGGTAGGCAAGCAACTGATGTTTGTTCTGAAAGTAACGATAGACACTGGCTTCAGTACTTTCTAAAGCAAGTCCAATTTTTTTAAAGGTTACATGCTCATAGCCAATCTCTTCCATGAGTTCAATACTCTTGGAAAGGATGCGTTTACCGAGGTCAGTTTCCTCCGGATTCTTATTGTAGAGCTTGGCGCTCACTGAAATATTCAGTGCATTCATAATGATACTAACGCTAAAGTCAAATAATTGTTTAACAATGCAAATATAATAGTAATACTATCATTAAAAAAATTGGTCGCGATAATTCGATGTATCTTTGCATTGCAATTGCACTGATGCCGTTGCCACCTTTTATGACTTTTGATTCCTTAGGACTCGATTCTCGAATCCTAGCCGCCTTGAAAAATCAAGGATATACCACGCCAACCCCTATTCAAGCTCAGAGTATCCCCATTCTTTTGGAAGGGTACGATTTACTGGGTACCGCACAGACCGGTACGGGGAAAACAGCTGCTTTTACCATTCCGATTATTGAGCATTTGCTCCAAGCTGAATCGTTCAAAACAAGAAAAATCAAAGCTTTGGTCGTGACTCCCACCCGTGAGCTTGCGCTTCAGGTAGGAGAAAATGCCAAGCGCTACAGCCAGGGTACAGGATTGCGCACAGCGGTGATTTTTGGCGGTGTAGGTCAAAACCCACAAGTGGATCAGCTGAAAAAGGGTGTAGACTATTTGGTCGCCACTCCAGGTAGACTCTTGGATTTGCATCAGCAGGGCTTTATTGACCTGAGGTTTTTGACGCACTTTGTGCTCGATGAGGCAGATCAGATGTTGGACATGGGATTCATCCATGATATCCGCAAACTTTTAAAGATCATCCCACAAAAGCGCCAGAGTTTGTTCTTCTCGGCCACCATGCCAAAGGACATCATCTCCTTGAGCGAGCAAATCCTCAAGCCGAATTATAAGCAAGTACGCATTGCAGTAGCGAAGCCAACGGCCGAGCGCGTCTCGCAGGAGGTATATTATGTTTCCAAGAAAGAAAAACCGGCTTTATTGGTGGAGTTATTGAAGTCTTTCGACGGGGAGACGCTGGTCTTCGGGCGCACCAAGCATGGCTGTGATAAGGTCGTTCGCATCCTATCCAAAAAAGGTATTAAAGCTGCCGCCATTCATGGAAATAAAAGTCAAAGTGCTCGTCAGAAAGCGTTGAAAGGGTTCAAGGACGGTGAATTGCAAGTGTTGGTAGCTACCGATATCGCCGCTCGTGGTATTGATATTTCAGGATTGGAATTTGTAGTGAACTATGAGTTGCCCCTTCCTCAACCGATGATACAAGGCGAGAATGAAAACCTTCGCACACCTTCGGTGCTCGACTCGCTGCTGCGCAGCTGAAGTTTTCTTTCACTGGCCCCGTGTGGAGTGGATTGGCGAGAATCTTTGCACCTTCAAACAAAGGCGAGCAGTCCGCTTCGCGTCTGCAGCTGAAGTTTTCTTTCACTGGCCCCGTGTGGAGTTCTTTCGTTCAAACAAAAGCATCCGCTGAAGCGTCTTCGGATTTTCCAAAATCCTGAAGCAAGCTTCGGATTTTGTCTAAAGAAAAAGCCAGCGCAATTCTTGCGCTGGCTTTGTTCTTTCTCGGGATCACCAAGTGGAGCTGGCGAGAATCGAACTCGCGTCCAAACAAGGAAGCCTGAGGCTTTCTACATGCTTATCTTGTGATTAGGTTTTCGACCAATCTCTGAGCACAAGCACCCTAATCATGGCTTAGCCTCTACACTTGAATTAGCCCGCGAGGCGAGAGCTAATTGCATTCCTGAATTTTCCACACCTCGTGATCAAGCGCCTCAGGACTTGGGCTCTTGCGAGATGTTCAGCTCCTACACCTGGTGTAGGATTAGCAAAATCGACATCCTGTCAGATTAAGCGGCCAAAGCGTAAGAATCTTCGCCAGTTATAAAAAGTGAAGCGGTGTATTAACGAGCTGCCCCTTCCGCGCTCGACATGCTTACATCAACCTTCGGCTTGCTGTCAAAACCAGTCAGCCCCGATGTAGAGGGCAAAGATACACCAATTCTATGCCAAAATTGTGCACAGTTGTACTACCTTTAGTAGCATGAAAATCGGCATTCTTAGAGAGGGTAAAGTCCCTATAGACAAGCGTGTAGCACTAACCCCACAGCACGCCTCGACATTACAACAAACATTTTCTTGTACGGTGGTGGCCCAACCATCGCCCATACGTGCCATCGGAGACGATGAATATGTTGCAGCGGGTATCCAGTTGCAAGAGGATTTGAGTGATTGTGATGTACTCTTTGGGGTTAAAGAAGTGCCCATAGACCAGCTCATCCCGAACAAGACTTATTTTTTCTTTTCGCATACGTACAAAAAGCAGCCTTACAATGCCAAATTATTGAAGGCCTGTGTGGAGCGTAACATTCGTTTGATAGATTACGAGTTGCTCACTAAAAATGGTGCTCGTGTGGTGGCTTTTGGCCGATTCGCTGGGCTAGTGGGAGCGTACAACGGCTTGCGCGGATGGGGTGAGAAATACGGGCAATACACATTGAAGCCGGCCCACGAGTGCAAGGACATGGAAGAAATGTTTGCGCAGCTTCAAGGCATAGATTGGCCTTCGGATGTGCGCATTCTACTGACGGGAAAAGGCCGTGTGGCCTCAGGTGCAGTGGAGACGCTAGTGGCGTCGGGCATTCCTCAGATTTCCCCGGAGGAGATTTCGGGGTATGAAGGTTGTTTTTGGAGCCAATTGGACGTAGAAGAATATTATAAAACGAGCGATGGAAGTCCATTCGATCGCAAGGAACTCTTTGCAGATCCGAGCGGCTATGAGAGTGATTTTATGCGTTATGCACCTTTTGCCAAGCTCTACATCGCAGGGCATTATTACGACAGCCGGGCGCCTTTCATTTTTACCAGAGAGGATGCGAAGCAGGCAGAGTTTGCCATTACCTATGTGGCGGACATCAGTTGTGATATAGACGGGCCGGTGGCTTCGACACTTCGAGCCTCCACCATTGCCGATCCGTTTTATGGGTACTTGGCTGCTGAGGAGAAGGAGGTAGGGCATGATCATCCTGAAGCTATAGGGGTGATGGCGGTAGATAACCTGCCGTGTGAGTTGCCAAGAGATGCCTCGCTAAGTTTCGGTAGTGACCTGATGACCCATGTTGTCCCAGCGCTTTTTAATGGCGATGAAGAAGGTGTGTTAGAACGCGCTACAGAATGTGCGGACGGTGCATTGACCGATAAATACGCTTATCTTCAAGCCTATATAGATCAAGCCTGATGGCTAAAAACACATTGCATACTCAGAAATCGGCCACAGATGGACCTTCAGTGAATCCGAAGTTCCAAGCAGGAAAAAGACCTGCTTGGAGTGTAGAGGAATTGGAGCGCGCCATTCTCGTTGGGGATCGTGCGGCGCTTGCGGCCGGGATCACCTTGGTAGAAAGTGAAGCGGCTGAGGATGTGGTGAAGGCAGGAGCATTGCTAGAAAAGTTATTGCCACATGCCGGGAATAGCGTGCGATTGGGGATTTCTGGAGTTCCTGGAGTAGGAAAGAGTACGTTCCTGGAATCCTATGGGGTACACTATTTAGAGTCGAATGAAAAGGCACGGTTGGCCGTGTTGGCCATTGATCCTTCTTCGTCGAGGTCTCACGGTGCTATTTTGGGGGATAAGACCAGAATGGTAGAGCTGGGGCGCCATGAGCGTGCTTTTATTCGTCCTACGGCTTCTTCGGGAGCACTGGGCGGTGTGGCGAGGGCGACAAAAGCTGCCATCGTATTGTGCGAGGCGGCAGGTTATACCCATGTGTTTGTGGAGACCGTCGGTGTGGGGCAGAGCGAAACGGCAGTATCCCAAATGGTCGATGCATTCTTGTTTTTAGCCATGCCGGGGACCGGGGATGAGCTCCAAGGCATCAAGAAGGGGATTATGGAGATGGCTGATTTGATTGCCATCAATAAAAGTGAGGGCGAGCATGCTCCAGCGGCCAAACGAACGCGTGTGGAATTACAGCGCGCGTTGCAATTGAGTACGAGGGACGAGTTTAATTGGACCCCCACAATTACCCTGATTTCAGCATTGGAAAGCCAAGGATTCGAGGAGCTGGATGCGGCCATCGATCAATGTATTCGCCATTCTAGAGGGCAAGGTTGGTTCGATGAGAAGCGTCGTCGACAATCAGAATATTGGTACGAAGTAGAAGTACAGCATGCGTTGCGAAGTGTGCTGCAACAGCATCATGGGTTGCAGGCAGCCTACGAAGATTTGCGAGCCAAGGTGGGCCAAAGCGAAGTAGGCCCATTACAGGCATCGAAACTATTTATCGAAGAGTTAAGACGTCGGCTCGACCGTTAGAAATTGCGAGCGGCTTCGTGCTTGAGTAGAAGGATGGCCGCCTTCGTTGGGAAGATATCTCCCGTCATTTCGAGTTCAATCAACTTGCGGCTGAGGTCCGCGGCAGTAGCGTTTTCGTCCATTTCGGCGGTGACCTTGTTGATCATGCTCACGACTTGGCTTTTGGCACTCACGATGTTGTTCCAGCATTTATCGCTGACATATACTTGTTGAGAAATGTTGTATTCGTACTCTTGACGAATGGCATCTACCAAGGTTTTACGGTAGACGCCTAAGGTCATGTTGCCGGGTTTTACACGAGTGACCAATTGGTTTGGGGTAATGCGCTCCAAGAATACAGTAAGGCGCTCAAAGGCTTGAAATCTTAGGGGAAGGGCTTTTTTAGTGAGATCCTTGCGCAAATAAAATTGGCGACGCTTCTCCTCATTATCTACAAAGTTCGATAGGAGTAAGTAGGTGAGTAGCAGCATTAAAGCCGCGGGAAAAGTATACTTGAGGATTTCAATAAATGCTTCCATAATTCTGTGTTGAGGCTTACAAATATCGTTAAATTTGTCGCCTTACAACACACTACACACTACTTCTATAATGCAAGCACTTTCACAACGCGCACAGGAGATGGGGCTTCCCATGACAATTGAAATGGCCAAAAAAGCACGAGAACTCAGTGCTACTGGCAAACAAGTCATCAGTTTGTCTCTAGGCGAGCCGGACTTCGATACCCCAGATTTTATCAAGGCTGCGGCGGTGGAAGCCATGGAGCAAAACTACACGCATTACATGCCGGTTCCTGGATTTTCTGATCTTCAGGCGAGCATCGCAAAGAAGTTCAAGCGCGACAACGGATTGGATTACGATCCAAGCCAAATCGTGGTGAGTACAGGTGCCAAGCAAAGCTTGTTGAATGTCTTTTTAACCCTAGTTGATCCAGGAGATGAGGTGATCATTCCTGCGCCGTATTGGGTGAGCTATATGGACCAAGCCAAATACTGTGGCGGCGAGGTGAAAATCCTTCCAACGACCATGGAAAGCGGCTTCAAGATTACTGCAGCACAGTTGGAAGCGGCCATCACTCCGAAATCGAAAGTGTTGATTTTCTCTTCTCCGAACAACCCTTGTGGTGCCATTTACAGCAAAGAAGATCTCGCTGCGATTGCTGCAGTGGTCGCGAAACACCCTAACCTATACATCATCTCGGACGAGATTTATGAGTTGTTGAACTACGGTGAAGTTGAGCACGTAAGTATTGCGAGCTTCCCAGAGGTATATAACCAAACCGTTACGGTCAACGGATTGTCCAAAGGCTTTGCGATGACGGGATGGCGTATTGGATATATCGGGGCGCCTGAATGGATAGCGAAGGCTTGTACAAAGTTCCAAAGCAACTTTACTTCTGGAACCAATTCTGTGGCACAGCGCGCATGTATCGCAGCTGTGGAAGCGGATCCTTCAACCGTGCAATACATGGTGGATACCTTTGCCGCACGTCGTGCAAAGATGGTGGATTGGATGAATGATATCCCGGGATTTGAACTGGACACGCCTCCAGGAGCCTTCTATGTGTTCCCTCGCGTTTCTAGTATCTTAGGAAAGAAATTTAATGGCAAGGTCATTGAAACTTCTCTCGATTTGAGCATGTACCTGTTGGAAGAAGGATTGGTGAGTACCGTGCCTGGTGATGCCTTTGGCTTGCCGGGTTATGTTCGATTCTCTTATGCTGCAGCAGAAGCAGAGTTGGAAGAAGCGGTTCGTCGCGTGAAAGCGGCCGTTGCCAAACTAGAAGACTAATAATGAAAATTGAGGTATCCAACGGCGAAGTGTTGGACAAGTATTCGATCCTCCAAATCAAGAGCGAGAGAATTACAGATCCCACTGCGCTCAATAACATACATCGTGAGCTGGAAAGCCTTCAGCCTGCCGTGGATGCCATTCGTTCTCTTGAATCTTCGGGCACTCTTAGTACTTTGCAAGACCAGCTGTTGGAGGTAAACACCTCACTCTGGGAGGTAGAGGACGTGTTGCGTGGACTGGAGAAATCGCAAGATTTTGGTCCTTCATTTGTGGCCGCCGCCCGCAGCGTGTACCAGCTCAATGACCGCAGAGCCGCTGTGAAGAAAGAGATTAACCTCTTGACAGGTTCGAACCTGATTGAGGAAAAGTCGTACGAGAAATACGATTAGAATGCTTGATTCTCAGAGAATCGGGGTAAATTCGATAAACGCAAAAGTCACATTGTGAATTTGAAACAACGCATCAACGCCGCGCGTGAGTTCATCAACATCCGTATTTACGATAGCCGAGATTTTGTGATGTCCTCCTTAGCTACAGGAAGCCTCTTTGTAGCGACGTTCACGTTGATGGTTCTGGTATTTTATCACGGCTACGAGCTTGATGCATGGCGCAATGAGCTCGTGGGATATATCGTGAGAGGCTCCATAGCCTTTTACCTGCTCAAGTTTTTCCTAGAGCTCTTCTACAACTTCCATCCTCGAGAATTTTTAAAGGACCGAAAGTGGGAGGGGGTCCTCATGTTGTTCATCATTGTGGACATCTTGGTCATCAATATTTTCAAGTTTGAGATCTTAAATGAATTGGGCCAATTCTTAAAAATCCCCGGCCTCCAAGAGAGTTTTATGCTCTTCTTGCAGCTGTACTTCTTAGTGATTGTGGGCTTGGAGTTTGGTAAGGTTGGCGAGATGTTGCCTAAGAGTAGGCTCAGTCCACCGACCCTGCTGATCCTTAGTTTTGTCCTTCTCATCATTATGGGTGCGGGTCTATTAATGCTCCCTGAAATGACCATCAAAGGCCACAGTGGGTTGGACTTTCTGACGGCTCTATTTACCAGTATTTCGGCCAGTTGTGTAACGGGATTGAGTCTTATTGATATCAGCCAAATCCTGAGCGGAAAGGGCCAAATCGTGGTCATGATATTAATGCAGCTTGGCGGTTTGAACATCATTTCATTCGCTGCCATATTTGCTATTCTGCGCGGCGGCTTCGGCATGCGTCAAGCAAACTTTATGAGCGAAAACCTTGGAGAAGACCTTAATCGAAGCCGCTCATTAATAGGCGCCATTTTCAGATTGACCATTTTCATTGAATTAATAGGAGCTGGATTGTTGGCCGTTCTCTGGAGAGGCAAGTACGACGGCTTGGGAGAAAATCTCTTTTACAGCTTGTTCCACAGTATTTCTGCCTTTAATAACGCAGGGTTCTCCTTGTTCAGCAATAGTTTGGCGAGCGAGGGTGTGAACCATGAGTTTGGGGTACATGCCATCATTGCCATCTTGATTGTGTTGGGGGGTATAGGATTTGGGACCATTTCGGACTTGCTCAAGCAGCCTTGGCGCAAACAGTCGATGGCGAAGTCATGGCGGAGTCTGCGCGTTGGTACTAAACTTGGTTTGGTAGTGGCAGGGGTATTGATTCTTTTTGGTGCTGCGATGGTTTTGATGTTAGAAGGGCACCAGGGACCCATCGGTCCACAGCTCAGCCACAGCATCTTCCAAAGTATTACCGCACGTACAGCCGGTTTCAATACCATTAACTTCGGTGCCATGGCCACCCCAACATTGTTGTTCTTCATCTTCCTCATGTTTATTGGTGGGGGTTCTGGATCAACCGCTGGGGGGATTAAAACGAGCACCTTCGCCTTGGTCTTCATGAGTGCTGCGGCGACCATTCAAGGCAAGAAAAACGTCAATATATACAAGACCCAAATTCCTTGGGGATTGATGAATAAAGCTTTTGCAATATTCTTATTCTCGGCCGTGAGTATTCTCATAGGGATCTTTTTGTTGACTGTCTTTGAGCCGGATAAATCTTTGTTGGATTTGGCCTTTGAAGAAGTAAGTGCCTTCTGTACCGTAGGATTGAGCACGGGCATCACGCCTTCGGTATCCCTTGGTGGTAAGATTGTCTTGATGGTTTCGATGTTGATCGGACGTGTGGGTACGCTGACCTTGGCCTTCGCGTTGAGTGACCGTAAATTAGAATCTAACTCCTTCAAGTACCCGAAAGGTTCGATGCACGTAGGATAAAAAAAACCGCCCGAAGGCGGTTTTTTTAGTTTTTGTCTTGGAAGTCGAGGTCTTTGATTCCCAATGTCTTGAGAAGCTTTTTTCCGTTGATCTTCAGCGTCTCTTTGATCCCGGTAGCCACTTTGCGAACGGCCCCATCGTCTGGCCGTGAGATAAACTTAGAATCTCTGTAGGTCACACCGTCCTCAGGTTTTGTATAGAAGTAGGTGTAGAAACTTTTGCGTGACTCTCCTTCTGGAATGTCTATTTTGCCATAGCCGTGTGGGCTATTATCGTCCGTATAGAAGATGACCGCTGTATTGAATGTTGGTGGAACTTTTGTGACCAATTCTGTCATCTCTTTATTCCACAACTCCAAATCACCACCGTATTCCGGTTGCCAATTTTTGTTTAGGTAAACCAATAGGTTCAATCGGCGCCACAATCCCAACTTAGGGTTCATATTGACATCGATATGAACATCTACATACGAACCATTGCGGCCCTGGTGAACTCCCGATCCCAATGCATCTGTAGTGGTATGCAAACCGTCAATGCCTGTGATGCGGCCCAATTGCTCGCTCCATTCCTTCGATCCTACGGCCGAACGAACCTTTGAGAACGATGGGTGCCAGCGCTCGAAGTGGTAGTCTTCGCTTTTGTCTTCGTTCAAGCTCTTGCGCTTCACATTCAATTGGTCAATAGAAGGGAAGTTGTTGAACAAGTCCAATGCAATGTCCTCCTGGAAAAAGTCTTCCAGAACAATGTGCTTGCATGGCGATGCCGTGTCGTAAGCAGTTTTTAATTCTGCTGCAAAAGCAGGATCTAGGTATTTGGGGTTGATGATTCCTTCGACCATGGTATTAATCTTGTTGTCCAAATATAGTAGTTGCTACTTTTTTCCTCTAGTGATATCTGTCAGTTTTCCGTAGACCTTGAAAAATATTTTAGGCAAGTACCTTTTAAAAGGCACGGCCCATTTTTCATATCCACCTATAACAACGTGCAGGGGTGGTTGGTTCTTCTGAGTGATCCGGTAGAATTTTCGGGCCAATTCCTCTGGAAGCATTCCTTTCTCCTGTGCCACACTGTTCTTGCCAATAGGCTTGCCATCTGGTCCTAAGCTACTCAACGTTACATTAGTGTTGATAAAGCCTGGACTCAAGATCCCTACGTGCACTGGAGTTTTACGCAGCTCATACTGTAGGCTTTCCATGTATCCGACCACTGCGAATTTACTCGCTGCATAGGCGGCAAGTTTTGGGCTGCCAAAATAAGAGAGTATGCTGGCCACGGACCAAATCTGTCCCGAACCCTGCTCCAACATCACAGGCACCATGGCTTTGGTCAAGGCTGCTGTACCCCAAAAATTGGTCTGCATCACCTTTTCCTCGACATCGAGCGCCATCTCTACAACACGGCCCAAATGTCCCATGCCGCCGTTATTGACCAAAATATCAACCTTGCCGGTATGGCTCAGCGCCTGCGTGGTCCATTGCTCAGCCTCCTCGTATTGGGCCAAGTCCAACACCAACACAGCGCTATTTTCTGGATAGGGCAGCTGATGTTGAACTTCAGCAAGGACTTCAGCACGTCTGGCACTCAAAATGGTAAAGTAACCATGGCGATTAAATTCCATCGCCATGGCCTTACCTATTCCACTGCTACTTCCTGTAATCCAAGCTGTTTTCATACGCCTAAAATACAGGAAAGTTTAGTACTTCTTATTGCGTTTTCCGGCCGGTTTGCCTTTTGAATGACCTCTGTTTTCACCTCTTGGTCCACCATATCCGCCACGTGAACGTGAACGGTCTGAATCAAACGAAGGGCGGTCACTACGGTGGCGTGGTCTGCTGTCGTCGCTGCCTCTGAAATCACCACCTCTGTCGTCGCGTCGCTTTCTTGGGCGATCGTCATTGTTGCTGCGGAAGTTTTGGTCGCGATCGTCTCTGCGACGGTCCCCACGGCCACTGCGGTCTTCAAAGCGATTATCACTGCGGAATTTCTTTCCGCTAGAGATGCGCTCGCGCTTTTGACGACGTTGGCCGCCAGAAGCACCACCGCTAGAACCAGAGCCTTCTTCGAAGTAGGCATTGACTACATAGGAGCCTGTTTTCGCGCCGCTCAATCTCACGGCTACTTCAACTGCAAAACGATCTTCTACATCAATACGCGTAAAGGTTTTATCCATATCGATTTTCCCGATGCGGATTTTCTTGCCTTCCATAGTATCGTTGATCAATCCGATCAAGCGACTTGGGTTTACGTTTTGACGGTATCCTAAATCAACTACGATGGTTTTGAAACCTTCTTCACTGCCGCCGCCAGATTTGCGAGGACCTTGCTCCTTGAATTTCTTCGGTTGCTCGTTAATATCACGTGCACCGCGGTAACGACTCAAAATCAATGAAGTTTCATGACCTAGGAATCGTTCAATGAGTTCTGCTTTGTTGAGGTGGGCCAATTTATCCATGGCGCTGTCCAACAACATAGGATCCAGTTCGTTGGCGAATTCAAATTCTACCAACTCATCAATGGCTTGACCTATTTTAATTTCGCAAATAGCTTCACCACTTGGCACCTTCTTCTGCTCGAATTCCTTGCCGATGATGCGCTCAAGGTTGTTCACCTTACGCATGTTTCTGCCGTGTGTAATCACAATAGAAATACCAGAAGATCCCGCACGTCCGGTACGACCTGAACGGTGTACATAGACTTCCGGATCATCCGGAATGTTCACGTTGATTACGTGGGTCAGTTCATTGACATCGATACCGCGTGCAGCTACATCGGTAGCGACCATTACATTCAATTTACGCTTGCGGAAGCGATTCATCACCTCATCGCGTTGCGCTTGGCTCAAATCACCGTGCAACGCTTCTGCGCCCGGTACCCGTCGGTGATTAATTGTTCTGCGATGCTCTGCGTTTCGCGACGCGTTCTACAGAAGACAATACCGTACATGTTTGGATTGAAGTCCATGATGCGACGCATTGCTTCGTAGGTATGTTTCGCACTCACGACATACAATTCGTGGCTTACATTGCTTGCAGAAATATTGCGCTTACCCGCAGAGATTTCCTTCGGCTCATGCAAGTATTTTTTTGTGAGCTTCTTCATGCCATCTGGCATGGTGGCGCTGTAACAAAGTGTCTGCTTTGTATTCTGGAGTATTGGCAAGAATAGCGTCCAATTCATCTTGGAAGCCCATGCTCAACATCTCATCTGCCTCATCTAGAACCAAGAACTGAACGTCTTCGATGCGAAGTTTCTTGCGCTCAATCAAATCGAGGGTACGTCCTGGCGTACCCACCACGATTTGTGGACGTTGTTGTAATTCTTTAATCTGTTTGGTAATAGGAGCACCGCCATAAACGGCAGTAACTTTTACCGGCATGAACTTCGAATAGGCATCGATATCTGTTGCGATTTGCAGACATAATTCCCGCGTGGGCGCAAGAATAATGGCTTGTACATGCTGTACATCTTCTTCAAGTTGGTGAAGAATAGGCAACGAGAATGCTGCTGTCTTACCAGTTCCTGTTTGTGCAAATGCGATTAAATCCGTGGTGTTTTCGAGCAAATGTTCAATGCTCATCTTTTGGATTGGGGTGGGTTCAACAAACCCGAGTGCTTCTACACCCTGTACAATTTGAGGGTGAAGACCGCTGTCTTTAAAGGTTTCCATAATGTCGGGACTTAGCCCTGGTTAAATTACCCAGTTCCGCTGGGTGCGCCAATTGGACGTCAGCGCTTCCCAGTTTAAAGTTCCCTACCATTGGAAAGATGGACGCCCCCTATTTTCAGCGGCGAAGGTAGTGAGAATAAATGGGATAGAATTATTTTTCTGCAATGGCTCGAATGACCCATGCCGTCCCTTGGTGGTACTGGCCTTCATTGAGCTGTACACATTCTTCCCAAACCTTAATGTTTTGAAAACCTGAGAGAAGGGACTTGATCTTTGCCTCTGTGAAGAGCATGCTAAGGTCTTGTGGTCCGCCGCTTCCAAGGCCCAAATTCTTCTCAGAGAATCCTTCGAGTAGGACAGTGCCCCCAGGTTTTATTTGGCCAAAAATATGCGAATACATCGGTGCCAAAACGGTTTCTGGGGTGTGGAAATAACAGAAACCCACGGCATCTAAGGGGTTCAGGACACGTGTAATTCATGGCATTGCCCACATGGTAATGGATTTCAACGTTTTGATTTTCTGCGAGCTGTAGTGCCTTCTTTTTACCTTCCTCACTTTGATCTGCTGCCCAAACTTCCCAGCCTTTGGTTGCAGCATACACAGCATTACGGCCTTCGCCCTCTGCCGGGAAGTAAATCTTTCCAGGGGTTAACCCTTGTATGCTTTGGGCAATGAATTCATTTGGTTTTGTGCCGTAGGCGTAGGATTCCTCGCGATAACGGCCGTTCCAAAAATCTTGTGGGTTCATAGGTTCTCGTTGTAACTTTGCGAAGTTAAGTCTGGAGGATACTTGTCCTGGGATGAGGCAGAATAAACTTTTTTTAAAATTTGGTTTCACAGGGATTGTTAAATAGAAACTCTATTCTATATTTGCACCCCCGAAGACGAACGGGTAAATTATATTGTTATGAAACGCACATTCCAGCCCAGCAATAGAAAACGCAAGAACAAGCACGGATTCCGCTCAAGAATGGAGTCGGTAGATGGCCGCAAGGTATTGGCTTCTCGTCGCGCAAAAGGTCGCAAGAGTTTGACCGTTAGTGATAAAGGAAATTACAAAGGGTAATGTTTAAAACCTTTTGATAAGATATAGGTGTTGCCGAAAGCAACACCTTTTTTTTGGCCTAATCCGCACCTAACTTTGTACAAATCTTAAAAGCACATGCCGAAAGACAACTCCATCAAACACGTCCTCATCATCGGATCTGGTCCTATTGTTATTGGTCAAGCCTGTGAATTTGACTATTCTGGATCCCAAGCATCACGAAGCCTTCGAGAAGAAGGAATCACCGTAACACTCATCAATTCTAATCCAGCCACCATCATGACAGATGAGGTTATCGCCGATAACATCTATCTGAAGGCTTTGACAGTGGAGAATATTGAGGAAATCCTCAAAATACATCCGGACATTGATGTAGTACTGCCTACTATGGGTGGTCAAACGGCGTTGAACTTGTGTATCGATGCAGATAAACAAGGAGTTTGGGAAGAAAATAATGTGCGCATCATTGGTGTAGATATTGATGCCATCAACATTACCGAGGACCGTGATGAGTTCCGCAAATTGATGGAGCAAATCGACATTCCGATGGCCCCTTCACGCATTGCAAAGTCATTTTTGCGTGGTAAGGAAACCGCCCAGGAGTTCGGCTTTCCATTGTGCGTGCGTGCATCTTTTACCTTAGGTGGTGCTGGAGCAACTTTTGTACATACACCTGAAGAGTTTGATGAAGCATTGAGTCGTGGCTTGGAAATCAGCCCTATTCACGAGGTAATGATCGATAAGGCCTTGCTTGGCTGGAAGGAATACGAGCTTGAGTTGCTTCGCGACAAGAACGATAACATCATCATCATTTGTTCTATTGAGAACATGGATCCTATGGGTATCCATACGGGTGATTCTATAACCGTAGCGCCTGCGATGACCTTGAGCGATACCACGTACCAAAAGATGCGTGATATGGCCATCAAGATGATGCGCAGCATTGGAACCTTTGCCGGAGGGTGTAACGTTCAGTTTGCAGTAAGCCCGGATGAGAAAGAAGATATCGTCGCGATTGAGATTAACCCTCGTGTAAGCCGTTCTTCTGCTTTGGCTTCAAAAGCAACGGGTTATCCTATTGCAAAGGTGGCGGCGAAGATGGCTATTGGGTACACGCTAGACGAACTCAACAACCAAATCACCAAGACCACTACCGCGTATTTCGAGCCAACCTTGGATTACGTGATCGTGAAAATCCCGCGTTGGAACTTCGAGAAGTTTGAAGGTGCGGATACCCGTCTAGGCATTCAAATGAAGGCTGTAGGTGAGGTCATGGGAATTGGTCGCAGCTTCCAAGAAGCACTCCACAAAGCCGCGCAGAGTTTGGAAATCAAGCGTAACGGTCTAGGTGCAGATGGTAAAGGATTGACAGATCAGGACACGATCCTACACAAACTAGAATATGCTTCATCTGATCGATTGTTCGTCATCTATGATGCAATCCAGATGGGCATTCCACTTCGTACCATTTACGACATCACCAAAATTGATATGTGGTTCCTCAAGCAGATTGAGGATTTGGCCCGTGTCCAAGGTGAAATTGAAAAACATACATTGGAATCCTTGCCTAAGGATTTGATCCTTGAGGCCAAGATGAAAGGCTTCGCGGATCGCCAAATTGCACACATGATTCATGCCTTAGAAAGTGAAGTACACAGCAAGCGTACGGATTTAGGCATCAACCGTGTATGGAAGCTGGTGGATACTTGTGCGGCGGAATTCCCTGCACAGACGCCATATTACTACTCGACCTTTGAAAATTCTTTTGTTACCGCAGACGGTGTAGAAGTTATTGAGAATGAAAGTGTGGTCACTGACCGCGAGAAAATCGTCGTTCTTGGTTCGGGTCCTAACCGTATTGGTCAAGGGATTGAATTTGATTACAGCTGTGTTCATGGGGTATTGAGCGCTCGTGAAGAGGGCTATGAAACCATCATGATCAACTGTAACCCAGAAACGGTAAGTACGGATTTCGATACCGCAGATAAGTTGTACTTCGAGCCGGTATTCTGGGAGCACATTTACGACATCATCCTGCACGAAAAACCAAGAGGGGTCATTGTGCAGCTCGGGGGTCAGACCGCATTGAAGCTGGCAGAGAAGTTGAGCCGTTACGGCATTGAAATCATCGGTACTTCATACGAAGCATTGGATTTGGCGGAAGACCGCGGTCGTTTCTCTACGCTTTTGAAAGAAATCAACATCCCTTATCCAAAGTTTGATGTAGCGACGAATGCTGATGAGGCATTGGATATCGCAGATGATCTAGGGTTCCCAATTCTTGTTCGTCCTTCCTACGTATTGGGTGGTCAAGGAATGAAAATCGTCATCAATAAAGCTGAACTAGAGCGTCACGTGGTGAACCTCTTCAAAGAGTTCGAAGGAAACCGTGTATTGCTAGATCATTACCTAGATGGGGCCATTGAAGCAGAGGCAGATGCCATTTGTGACGGTGAGAATGCCTACATCATCGGAATCATGGAGCACATCGAGCCTTGTGGTATTCACTCGGGAGATAGCTCAGCAGTATTGCCGCCGTTCAACCTAGGTCCGTTGGTCATGCAACAGATTGAGGAGCACACAGTGAATATTGCCAAGGCGCTTGAGACGAAAGGATTGATCAACATCCAGTTCGCCATCAAGGATGATATCGTGTACATCATCGAAGCTAACCCACGTGCTTCTCGTACCGTGCCGTTCATCTGTAAGGCATACGGTGAGCCGTATGTGAATTACGCTACTAAGGTGATGTTGGGCACGAAGAAAGTCACTGATTTTGAGTTCAATCCTGAATTAGAAGGATATGCGGTGAAGATCCCTGTTTTCAGCTTCAGCAAATTCCCTAACGTGAACAAGGCCTTGGGCCCTGAAATGAAATCAACGGGTGAAGCCATTCACTTCATCAAAGACCTGAAGGACCCAACCTTCAGAAAATTATACAGCGAGCGTAGCCTCTACTTGAGCCGCTAAGGAAACAGTTCGTAAACGGAGATCCCGGCGCCCATGGCGCCGGGATTCTTTTTTATCTTGACAAAAATTTTTGCCTCCATGCTTCGTTTTATAGCCCTAACGGTACTTGCCTACTTCATCTTCAAATGGCTCGATAGATTTTTCGGGGGAGGAAGACCTTCTGGTCCCGCAAAGTCATCGCCGAAAAAGAAGAGCAGTACATTCTCTAAGAATGTGGGCGAGTATGTGGATTACGAAGAAGTCAAAGACGACGAGAAGTGAAAAAAATAGGCATCATCACCTACTATTGGCCTCCTGCGGGAGGTCCTGGCGTGCAACGCTGGCTGAAGCTGAGTAAATACTTGGCCAAAGAAGGGGTGGAGTTGCACGTGGTGACGGTCGATGCCGACAAGGCTACCTATCCACTTCGAGATGAAGGGCTGTTGGATGAGGTGCATTCGAACATCACGGTTCATCGGACCGGTACTTCAGAGAAGTTCGGAGCCTACAAGAAGGTGACGGGCAAGAAATCCGTACCCTTTAGCGGGTTTTCCGGAGAAGAAGCGAAAGTGAGCTTCTTGCAAAAAGTGGCCAGATTTGTTCGAGGAAATTTCTTTGTTCCGGATGCCCGAAAAGGTTGGAACGCTCATGCCTATGCGGCAGCCGTTAAGATTGTTCGAGCACATGGCGTTCAGCACTGGATTACAACATCGCCGCCTCATAGTACCCAATTAATTGGACTCAAACTTCAAAAGAAATTAGGTATACAGTGGATCGCAGACTTCAGGGATCCGTGGACAGATATTTACTACTACCGCAAGTTTTATCCAACTGCACTTACGCGTTGGTATGAAAAGGGGTTGGAGCGTCGCGTGTTTTCAAGCTGTGATGCCCTGATAAGCGTGAGCCCCAGCTGGAGCGAGTTATATGAGAAAAAAGGCGGGCTGCCGAAGGGGAGTGTGCATACGCTGACCAACGGTTTTGATCCCGAGGATTTTGCAGCATTGAAGCCACAGCGTCCCGAGGTCTTCACCTTGCTTTATGCCGGAACCTTGGCGGCGCAATACCCTGTATCGGAATTGGTCGAAGCGCTGAATACCTTGAGCTTTCCCATGCACATCAAAGTCGTGGGGTCATGGGACGGTAAAAGCGCGGAAGATTTGGCCCGAGCAGGCGATCACATTCAGGTGACCTTTGAGGAATATGTTCCTAAAGCGGCCTTGAATCAGAAATTGCTCGATTGTCACATGATGCTGTTCTTGTTGCCAAACGTGGCCAGTGCCACCGGCCATATCCCAGGGAAGCTCTTTGATTATTTGGGCGCTGGTAATCCTATTTTGGGATTAGGTCCCACGGCAGGTGATGCAGCCTCCATCATTCATGAAGCAGGGGCGGGGCAATGTTTCGATTATGCGGATAAGGCAGCCATTGCCCAATACGTTCAGCAGCAGTACGACCAAGAAGCCCCAAGAACTGATGCTTCTCGCATTGCTGATTATGCTCGGGATGCACAGGCCAAGCGCCTGCTTACAGAGATATTGAAATAAAAAAGCCGCCCCGAGGGCGGCTTTTTTTATGCTTCCTTGCGCTGTTTCCAGCCCATCCACCCCAATAGAAGTAGGAGTATGCCAGAACCTGCGAAGTTGATCTTACGTCCCACATAATAGGACTTAGGTGCGAATTCAAATGTAATGGTATGCCTACCTGCCGGCACTTGAAGCCCGCGCAATAGGTAGTTCACACGCAGATGGTCCACTGCCTCACCGTCGATGTAGGCTTGCCAATCGTTGCCCGAACCTTCGTAGTAGATTTCTGAGAATACGACAAGGGCATCATTGCCTTCGAAGCTGTATTCCAAGAATTTTGGGTCGTAGGTGGTGAGCTTGAGTTTGGCTGGCCCAAAGCTTGTTTTACCGCCCAATTCCGAGGCGTATTGCTGTGGTACTATAGCCGTTTGCTTAGGGTCAAAGTTGGATAGCGCGGCCATTTCTTCATCAGCGGTGGCGGCATATTGCACATTACTGACGGCCCAAGCATTGCCACAGGCTTGGAAGTTGCGCTGTGCTTGCGGCTGCCCATTTTGTCCTTGCGTGATGACCCATTTCGCGTTGAGCATGTTGAAACAGGCCATGTTTTGTTTGTTGAGCTGGTTGTCAATCAGATCCTGGTAGCGTTGCAGCTTCGCACCGTGGTACCCGCCAATGCTCTTGTGGTGATAGGAGGTGTAGCTATCGTTGGTCAATCCAGCGGTTGCATTCCAAACGCGGAAGTGTGGATCGGTATCCTGGAGTATTTGTTGATTCGCTGCGTTAGGCGCATATTGTGCTTCCCACTGGCGCTTCGAGAGGAAGTCGTCCGTTTCTAATTGGTCCCTGTTAAATGACCATAGATCTACTAAGGCGACGAGGCTAATAATGGTAAATGTGGCCAATTGTTTTAGCTTCTCAATATGCCATAGGTATAGCGCAACACCCACCGCAAGTCCCATCATTAGGAGCGGGTGGCAGAGGAAGTGATCAAGCCGCGACGGTCGCCTACGAGTTGGTCGATAGAAAAGCCTTGTTGTGCAAACTGGGCATCACGAGCCGTTTCTAAATCCATAAAATAGGGTGCGATGAACCCGAACACAAAGAGGAAACCGGCGAACAACGCGGCACCTTTCCACAAGGCTTCGAAGCGCGCTTTTTTCTCCATGCCGAGCCAGTGCTGTAGTCCTAATAGGCCGTAGAATGGCACAAGGAAGAACAATACCACCATGGCCATAGAAGGCACACGGAACTTGTTATACAGCGGCAGATAGTCAAACAATAGTTTGTTGAACCACTCAAGGTTGGAGCCCCAACCCATGAAGGAGAAGAGAACGATGCTGGCAATGACCCATTGACGGATGGTACCCCCTACGGTAAAGAAGGCCAAACAGAAGAGGAAGAAGATGCTGGCTCCAACGTAATAGGCGCCATTGCCCATGCTCTCTCCCGTCCATTTCATAAAGGCTCCGCCCATGTATTGACTGGCTTGTGCTTCCGCTTGAGAAGGGGACATGCCCTGCTGTCTAAAGGCACGAAGGAGTTGTTCGTAGGTTTCGGTACCCTTGGCATTGTAGTCCACCTTCATCCCGCCGCCTGCAGCGTCTGGAATAACCAGCGCTACAGTTTCATAGATGCCAGCGGACCAGCTCATGGCATATTCAAAGGATAGACCGCCTTCGCCCTGGTTTTGATTTTTCTGGGTCAATTCGCTCTTACCGCCGCGCATACTTTCTTCAGTATAGACTTTGGTAGACCAAATGTTTGCGATGTTCGGACCGATGGCCAGAACACCGGCCAAAAGCAATAAAGCAGTGTACTTCCCAAACTCAGGTAGCGCTTTCTCCTTGGCGTATTTGATCAAATAGGTGAGCCAAATGACACCCATGAACAGGGCCGCGTAATACGTGATTTGGAAGTGGTTTCGGTGAATGCTCAATCCTGCGAAAAGTGACATCAGGATAAAGGCACGCCAATTCTTTTTCTCGAGAATCAACAGTAGCGCTAGGATCATCAAAGGGATGAAGGCCGCGGTGTTGACCTTGGCATTGTGCCCGGCTGCATAGCCGATGATGAAGAATCCGCTGTAGCCGTAGGCAAATCCGCCAATGGCGCTGAGCCAGTGGTGCACGCCCATGCCTCGCAAGCCGATAAAGGCCGCAATCATCAAGTAGAAAATGATGTAGGTGGAGGAGGTGCGGCCCCCGATGGTGCGTACGGTCGCCGAGATGTATTCAAAGAGGTTTCCGCCGTATTCGGTGGAGATTTGCGTGGTTGGCATGCCGCTAAACATGGCATTTGTCCAAAGTGCCTCTTCGCCCGTTTGGTCTCTATAATCGCGCGTTTCCTTGCTCTTGGCGTACCCTAATTTGATATCGTCTTGATCGAGGATATCGCCATCGAGATAGGCTGGGCTCAAAAAGGCTACGTTGATGCCGAGCAATACGATCATTGGGGCAATCCAAGTCGTTAAAAACGGGGTGTATTTCTTCAGGGACATAGTCTGTATTTGTATCCATGCAAACTAGCAAAAGTTGTGGAATAATCGGGCCTAAATCATTGATAAACGGCAACTAGATGTGTATTTTTGACCTTCAACTGATTATCATTTTATGGATAGTGAAAAAGCCAATGTTATTGGTAAAGAGCAGATTCTAGACGTCCTTGTAGAAGGATGTGACGAACGAGTTCATCAAATCCCGGAGACGGGACTCAACAAATACCACCTTAATCCGGTCGAATACGAAACATTGTTTCAGCGCGGTTCGTGTACAGCGAATGTGTTGACGCGCCGTTCTTTTAGCGTGTCGAAGGCGTTTTTGGGCAAGTACGAAGATTTGAATTACGAGAACTTGTTGGAGAACCAAGCGAACCGCCTGCGCAATTTGGTGCAGGATGAGTTCAAGGATCCATTTGATGTGTACTTCGGGCCGTCGGGATCGGATTTGGTGTACTACCCATTGATGTTCCAGATGATGTTGAATCCCGGGAAGCGCTTGCTGAATATTGTGAGCTGCCCGGAGGAATTGGGCTCTGGAAGTAAGTTTGCTTCTGAGACCAAGTTCTACGCGAACTACAACCAGTTCGGCCAAACCATTGAAAAAGGTGCCCTCGTAGATCCGGAAAACGTGAGCGAGGTCGTTTATTTAGATGCCCGTGATGAAGAAGGGAATATCCTGGACCGCACCGCGGCCATCAATAAAATCATTGCTGAGAATCAAGATGCTGCCATTGTGGGTAGCTTGGTGTTCGGCTCGAAGTCTGGGATCAAGGATGATTTGAACGTCATCGATACCGACAGCGATACCATGTGGGTGGTGGATTTATGCCAATTCCGCGTGGACCACAAGCTCATCCACGAGCTGTTGGCCAAAGGCGTAATGGTCATGTTGACCGGTTCAAAATTCTTCCAGGCCCCTCCATTCTGTGCGGCGATGCTCGTGCCCAGAAAGTGGAGCGAAAAGTTGAAGCACATGGACGCCTCGATCATTCAGCCCTACGGCAAGTTGTTCAGCGCTTACGATGTGCCATGGTTCATGGAAAACATGCGCGCCAACCTGCCCGCTAAAGAAAATAAGGCCTTGCGTTTGCGTTGGGAGATTGCCCTTGACGAAATGGAAGCCTACAGTTATTGGTCGACACGCCAAACGGACAACATCATTACTCGTTGGGCCATGGGCGTCATGAGCAGATTAGAGACTTCGCCGTATTTCAAATTGATGCCGGACCAATTAAAAACGAACATGTCCATCATTTCCTTCCAAGTGTGGGTAGGGGGACGTGCGCTGGATAATGACGAATTGAAAAAGATGTTCGCTGCCATCACTACCGATAGACACGAAGGATTTAAAGGCGGGTACGACCGCGTATTCTTCGGCCAGCCGGTACAATACGGCAACAAGAGTTTTATCCGCCTCGCAGTAGGCGCCTTTAGTGTACGTGCGTTCTTGGAAAAAGATGCCGTAGATTTAGAAGACGATTATAGATTGATTGAAATCATCGAGTCGTACGCTGAAAAAATGTTTGGGTGATTCAAACCGGAGAAATAGCACGCATTATGGTGGACATGCTTCCAAAATTGGGAGCAGAAGATACCGCCATTATAGGTGTAAACCTCCCGGTGTTAACCGCTAGACTGCACCATTTACAAGATGCTTTCCCGGAAGGGGTTCAGCACAGCATTGCCATCAAGACCAATCCTCATCCCAAGATGCTTGAATTTCTCGTATCTCAGGGCTTTGGCTTGGAGGCGGCCTCCATTGAGGAGGTGCGCATGGCATTAGCGGCGGGTTGTTCACCAGCTCAGATCGTTTTTGATTCTCCTGTAAAAACACGTCACGAGATTCGTGAGATTTCTTCGCTTTCTGGAATGTTGGTGAATGTGAATTCGTTGGAGGAATTGGACAGATTTGATGCTGATTTCCAAGGAATATTAGGCATTCGCATCAATCCGCAGGTGCACACTGGAGCTCCAGAACTGTTTGATGTGAGTAAAAATGAGAGCAAGTTTGGCGTGCCCGTGGATATGAAAGAACGCATCGTGGATGCTGCCCTGCGTTATCCCGTCCAGGCCTTGCACATGCACAGTGGGTCCCAAATGAAGGATCTCAACATACAGCGCGGTGCCTTGAAAGAGCTCAAGCGCATTGCGGATGCCATCAATGCCGTGGCGCCAGGCAAAATCAAGGTTCTCGATATTGGAGGCGGCTTGCCGACGGAACCTCTAGGGCCTCAAACCCAGATGGAAGCCTACGGCCAAATTGTTGCTGAGGTATTCCGCGATTCGGACTACCTACTCGTGACTGAATTTGGTCAGTGGGTGCAGGCTGAGGCAGGTTTTGCGCTAAGTGCCATCGAATATGTCCTTGCCCCCAATAAGCTTTTTATTCACCTCGGGGCGGATTTCTTTATGCGCGATGCCTACACCAAAGCACGTTCCTTCCCCATGACCGTTTGGAATGGCGATGCCACACAAGTGCAGGGTATGGACAAGGCCTATGATATTGCCGGACCGTTATGCTTTGCAGGAGATTATTTGGCCCATGGCATTCAACTCCCGGCCATGCTGCAAGAAGGTCAATACCTATTTATTGATCATACCGGCGCCAATACCTATGCGCTGTGGTCGCGTCATTGCTCGCGAACACTGCCGGCAACGTGGGCTTGGGACGGAAATTCTATGGTAAAATGGAGCAATAGGTCAACTATTGGTTTTTAATCTTATTTTTGGAACACAAGCATTTATGATGAAGTACCGCTTTTTACTCCTACTTACGGCTTTTGCACCGGCATTGTTCGGTCAGCAAATTATGACCGTTTCGGTAGATCAAGATAATTTTATTGTGTGTCCAGACGAGATCGTAGAGGTAAGCGCCTCACGCTCGACGACATTGAATAACTCATTGGACTTCAACGGCTCTACAGACTACTTAGAGATTCCGAATAACGCAGCATTCAACATCGGTACCACGAGCTTCACCGTGGAGTTTTGGGTATTGACCAATGATATGTCGAACACAGAATATCTTGCGGTGTACAGAAACGCTGCCGGACACGGATGGGCGATCTTCAAAAACGGCACAGGTACGGTAGGTTTTGCCGCCCGCGACCAGAACAACAGCTTTGATTTCATGTTCGGTGCCATCTCTCAGATTGATGATGGAAACTGGCACCACATTGCGGTGACTTGGAACCGCGGTACAGGTTCTGCCACCATGTACATCGACGGTGGATATGAAACGCAGAAGACCATGAACGTTGGTGGAGATATTTCACATACAGGGGATATTACCTTGGGTTATGGTGTGTCGCCAACCACAGGTAATGCGACGTACTTGAATGGTGAAATGGATGAATTCCGCATTTGGTCGGAAGAGCGTTCAAGCGGCGATATAGCCACCTTCATGAGTACACACTTGAACCCATCTTCATTCCCAACCTTGGCAGTGAACTTTGATTTCAACGAGTTGACGAATGCTGACGATTGGTACGATTGTGCCGGTGGTATTACAGCACCAACGGGAACTTCAGTGCCTTCAGTGAATCAAGCTGGTGGTCCATCAATGACCTTCAACTTCGCCTACACTTGGACCAATACTTCAGGGAATACTCAGAATGGTGCGAATTACCAGAAATCCTTCCTAAAAGCAGATACCGTAGTGGTGGAAGCGGGGTACTGTAAATACTTGTGTACGGATACATTCTATGTAGAAATCGCAGATTGTGATACCGTGAAGGATCCACGTGATGTGGCTGCGGTCTTCGCACCAACAGCCTTTACGCCAAATGGTGATACCAAGAACGATTACTACATCGTGAAGGCCAATGCCATCAGCTATTTTGAAATGCAAGTGTACAATAGAGATGGAAACATTCTCTTCCACAGTAAAGACATCAATACCGGCTGGGACGGATCGTTTGAAAACCGTCAGTGTACGGAAGGAGTTTACATCGCACAAATCATGTATCGAGATAATGAGGGTATGGAATACGTGAAGTACCAGCAGTTCTCCCTGATGAGGTAGCGAAAAATTTAAGCATCATAAAAAACCCGAGCCGCAGGCTCGGGTTTTTTGTTGGATGTAATGCTCGTTAAGGTCGGGTCCAAGTAGTGCTTCGTCCCAACCACGTAATGCCAGGACATAGCCTTTGAAATACAAAGAACCGTCTTCGTTGAGCTCACAATAGCACTCATAGGTCTTTCCGTTCTCTGGGTCGTAGATGGTGCCGTTCTGCCACTGCTTCTCCTCGGCATTGTATTCCAATCCTTTGAGAATAACGAGTTCCAATAGGGGAACATTTTGCTTGGCTTCGTTTGGATTGTATTCGTCTAGGCGCGGCGGCGAGCCGTCGGAGTTGTTGTTGTCTTCGAGCCAAGTAATCTTGCCGTAGTATTTGTCGTTGGTGGCTTTGTAAACTCTGATAATGGAAGATTTTTCCTCGTTGTACCATTGGCCAACAATCTCATTTTGGGCTTGCGCTGAAATGGCGAGGCCTAATAGGTAGGTGAGGAGGAACCATTTTTTCATGATGCGGAGTGGTTGTCGTTGCCCTTTTCTAATTGGGCCCCGGAAATACTAGCGTTCAATTCAAATCCGATGATCAATCCGAAGGCGTTCACGTAAATCCATAACAACATGATTAGGAGGGTTCCAATGGAACCGTAAAATTTGTTGTAGGTCGAGAAGTTTTCGACGTAAAAGCTAAATCCTTGTGACGACGCGATGATCAGAATTGTGGCGAGAATGCTTCCCGGACTGATGAATCGCCAATCGCGACGACGCACCGGGCCGTAGTTGTAGACAACGGAGATGCCGAGTAGCGTAGCGGTGAAAAAACAAGTAATCTCGCCCAGCCAATGATATCGGTCGTGTACTCTGTCAGATACCCTTGCTCAGCCAACCAGCCAGTGAATCCTTCAGAGAAAATGAGGGCTACAATGGCAATGAGGATTAATAGGGTTAGGAAAATAGTCAGTAGGAAGGCGCTGAAATACTGCGACCAGAATTTTTTTACGTTGATGTTGTGGTAGGAGATGCCAAGGTTGGCGATCAGACTTAAGGTCCCGTTTGTCGCGAAAAAAGCGCGGCCACGAAGGTGATCGATAAAAGTCCGCCTCTTTTAATGGTCAGGATATCTTCAATGGCTTCGAAAGCCATGTCGTGCGTGCTTGGGGGCAGCACGGTGGCCAAGAGTTCGAAAAGTTCATCTTGGAAGATGTCGAGCGGGAGGTAGGCAATTAAGGTGAAGATAAAAGATGATGCCAGGGAAGAGCGCAAGGAAGAAGCTGAAGCTTACTGATCCAGCGCGCGAGGAAATAGCCCCTTCGTAAATGCCGCGGAAAAAAAAGCTCAGGACGTCCCATAGCGTAAGGCCGTCAAAGAATGGCGGTTTTACTGTGGAGAGTAATTGTTTAATCTTTTGGCCTAGGTTTCCCATGTTTAATACGCTTTGAGGCTCATGTCCACCCCTTTTATATGGTGGGTCAGGGCGCCTACGCTGATAAAGTCTACGCCGCATTCTGCACATGCAACAAGGGTGTTTTCTGTGATTCCCCCGGAACTTTCGACTTCGCAGCGCCCACCAATCAGGGCTACGGCCTCTTTGGTGGTGGCAATATCGAAATTATCCAACATAATTCGGTCCACTTTGGCGGCTAAGGCTTCGTGAACTTCCTGAATATTACGCGTTTCTACTTCTATGGCCAATTCTTTTTGCTGCTCCTCGAGGTATTGACGTACTTGGGCCACAGCAGGGCCGATGCCGCCAGCAAAATCGATGTGGTTGTCCTTGAGCATCACCATATCGTACAACCCCATGCGGTGGTTGTGGCCGCCTCCAAGGCGCACGGCCCACTTCTCCAACACCCTCATTCCAGGTGTGGTCTTTCGGGTGTCCAAAAGTCGACAGGAGGTGTGCGCAATACGCTCAACCATATGATGTGTTTTGGTAGCAACCCCTGAAAGGCGTTGCATGTAGTTGAGCACAAGGCGCTCACTCTGGAGCAATTTGATGGTATTACCTTCCACGGTGAACACTACGGTGCCGGCCGTAATCCATTGTCCGTCTTTCGCAACGGCCTCAAAATTTGCCGAGGGATCGATTTTTTGGAATAGGTATTTCGCTAAGGCGATGCCGGCAATGATGCCACTCTCCTTCATCAGTAGTTTTGCCTTTCCGCGGCTTACGGGAGATAAGCAGCTCAAGGCGCTATGGTCCCCATCGCCAATATCTTCAGCGATGGCAAATTCGATTTGGGGGTCGAGCAAAGAAAAATTGGGCACAAAATCTTCTTTCGCAGACATATTCCTCGGGGATTCCTTTAGTGTTCTCAATGCAAGTTAGCATCTTTGTAGGGCACATGAAGATTGTATTCACGGTTATTGGTAAAACTTCTGAACCATTCCTTAGGGAAGGGGCCCAATTATTTGCGGGGCGCCTCAAACACTACATCTCTTTTGAATATGCAGAGTTGCCAGATGTTAAAGGCGGCGGCAAGCTCAGTCCACAAGCATTGAAAGAAGCAGAGGCAGATGTTTTTCTCAAGTTTTTCCAACCGGGAGATACCATTGTGTTGCTCGATGAAAAGGGCAAAGAATACCACAGTCGTGGATTTTCTATACAGCTGCAAAAATGGATGAATGCTGGGCCAAAGCGACTGGTGTTTGTGGTTGGGGGTGCCTTTGGTTTTTCAGATCGCATGTATGCCGCTGCTCAATCAAAACTGAGCATGAGTAAAATGACCACCTCACACCAATTAATCCGTGTTGTATTTTTAGAACAGCTCTACCGCGGCATGACCATATTGAATAACGAACCTTACCACAACGACTAATGGGTGCATATAGCTTTGAAAGCATTGCCAAAGACCTCAAGGCAGGCAAGTACGCTCCCGTTTACTTCTTCGCGGGTGAGGAGCCGTTCTATGCCCAGCAGCTGTTGCAACTCATCGAGAAAGGAATCTTAGATGAATCCGAACGCAGTTTCAACCAAACCGTATTGTACGGCAAAGAGACGAACATGTTACAGATTCTTGAGGAGGCCAAGCGCTTTCCTATGATGAGCGAACGCATCGTTGTGGTGGTCAAGGAGGCGCAGCATTTGAAGGCGGCGGATTGGGAACTGTTGGCCGGTTATTTGGACCAGCCACAACCAAGCACCGTACTGGCCTTTGGACACATGCACAAAAAACTGGACAAGCGCAGCAAGGCCGGAAAAGCCATCAAAGCGAACACCGTGTTTTTAGAAAGCGATCCCCTGCGCGATTACCAAGTAATGCCGTGGTTGGAAAAGGAATTGGGCGCTAAGGGCTTCCGTTACTCCTCCAATGTGGTGGCGGCCATGGCCGAACAGGTGGGCACGGATTTGAGCCGCTTGCACAAGGAAGTGGAGAAGCTCGATGTAGCCATGGGCGATAGGCGCGATTTAAGCGCGGATGATATCGAGCGTCATATCGGGATCAGCAAGGATTATAACAACTTTGAGCTCGTGGCAGCCATCGCTGAACGCAATATTGCCAAGGCCTTCAAAATAGTCCATTACTTCAGCAAAAATCCCAAAGAGCATCCCGTGCAGATGACCACTGGTATCTTGTTCAATTTCGTGAACAACCTGTTGCAGTACCACAGCATGAAGGGCAAGCCGGAAAAATCCATTGCCTCAGCATTGAAGATTCATCCCTATTTTTTGAAGCAGTTTGCACAGGCCTCACGTCATTACAGTGGTGCACATGCTCTGGTGATGCTCGAAGAGCTCCTAATGTTTGATAGAAAATGCAAAGGGGTCATTCCTTCCAGTGCAAATGAATACGAACATTTGAGAGAATGGCTCATCAAGTGCGTACTTTAGCGTAGTACCTTAGCCGTATAAATGAAAAGATTCCTAACCATATTTTCCCTGCTTTTAGCGACGGTATTGTACGCTCAGCCTCAAATGCTGCGCGGTTTTGTCTATGAAAAAAGCAATGGTGCTCCCATTCCTTATGCCAACATCGTTGTAGAAGGGGAAGACCGCGGAACCATCACGAATTTGGACGGCTATTTCCAGTTGGCGGATCTTCCGGTGGGCGAGGTCCAATTTACCGTTAGCTTCTTGGGGTACGAGACTGTGAGCGAGACCGTTCGAATTTATAAAAACAAGCCCAATACCATCAAGGTCTACCTCGACGAAGGTTCACAAATGCTGAATACCGTAGACTTAAACATTGAGCGTGCCGAGAAAAAGGTCAAGGTCAACACTGCAGTAGTGAATCTAAGTCCTAAATCCATCGAAACCTTCTCCGCTGGGGGAGATCCAGATTTGATGAAAGCCATTTCCGTCTTGCCGGGGGTGGTCACCACTGGGGATCAAGGGGGCCAATTATATATTCGCGGTGGCGCGCCCATCCCAAACCTTGTGTTGCTCGACGGGATGATCATCTACAATCCCTTCCACAGTATTGGGTTCTTCTCCGTTTTTGATACCGACGTACTGCAAAGTGCCAAGGTCTATACGGCCGGTTTTGGCGCTGAATATGGTTCTAGAAACAGTTCGGTGATGGACATCCGTACCCGCGATGGAAACCGTTCTGAGGCCACGGGGAAACTCTATTCATCTACCTACATGAGTAAGCTCTTGGTAGAGACCCCGCTTGGGAAAAAGGAGGATAAGAATGGTTTATCGAACAACAGTCTGTTTTTGAGCGGGAAGACGAGCTATTTACGCCAATCGGCCCCAATTTTTTACCCCTATGTGGAAACTCGATTCGGGGGATTGCCCTTCACCTTCAACGATATTTATGGCAAGTTCACCACGCAAAGTAAGGGCGGTTCAAAGTTGAGCGCGAAAGCCTTCAATTTCTCGGATGCCGTCATGTTGGATAGCGCACAAGGCATTCAATGGATCAGTTGGGGATATGGGGCCAATTTCACCGTGATCCCGCCCGCCTCCGCCACCCTCATTCAGGGTGATTTTGCCCAGAGTTATTATTACATCTCGAGCACCGAGAACCCGGACCAGCCGCGCAATTCTTCCATCAATGGTTTTAACGGTGGGTTGGACTTTACCTATTTCTTGGGCAAGGCGGATGAGATCAAATACGGCCTTGACCTCATCGGATATACCACAGACTTTAATTACACGAACTCTTTGGGATTAGGGCTGAACCAGCAAGAAAGTACCACGGAATTAGGTGGATTCTTTAATTACCGCAAAGTCGGTACACTCTTGATTCTTGAGCCCGGACTGCGTTTCCATTATTATGGCTCCTTAAGTGAGCTCAGTGTAGAGCCTAGATTAGGCTTGAAGTACAGCATTACCGAAGATTTTAGGTTCAAGGCTTCCGGTGGGAAGTACAGCCAAAACCTTGTCGCAGCCAATAGCGACCGCGACGTGGTCAACCTCTTTTATGGGTTTTTATCTGGCGCGACGGACCTGCCTTCTAGCTTCCGCGACCGCCCCATCACCTCCAAGCTCCAAAAAGCAACTCACGGCGTAGCCGGTTTCGAATACGATTTGGGTGACCATTGGGATGTGACGGTGGAATCTTATATCAAGGACTTCTCGCAGCTCTCCAACATCAACCGCAATAAGCTCTACGACGATGTACCGGCCTACAGCGATCGTCCGGAAATCTTGCGCAAAGACTTCATCGTCGAGCACGGATGGGCCTATGGATATGATGCCTTGGTTAAGTTTGAGAAAGGACGTTATTACTTCTGGGGGTCTATGCTTGGAGCAAGGTGCAGCGCGACGACGGTATCCAAGTCTATGCGCCAAACTTTGACCGTCGACACAATGTGAACCTCGTTGCGAACGTGAAGATGGGCAAGGAGGAGCGTTGGTTCTTGAGCGTGCGTTGGAATTTAGGAACTGGATTCCCATTCACTCCAACCCAAGGCTATTATCCGGGAATTGATTTCTTGGATCCATTTGGGAATCCTGATATCAACTTTGATTACACCACGGCCAATGGCGACCCTAGCGTGCTCTAC
Source organism: Cryomorphaceae bacterium (assembly GCA_038143125.1). GTDB lineage: Bacteria > Bacteroidota > Bacteroidia > Flavobacteriales > Schleiferiaceae > UBA10364. Next base: position 302,990 of record JAYQLJ010000006.1, read on the forward strand.
GGTGCCTTGAACAGTAATAGGTTACCGACTTACCATAGGTTAGATGCTTCACTGAAGTACAGTACGACCTTGAAAACGGGTCAGGCTGAGGTAGTTATTGGGGCCACAAACATGTACAACAGGGAGAATATTTTCTACTATGATCGCGTAGCTGCGGAGCGCGTGAATCAGCTCCCAATCATGCCTACGATTAGCGCAAGTTTTACCTTTTAATTGGCGGCAAAAAGAGGTACTTTTGTGCTGTTTTGATTCAAACTATGGCGAGCACAAAGTACATCTTCGTCACCGGAGGGGTGACATCTTCATTAGGTAAGGGTATTATTTCGGCTTCTTTGGCCAAACTCCTTCAGGCACGCGGCTACCGTGTGACCATTCAGAAATTAGACCCTTATATCAATGTTGATCCAGGAACACTGAACCCCTACGAGCACGGAGAGTGTTACGTTACCGAAGATGGTGCTGAAACAGATTTGGATTTAGGTCACTACGAGCGTTTCTTGAATACGCCGACCTCTCAAGGAAACAACGTTACCACGGGTAGAATCTACCAAAGCGTCATCGATAAGGAGCGCCGTGGGGACTACTTAGGAAAGACCGTGCAGGTCATTCCTCACATCACAGACGAAATCAAAAACCGCGTGAAGATTCTGGGTGAAACCGGAAACTTTGACATCGTCATCACAGAGATCGGTGGTACGGTGGGGGATATTGAGGCATTGCCATATATCGAATCTGTACGTCAGCTCAAATGGGAGTTGGAACGCAATTGTATGGTGATCCACTTGACCTTGTTGCCGTACTTGAACGTAACAGGCGAGTTGAAAACGAAGCCTACACAACACAGTGTGAAAACCATGCTCGAAAGCGGGGTGCAGCCTGATGTTTTAGTTTGTCGTTCAGAGCACCCTGTAGACGATGACATCAAGCGTAAACTGGCATTGTTTACCAACGTGCGTCAACGCAATGTGATCGAATCACGTGATGCGAGCACCATCTACGAGGTGCCGCTGATGATGTACAACGAAAAGTTGGACGAGGTCGTTTTGGACCACTTTGGGTTGGCGACGAAAACACAGCCGAACTTGGACAAATGGCGTGAATTCTTGACGCGTTTGAAGTTCCCTAAGCGTACGGTTGAAATAGGATTGATAGGTAAATATGTGGAGCTGAAGGACAGTTATAAATCTATTTCTGAAGCATTCATTCATGCCGGTGCCGCCAATGAAGTACAGGTGAAGGTTCGCTGGATTCACTCTGAGCACTTGACTCCAAAGAATGCTGCGAAAACCTGTCAAGGCCTCGACGGTATCTTGGTAGCACCAGGATTTGGTGAGCGTGGTTTTGAAGGCAAAGTAGCTACTGTTCAGTATGCACGTGAAAACAAGATTCCGTATTTCGGTATTTGCTACGGTATGCAGGCTGCTGTGATCGAATATGCGCGCAACGTCCTAGGTTGGTCGGATGCCAATACTACGGAGGTGAATCCTAAGTCTAGTAAGCCAGTCATCGCTTTGATGGACGAGCAAATGCACATCACTGATATGGGTGGAACGATGCGTCTTGGTGCTCAAAAATGTGAGCTCAGCAAAGATTCGAAAGCTTTTGAAGCGTACGGAGAAAAAGCCATTACCGAACGTCACCGTCACCGTTACGAATACAACAACGACTATAAAGAAGAGCTCGTAGCTGCAGGCTTGAAGTCAACTGTAATTAACCCGGAAAGTGGCTTGGTAGAGGTTATTGAGATTGAAGATCACCCATTCTTCGTAGGGGTACAATACCACCCAGAATACAAGAGTACGGTGCTCAATCCACACCCTCTTTTCGTCTCTTTTGTTCAAGCCGCGGACCAATACCGCCAAAACAAATAATTCATGGAAAATCAGAAAGCGGGTTTTGACCGCAATCAACTCATAGGCTTCTTGCTCATTGCCACGATCATGGTTGGCTTTGGTTGGTGGCAGAGCGCCAACATGCCAGAGGTTGAAGAAGCGACCGCCACAGAAGTGGTAGAAGAAGGCGCTGCAACGGAAGATGCAACTGCAGAGGCAGTCGAAATTACTGCAGCAGTTCTAGATTCTAACGCATTCGTGGCCGAAGAGGTTAGCATTGAGAATGACGACTTAAAATTGACGTATTCAACCTTAGGTGCTCAACTAGTGCGTGCACAGATTAAAGAGTATCAAACCTTTGACTCAGCAGAGGTTTTGTTGGTGAACAACAATCAAGTTTGGGACATTAAACTACCTGGCGATGCTGCCTTGAGTACGAAGGAATTCAACGTGGTTTCACAGAACGGCACCTCTTTAGTTCTTAGCGATGGTGCAACAGAAGTACAGGTAAGTCTGGGAGAAACAGGCTTTATCGCCAACTTTACCGTGAGCGGTACTGCTAGTGCTTCGGGCAAGCCGGAACTATTTTGGGAGCGTACCGCTTACCGTACAGAGAAAGGCATTAGCAACGAACGTATTTATTCCACCTACTCTTACCAGGTTCAAGAAGATGGCGACGTCGAGAACTTGAGCGGCCGTGGCGGCGATGATACGGAGGATGTTGGTGCAGTGAATTGGCTTGCGCAAAAACAACATTTCTTCTCCTATATCGTACAACCGGAATCGGGTTTTGCCTCAGCAAATGTTTCTACGGTTAATGGAACAGATGAAGATGAGAGCATCGTAAAGGTGTTCAGTTCGAATGCAACGTTAAACCAAAGTGTTAACGGTGCCTACAGCTTGCCGTTCTCGATGTACTTAGGGCCGAACCACTACCAAACGCTGAAAGAGCAGGGTCAAGACTACGAGAAAGTCATCAACTTCGGTTGGGGGATTTTCGGATGGATTGGTCGTGGGGTCGTGGTGCCGGTATTTAACTGGTTGGACGGCTACGGTTGGAACTACGGGATCATCATCTTGATCATGGTACTCATCATCAAGGGAGCGCTCTCGCCATTGACTTTTGCCTCTTACCGTTCGATGGCGAAGATGCGTGTATTAAAGCCGCAGCTTGAAGCGATCAACGAGAAGTTTGGGGACAAGGATGCCATGGGCAAGCAACAAGCGCAAATGGCCTTGTACCGCGAAGCCGGGGTAAATCCATTGGGCGGTTGTATTCCAGTATTGGTTCAGATGCCTATTCTTTTTGCCATGTTCCGATTCTTCCCTGCATCCATCGAGTTGAGAGGGCAGAGCTTCCTTTGGGCAACGGATTTGAGTACTTATGATGCCTTGATTTCTTGGGAATCACATATTCCAATCTTGAGCACTTTGTATGGTAACCACATTTCCATCTTCACCTTGTTGATGACGGGTTCAACCATTTTGTATACCCGCATGAACCAGAGCATGACGGCTTCCACAGGAAGTGCAGAGCAAATGAAGCAGATGCAGGTCATCATGTACTTGATGCCGCTGATTTTCATGTTTGTGTTGAACAGCTACCCGGCAGGTTTGACGTACTACTACTTCCTCTCTAACATTGTGACCTTCGGTATGCAATGGGCCATCCGCAGAAGTGTGAACGATGAAGCGATTTTGGCAAAGATTGAGGCGAAAAAGGCACAGCCTAAAAAGCAAAGTAAATTCCAAGCTCGCTTGGAAGAGATGCAACGCCAGCAGAATTTGAATCGCTCGCAACGCAGAAAATAATTGGGATTTCTCCCTGCAAAAAGCCCCGCCATGAGCGGGGCTTTTTTATTAGCACAGTTCGATGCTTTGGTTCTCGAAGTTTATGATCGTTGGTCCTCCTGTGCACCCGCCGATCTCTTTTAAATAAATGTCATTCTCATCATTGCTGATGATCCATTGGCCGCTTTGATGTTTTCGCAGTGTGCCTTCTTCAATGATATCACCTGGGTTGGCACCCATCCAAACCACGTTACTGTTCTCAGATACTTTGAGGGTAATGTGACCGTCTTTCAAAACAACGATGATCTCATCGCCCATGGTCTTTCCGCCCCATTCTGCAAAGGCTACTTCGTAGATGTAGGTGCCGTTCTCAGGAACCTCGGTTTGTGGTGGTTCCAAACAATAACTAAACGTTAGAAATATGGAGAGCAGTAATGACATAGTGGAAAGATAAAAAAAGCCCCGCAGTTTCCTGCGAGGCTTTCGTAAGCTTATCGGGTCGGCTTAGTGAACGTGAGTCACTACACCATTTACGTAATCGTAATCTCCTGAACCGTCTTGGCGCAATTCCCAAACGATGGTCGCAACGCTGTAATCAGCATTGAAAGGAAGTGTTGGGATGTCGATGTGGAACTGCATTGGCGTGTAACGAGTACCGTACACATCGCCAGCAGCGAAGGCATTGCCTAGTGGGTTCAAATCTCCCAAGTTCATACCCCATGGTCCCAATGAAACCATTGACGTATCAGCAGTATTTGCATCGTCGCTCTCTACCCAGCCAATAACAGCTGCGGTAGCGTGACGGTACAATACTTCGTCGTGAGTGTAAATGGTTCCAGACTTGATCAGTGGTGTTCCGTTTACCAAGGCTGCATCTTGTGCCCAAGTAGTTGGAGTCGCACCTGAACCAGTACTTACCTTCGGCAAAGAGCTTACTTGGTTCAAATCAACACCGTTGCCGTAATCTTTGGCTTCAACACCATTGAGCAACAAGTAAGATTGGATCATGTATACGTTATCAAGGTTTGTTTCCAATGCTTTAACGCGAGGGTAAACGATGAACTTCGTACCAGTATTTTCAACATCAGCTTCCAAACCGAAAGCAACTTCTGCTAGGGTAGCAGCAGCGGCAGCGGCAGCAGGGCTCTGACCTACGTCTGTGTTGTTCACGTAGAAGTTAGGTACACCTGAAGTAGGGAAGTTATCGTCGAACTTAGCAGAGGCAGCGTTATCTGTAGAGAACCAATCACCCACGTGATTCGCGATCAATACTACGCTATCTCCCAATACACCGTCAAGGATGGTCATGATTTCAGCGCCGTTTGGACAGTACTGACACCATGCACCGGTAGTTTCAATTACCAATGGACGGGCAGCATTGCTCACGGTCAATGAGTCACCTGGGTAGGTGGCAGGCTCAACTGCTGGGCCGTTTGGCTCACAGGAGGTCATAAATAGAGCGCCTACGATAGCGCCAAATGCTACTAATTTTTTCATTTCTAGGTTATTTGAGTTACGAAAATATCGAAAAAACCCTAATTCCCACACATTAAATAGTAAACGGGTAGGTGGTCCGAGTATCCGAAAGAAAATCTATGGCCTATCCAGGAGCGTTTTGGTTTCTTGCCGCCCCATTTTTTATCGTTTTCAAGAAGCGCATCTGGTGCTAAAATTTCCCCTTGTACTTCCCCGTTTTTAACCATGGCCCAATCAAGTTCATTCCAACGTCCGCGGTACTTGTAGGTGCCTTCTTGGGCGCCATTCATAGAGGCCAGTTCCCAATGGTGTGCTGTAGCTAAGGTCATCATGTTCGGGGTAGGTTCGGTATTGAAATCACCGGCGAGCAGGGTAGGTGTTTGACAGGTATCTAGGCTGTTCATTATTTTTTCGAGCACCCTCATTCTTTTGTGATGTGATTGTTGGGCGCCGCCTCGTTTGGAAGGCAGGTGGATGAAAACGAGTTGGGACAAGGTGGAATCCGGCCATAGCAATCGCAAGAATAAGGGGTCTCTAGTATGCCATGCTTCAGGCATTCGAAGCGTATGGGATTGAAGAATCACAACTTCCTCATGCACTAGGGCGGCTACATCTATGCCTCTAGAATCGCGACTGTCATAAAGCACCGGTTGCCATGGGCCTAATGAACGTAGTGCGGCGTGCCGACTTAAAGCCAATAGGGCGCCATAGGTTTCCACTTCGGCGAGGCCTATAACTAATGGGGGTGTAGGCGATTGAATATGTGCCAATCGCAAAGCGCGTGCGGTTTGGCGGATTTTGAGCCAATAGGTTATGCTGTTGTTTTGGCGCGGACCCTCGGGCAGGAAGTCCTCGTCGGCATGTCCATAATCATTAATGGTATCGAACAGGTTTTCTACGTTGTAGAAGAGTAGGGGTTGGCTGATGGCGAGGTAAGGAAGTAGTAGGAACAGGATTGATTTCAACATGAAAATTCAACGAACCTGGAACCTGAAATCTTGCTGTTAATTTCCTTGAAATAATAACAAAGAGGAATCTCCGTAGCTCAGAAAACGGTAATCATGATCTAGGGCATGAGCGTAAATGTCGCGCCATTGTTCGCCCACTCCCGCACTTACTAGAAGCAGTAATGTGGAGCCGGGTTGGTGGAAATTAGTAACGATGCCTTGGACGGTTTTGAAGGAATAGCCCGGCTTGATCATGAGTTGGGTGTGCAAGGCTAATTCCATGATGCCACGCACTTTCAGAGCGTCGAGCAGGGCTGAATAGGTTTGGGTGACCGTCAAGGAGGGGTTGAGGGTGTAGGCTTCGAATTGACCTAAGGGGCTCAACGCTCCGGTTTCTATCAATTTTGCGCCGATCCAGTGAAAGCTTTCCAAGCTTCTCAGGCTCGTAGTACCGACGGCGATTTTGGGACCCTCGTGCCCCAAATACTGCTCGAGCCATTGCTGAGATAGGATGATCTCTTCGTCGTGCATCTGGTGTGCCTCGATTTCTCCTTCTCCCAATGGTTTAAAAGTGCCTGCGCCAACGTGCAGGGTGAGTTCCACTTTACTGTGGCCGGCTCTTTCCAAGGATTGAAAAACGCGGTCTGTAAAATGAAGGCCGGCGGTGGGGGCAGCCACGGAGCCGTTCGTGTGCGCATATACGGTTTGGTAACGCTCGACATCGTCGGAGCTGGCGTCGCGGTTCATGTAAGGCGGCAGTGGGATTTTACCGGCCCATTCGAGGACTTGCGCAAAGGTGAGGTCGCTGTCCCAGGTGAAAGAAATGACCCAATAGGCTCCGTTTCGGGAGATTTTTTCCGCTCGAAGGGTGGTGCCATTTTCAAGGACTAATTCCAATGGGTGATCCTTCCATCGTTTGAGGTTGCCGACCAAGCATTCAAAGTGGACATTGTGCACACTATTCATCGCTTCCTCGACACTCTGGGCATGTGGCCCGAGGCAGAAGATTTCAATGGGCTTCGCGCCTTCGGTTTTCACAAAGTGCAGGCGTGCACGGACCACGCGCGTATTGTTGAAAATCAATTGGCTTTGAGGCGGCAGCTGAGCGGGGAGGTCAGTAAATAATTGGTCCTGGATTAAGCCCTCTTTGAATACAAGTAACTTGCTTTGATCGCGCTCCGATAAGGGATGCACGGCAATGCGTGAGTTTGGTAAGTCGTATTCGAAATCTGATTTTTGCATAATGCCCGGTACTGCGGATGCAAATTTAGCGTTCCCTACCTTTACACGTCTTATTTCGTGCCAACAATGCCCAAACGAATTGTCATTTCCACCTCGAACGACATCAGTACCGATAATCGGGTGCACAAAGTCGCCATGTTGCTGCTATCGCTCGGGTACGAGGTACATTGGGTGGGGCGGATGTTGCCCACGAGTACGGCGATTGATCGACCCTATGAGGTGCAGCGCTTGTCCCTAGTGTTTAAGAAAGGAGCATTGTTTTATGCGGAACTGCAAGTGCGCTTGTTCTTTTTCTTGCTCACGCATCGAAGCACATATTTGTTGTCCAACGACTTGGATACGCTGTTGCCGAACTATTTGGTGTCCCGATTATTTCACAGCACCCTCATCTACGATACGCACGAATATTTCTGCGGTGTGCCTGAGTTAGAGGGGCGTTGGGCGAAGAAAGTTTGGCAACGATTGGAGCGCAGCTTGTTTCCGCGTGTGGACCACATTTGGACGGTCAACGAGAGCATTGCAGATTTATACGAGGCCGATTATGGCAAACGTCCCAAAGTCTTCAGAAACATCAGCCCCATACCGGAAGGGTTTGCTCGAGTCTCGAGAGGAGAATTGGGCTTACCGGAGGAAAAATTCATTGCCATCAATCAAGGTTCTGGGATGAACGTGGACCGAGGATTGGAGGAAGCTGTGGAGGCCATCGCCGGAATGTCTGATGAGTGGATGCTTTTGTTGGTGGGGTCTGGAGATGCCATTCCCGCCTTGAAAGAAAGCGTTCGAAAAAGAGGTCTGGAGTCTAAGGTGGTATTTGTGGGTCGCGTGCCTTATGCCCAATTGTTACAATATACCGCTGCCGCAGATGTAGGCTTGAGCTTGGATAAGGATACCAACATCAATTACCGCTTCAGTTTGCCCAACAAGCTCTTCGATTATTTGCATTGCGGCATTCCCGTCGTTACCTCGCCTTTGGTAGAGGTAGCACGTATTGTGGAAGGCTATGGTGTGGGGGCAACGGTGGAGCCGACGGATATAGAGGCCTTAAGAAAAACCATGGTCCAAGTCGTGGAGCAGCGCCAGCACTACACCAAAGGAATTGAGCGGGCGCAACGAGAATTGAATTGGGCCCAAGAAAGCGAAGCGCTTAGGAAATTTTACGACCAACTGTAGGTTGTGCCGCACAGAGCACCAGGAGCTTGTACAAATCAAACATCGCCACCGATCCTCGGCCTGCACTGAGTCGCCCAAACATCCAAGGAGCCAAAACAGGGTTAAGTAAGCGCAACAGCACCGCGCCTCCCCATGATTGCAGTTTTTTGTAGGTCGCGTACAAGCGCACATCTTCATCTATTTTGCCTGCGTTGATTAGCGCAGCCAATCCCAATACGGCGGTTTTGGTTTTTTCCATGAACACCTCATCCGAATCAATGCCCAAATGGTAGGCTGGATTGTCCAAGTGCTTCACCGGCACACAGCGGTGCCTTAATTCCAATCCAAACAGCGTATCCTCATGGCCGTATTCGATCAAATTCGCATCGAAGGTAATGGCTTCAGCTACCGCGCGGTCCATGCAAACATTGAACGCTGAAAAACTACTGTAAGGCAGTTGGCTTCGGCGTTTGGCCGGAATACTCTCTTTTTGAACCCCTACTTTATAGCGCAACCATTGCTTGTGGTCACTGCGGTACGCGGTCCCGCCCACAAGGACGGTTTGTGGGGCTGCCTGCCCAAGGTATTGAGCGATAAATTCGGCTGAACCGGTAGGGCATCTGCGTCCAAAAACAGCAATTGAGCGCCTTGGCTCAACGCAACGAGGTGGTTTCTATTGGCCGCGCGTCCTCGGAGTTCCGTATAGTGATGGTAGTGTACGCTGGGATGCTGGGTCCAATTCTTTTGCAGAGGGTGAGCCTCGGAAAATTGGTCCGAGATGAGAATTTCCGTGTTGGAAAGGGAAGGATTGGCTTCTATTTCGCCAAGTAGTGCCTCAATCAACGACCCGACATCATTGCCGTAGCTGGCAATGCAAATGCTGAGGTCGATGCTCTGGTGCTCCATAAATTAAACGCTTTGTCCCTTGTTATCCGTGACCGTTCCTTCGGCAACTTTGAGTGTGCGTTGGTGGTACTTGTGGATCATCTGATAATCGTGAGTCGCCATAATCACGCTCTTGTTCTCCTCAGTTAAACGAAGGAGCAGCGCCATTATTTCCTCTGAAGTACGCGGGTCCAAGTTTCCCGTAGGTTCGTCCGCCAAAATGATTTTCGGATCGTTCAACAGCGCTCGGGCGATGGCCACGCGTTGTTGCTCCCCGCCTGAAATTTCGAACGGGCTCTTGTGCTTTTTGTTTTGCATGCCTACCCAAGACAATACCTCCACGATGCGCTTGCCGCGTTCTTCCTTGTCTTTCCAGCCGGTGGCGCGGAGTACGAAGTCAAGGTTGGCCTCTACCGTGCGGTCGGTGAGAAGTTGGAAATCTTGGAATACAATGCCCAATTCTCTTCTCAAACTAGGAATGTCTTTGTCCTTCAATCCTTGGAGGTCGTGGGTTCCTACTTGGCCACTGCCCACCTGCAGGGGTAGGTCGCCGTAAAGGGTCTTCAACAAGGAACTTTTACCGGATCCCGTTTGTCCGATGAGGTAGATGAACTCGCCGGGTTGCACATTAAAACTTACGTTGCTAAGGACCAAGTGTTTGCCTTGGAAAATGCTTGCTTTATCGAGGGATACTAGCGCCATAGGATGCGTTCAAATTCAATGTTGAAGGGTGATTTTCAAATGTAGGACAAATACCAAAACGGCGAACGGCAGCGTTTTTGAAGATGTGAATAACTCCAATGAATTGGTCCCTAACCACAAGGATTCCCCGTTGGAGGACACTTATTTTTAAGGATAAACCCAATGTAGATGAGAACAACCCTCTTCTTATTCCTTTCGCTAGTGTTTTCGGGGGCTGCGATGGCGCAAGAAACAGCGCTCGAGCACGGACATGAAGCGACGTTCAACGAAAGTGTTGCCCTGTTTGATGAAGGATTATATGCTGCTGCCCGCGTAGGCTTCGACGACATCCTTTCTACAGATTTGCCGCTCCAAAGCTTTCTCAAGGAAGAAAGCAGCTACTACCGCGCCATGTGTGCCCTGTACTTGATGAACGAGCACAGCGAATACTTTTTGACGTATTTCGCCAATACCTACCCGCTCAGCCCGAGATGGCAGGAGGCCCACGTCAGCGCGGCCAACTACTACTTCAACAACCGCCGTTACCGCAAGGTGGTGCAATGGTTGAGTGCCATTGATGCGGCAGATGTGCCAAATTCTTTCAAGAGTGAATACTACTTCAAGCTGGCCTACAGCTACTTGATGGGGGACGACATTGAGAAGGCCAGAAACTTGTTCTTTCAGGGAACTTCGTATTCCGGGGAATACCAAACCCACCACAAATACTACTACGGCCACATTGCCTACGAGGCGGAACAATATTCAACGGCCATTGCTCAATTTGAAGCACTCATTGGCGATGAGAAATTCGGCGGTGTGGTGCCCTATTACCTGAGCCAGATCTACTACAAAACAGGAGATGTAGATGAATTACTTCGCGTGGGAGAGCGTTGTTGGCCCAAGCGGTGGAGAGTCGTGCTGCGGAAATAGCCAAGCTCATCGGCGAGGGGTATTACCAGAAAAAAGATTGGACACAAAGCGCCAAATACTTGGAGAAGCATCAAAGCCTAGGCGGCAAGCTCAGCGATGATGATCACTACAAGCTCGGCTTTGTATTGTACAAGACCGGTCGCTACGAGGAAGCCATCCAAAGCTTCAATAAAATCCACAGCCGCGGTGATGATATGGCGCAGAGCGCGTACTACCACTTGGCCGATTGTTACCTGAAAACCGGCAAAAAGACCGAAGCGCAAACCGCCTTTTTGACGGCGAGCGAGAGCGGAAGCAATGATGCCATTCGCGAAGACGCCTATTTTAATTACGCCAAGCTGGCCTACGACAGCAGCACGCCCTTCGAGCAGCCTTTGGACATCTTCCAAACCTTCTTGAAGCGTTACCCGACGAGTAAATACCGCACGGAAGCCAACGAATATTTGGCCAGTCTGTATTTGAACTCGAAGGATTATGAGCGTGCGCTAAAAGCCATCTCTGCCGCAGGTCTCGAGCAGCCGACAATGCAGGGCGCTTATCAAAAGGTGGCCTATTTCCGCGGGGTGCAGCACTTCAATGCCATCCAATACCCGGCGGCACAAAGCCATTTTGAGAAATCATTGGACTACCCGTTGAACAATGTGTATACGGCCCTGGCGCACTATTGGTTGGCGGAAATACACTACCGTCACAAGGATTACAACCTCGCGCTCAAGGAACTCAACGCCTTTGAAGCGACGCCTGGCTCTGCCATGCTTAGCGAGTACAAGCGCAGTTTGTACAACAAGGGGTACACCTACTTTAGTAAAGAAGATTATGGCAGTGCGGCGACGAATTTCAGGTTGTTCTTGGAGCGTTCACGTCAAGGAAGCCGATTGTCTATCGATGCAGAGCTTCGCTTGGCGGATTCGTATTTCATGACTGGGCAGTACGACAATGCCATCAAGTACTATAATTTTTACCTGAGCCATGTTCCGGCAGATGCGGACTACGCCTATTTCCAACGCGCCTTGTGCTTTGGGTTGGTAGACGAACCGGCCAAAAAGGCCACCGCTCTGGAAGCCCTTGTGAGCAATTTCCCGAAATCCGTGTATGCCACTGATGCGTACTTCGAATTAGGAGAGACCTACATGAAGCTCGACAATACAGCAAAGGCGGAAAGCATCTTTCACGGATTTCATCAAAGATTACCCGAAATCTCGTTTCATCAAGAATGCCAAGATTGCCTTGGGCTTGATCTATAGAACCCAGAATAAAGGCGAGAAGGCCTTGGGTGCTTTTACCTCGGTCGTAGAGGAATACCCGAACACGCCGGAAAGTAAAGAAGCGCTGGGCTTGGCTAAAATTCAATATTCAGAGTTGGATCGCTTGTCGGATTACGTAGACTGGATTCAAACCCTTACTGGGACGAACATAGGTCAGGGTGCCTTGGATTCTACCCTATACAACGCAGCCTTCGATCGCTACAGTTTTGGCGATTGTGATGGTGCGAAAAAAGGCATGCTGGAGTACATCGCGAAATTCCCCGATGGCATCTTCCGAGTGCCGGCTAATTACTACGCCGCAGAATGTGCCTTCGCGGAAGGGGATGATGTGGTTGCGCTTGCCGGTTATGAATTTGTAGAAAGTTCCGGAGAATTGAGCTTCCGCAAGCGCACGGTGGAGCGTTTGGCCAGTTTGTATTACGCCAGCGAGGATTATGAAAACGCCTTTACCTACTTCCAGCAGGTGGTGAGTTTGGTCGGCAATGCGGATGAAGGCCGCCGTGCAAGATTGGGATTGATGCGTTGTGCGAAAGCGCTAGAGGATGTTTCAGTCGTCATGCAATATGCAGAGAGCTTGTTGCAGGATGAAGGGTTGCCTGTAGAGTGGCGCTCAGAAGCCTTGCTAAATGCTGCGCGAAGTGCCTTGGCCTTGAACGATAGCGCCAATGCCAAATTGTACTACACCCAGGTGGCTGCCGAAATTAAAGGTGAGGCACAGGCCGAGTCGAATTACTATTTGGCCCAGTTCGAATATGTGCAGTCCAAGTATGAGTCGTCGAATGAGCGCATCTTCTGGATGATCGACAATCTCCCGACGTATCCGCAGTGGCGTTGGAAGTCCTTGCTGTTGATGGCAAAGAACTACGCCGGCCTGCAGGATGATTTCCAAGCGAACTACACCTTGGATTACATCATAGACAATGCGGAAGGTGCTATTGTCGAGGAGGCGCAACAGTTTAAATCTGATCTCGCCCGTCGAAGAGCCGCTGAGGAGGCACAGGCCCAAATCTTGGATACACTCGAGGTGGCGCCGACGGAGATGGAGGAATTAGAAGAATTGGACCAAGAATAAACCCAACTGAAGCAATGAAAAAGATTCTATATACCGCATTATTCTTGGCTCCACTGAGCTTGTGGGCACAAGAAGAAACTGGAGATGAAGTAAAGAGCGTAGAAATTCGGGTGGTAGAAGATTACCAGGCCCAAGTGCGCGCGGCGCACAAGATTTCAGAGCAGCCTTCGTTTACGGATACGACCTCGGAAAAATTGCCGGTGGTGGTGCGTATTCAACCCAAGGGGATGACCATTGATTTCCAACCGGATCCTATTCCAGCCATCAAACTGGGCCGTGTGAAACTGCCTAAACTGCCTACACAACGCGTAAGTGTTGGGGGTGGCATGTACAGCAGCTCCTTTGCGGATGTGGTGTTCTCGTCACCGCGTTCGAGAAAGAACGTTTGGGGCATCAAAGCGCATCACGAGGGCGCAAGATCAGGTGTGCTCAGTACCGCGTATGAACTGCAGCCTGCGTACGAGAATTCCATACTCACGGACTTTCAGCGTGCGACGAAGAATTGGAACCTAAAAACCCAACTCCTTCTAGATGCAGATTATGCGAGTTTCTATGGGATTATGGATACCACTGGGGCAGCGGCTTTATCGCCTACGCCGCACGAGTGGAACTTGAGTGCAGGGCTGAGCCAACAATGGTTGAGAACCTCGAACCCTACCTCCAAAGTGCCTGCAGCCTACCGCAGTGGTGGGGTGGCTTACCAGTTCACGAACGCGGGTATTGGAGCGCATGAGCATTTGGCCAAAACCATGCATCGAATCGAGGTATATGCCGATGAGGCGCAGATCAATGTGGATTTAGGGTACCAATTTGGTCAATATTCCCTCACCGAAATGGTCTTTGAGCCTCGTACAAATCAGTACCATCATTTCTACCTTAGCCCTCAAACGCAAGGCAAAAACGGGATGTTGAACTACCAGTTTGGATTGACCTTCGCAGGGACGATCAATAACGAAGGCGCGGAGAATCAAGGCACCTATTACATCTTCCCAAACATCAATCTGCAAGCGGAGGTATTGAAGCGTACCCTGGCCGTTTATGGCGGTTGGGATGGACGTGCTCAGCAGCAAACTTTGAGTGCCTTGTTGAGCCAATGTTCCTGTGATTTCTGGCGATCAGGCCTTAGCGCTAACAGGGGAGAACAGAGGGTATGTCGGCATGCAAGGCGCGTTGGCCGGAAAGCTGCAATACCGTGTGGAAGGTTCTTTGGCTTTTGTGATGAATGATGTGCAATTCGAAAGAGATAGTACCACTTCGACCATCAACGATATGGCGGCACTTCGAGTAGGCTATGCCAACTACACGCGTTCTCGCCTTCGTGCGGAATTAAACTTGCCCATGGATGCCTTCACAGCCAGTGTATATACCGAACTTAATGCCTATGCGGGTTCCGATGAATTCATCGGAGCCGAGGGCCGCGTTTTAGGTGCCTTATTGCGAGTAGATCAGGGTGATTTACACTTGACCTCAAACTTCAAATATGTCGGAGGACGTTATGCGGGTACTTCTGAAAAGGGCATCTATGAGTTAGGCGATTACATGGATGTAAGTCTAGATTTAGGGTACACCATTAACGAGAATTTAGGAGTGAGTTTACGGGCATATAACCTTTTGAATCAACGCTATCAATTATGGAGCGGTTACGAGGTTCGAGGAACGCGTGGACTGTTTGTGTTGAACTACCAATTTTAATCGTCGAAATCCTCGGGAAATACCGAAAATGTTGATAACCTTGTTGGTAACTGCAAGAGGGGCTGAGGCCCCTTTTGTCGCTTTTTGAGCCCCTAAAAGTTATCTTTGTTAAGATAGCATTAAGCGAACTTACGCACTGATATTTATGAGTGAACAAGAGAAGAATTACGACGGTGGTTCCATTCAGATTCTGGAAGGACTAGAGGCCGTTCGAAAACGCCCCGCCATGTACATCGGAGACATTGGTCTCAAAGGATTGCACCACCTTGTTTATGAGGTAGTTGATAACTCTATTGATGAAGCATTGGCCGGTCACGCGAAAGACATCTACGTGACCATTAATGAAGATAATAGCATCACCGTTAAGGATGATGGTCGTGGGATTCCCACGGATATGCACCCCAAAGATGGACGCTCTACCCTAGAGGTGGTGATGACGGTCCTTCACGCAGGGGGTAAATTTGATAAAGATTCCTACAAGGTTTCCGGTGGTTTGCACGGGGTAGGGGTAAGCTGTGTGAATGCACTATCAATCATGCTCCATGCCGAAGTACACCGCAACGGTAAAAAGCACGAGGTTGAGTTTTCTCGCGGGGTGGCAAAGTACCCCACGCGTGAGATCGGCACGACAGATTACCGTGGTACGATCGTGACCTTTAAGCCGGACCACGAAATCTTCGAGGAAACCGAATACCACTACGAGATCTTGGCGAAGCGCATGCGCGAATTGGCCTTCTTGAACAAGGGCATCGCCATTACCCTGAAGGACCTTCGTGAACTCGATGAAAAAGGCGAGCCTATTGGTGAGCGTTTCTTCAGTGAAGATGGACTGGCTGGTTTTGTGAAATACATCGACAGTAACCGTGAGGTTATTATGCCTGAGGTGATGTGTATGGAAGGAGAGCGCGATGGCATTCCAGTGGAAGTAGCCATGCACTACAACACGACCTACAACGAGAACATTCACTCGTACGTCAACAACATCAACACACACGAAGGTGGTACGCACTTGGCGGGATTCCGTCGTGCATTGACCCGTACGTTGAAGAAATATGCGGACGAAAGTGGATTGTTGGCCAAAGAAAAAGTTGAAATCGCCGGGGATGATTTCCGTGAAGGTTTGACGGCGGTTATTTCCGTGAAGGTGATGGAGCCTCAGTTTGAGGGTCAGACTAAAACCAAACTTGGAAACAAAGAAGTCAGCGGTGCAGTAGATAAGCTCGTTGGCGAGATGTTGACGAACTTCTTGGAGGAGCACCCGAACGAAGCGAAAGTCATCGTTCAAAAGGTATTGCTTGCGGCCAAGGCTCGTGTGGCTGCTAAGAAAGCCCGCGAAATGGTGCAGCGTAAAGGCTCGATGTCTTCGATGGGCTTGCCTGGAAAGCTGAGCGATTGTTCTGAAACAGATCCGCAGGTATGTGAAATCTTCCTCGTGGAGGGTGATTCTGCGGGTGGTACGGCGAAACAAGGCCGTGACCGTAATTTCCAAGCCATTCTTCCGCTTCGTGGTAAGATTTTGAACGTTGAGAAAGCCATTTCTCACAAGGTCTTTGAAAACGAAGAGATCAAGAACATGTACACCGCTCTTGGTGTAAGTGTAGGTACAGAAGAGGATAGCAAAGCCTTGAATCTGGATAAATTACGCTACCACAAGATTGTGATCATGACGGATGCCGATGTGGACGGTAGCCACATTTCAACGTTGATCTTGACCTTCTTCTTCCGCTACATGCGTGAGTTGGTAGAATTGGGCTACGTATATATCGCTACTCCACCATTGTATTTGGTGAAGAAAGGCGCGAAGCAAGCCTATGCTTGGGATGATAAGCAACGCGATCAGATTGCTCAAGAATTTGGTGGTGAGGGAGGTTCCGGTGTCGGTATCCAGCGCTACAAGGGTCTTGGGGAGATGAACGCAGAACAACTTTGGGATACTACCATGAATCCTGAGGAGCGCATCTTGAAGCAAGTGACCATCGATGATAGCGCGGAAGCGGATCGTGTCTTCTCCATGTTGATGGGAGATGATGTACCGCCACGTCGTGATTTCATCGAGCGCAACGCTAAATACGCTAACATTGATGCTTAATACAGGCATAACGATACGAAAAGCCTCCTTTCTAGGGGGCTTTTTTGTATGCCTTGTACTCACTACACTCGGGGGGTGTGAGCCTCAAAGGGAGGCGGATAAAATGGTCTTCAGGTATAATGAGCCGGCAGGCATACCTACCCTGGATCCAGCGTTTGCTAAGGATAAGAGCACCATTTGGGCGGTACAGCAATTGTTTGAATCCTTGGTGGCCTTAGATGCCGAGAATGAAATAGTTCCTGCCTTGGCGGCTCATTGGTCGGTATCTGAAAATGGCCGAGTCTATGAGTTCTCCTTGCGCGAGGCCTATTTTCACGATGGACGGAAGCTCAGTCCTGCAGATGTGGTTTATAGTCTCAAGCGATTGCAAGATCCTGCCATCGCTTCTCCGGGCAGTTGGGTTTTGGACGATGTTTTGGACATTCACGAGAGTGTGGCGGGAACGGTGATCATTGAGCTTCAAGCCGCTAATGCCTCGTTCTTATCCCTTTTGGCCATGCCGTATTGTGGAGTGATGCCTGCGGGGGCTGTGGAGGCGGCGACTTCGCCGGTGGGCACGGGCCCTTTCAAGATGCACCGCTGGCATTATGGGGAAAAATTGGTCCTTCATAAACATGAGCAGTACTGGAAACAGGATGCCGAAGGGCAGCCTTTACCGTACCTAGATGGGGTTAGTGTTTCTTTTTTACCGGATCAGCAGAGCGCTTTCTTGGAGTACCTCAGTGGGAACTTTGATTTTTTACCCAACCTCGACCCCAGCTTTAAGGACGATTTGTTGACCAAATCTGGTGAACTGCAATCGCGATACCAAGAAGGTCACCGGTTGGAGCGCACACCGTTTTTAAATACGGAGTATTTGATTTTTAATGCGGAAAAAGGGTTGCCTCAGGAATTGCGTTGGGCCATTAATGCGGGGATCAATAGAGAAGAAATGATACAATCCTTGCGCAATGGTGTTGGCATTCCTGCAAATGGGGGGATCGTGCCTTTCGGGCTTCCTGAATACCAGGACAGCATTGGGGCAACCTATGCACCGGATTCGGTGGCTGCGTTGTTGGCTTCTATGGAGTTGCCGGAGTTAACACTGGTTACCGTTGCGAATTACCGAGACCTGTGTGAATACGTGCAGGGTGAATTGGCCGGCTTAGGTTGGTCTATAGCCGTCAATGTGGTTCCTTCCGCGACATTGAGGAGTGAGAAGAGTGCCGGTACCTTGGGCTTTTTTAGGGCCAGTTGGATTGCGGATTACCCGGATGCTGAAAATTACTTGATGCTGTTCTACAGTGGCTTTAAGGCGCCTAATGGGCCAAACTACAGTTTGTACGAGGATGCTCATTACGATGCAATGTACGAGCAGATTCGTTCGTTGCCGCCAGGTGTGGAGCGGAGTGCGCTGATGCGCCAGGCGGATCAGTACCTGATGCAAGAACAAGCGCTGGTGCCTTTGTTTTACGACGAGGTACTACGCGTTTATCCAGAATATGTGAGGGGTGTGGAGTCGAATGCCCTCAATGCCCTTAATCTTCTTGAGGCTCGGTTCGAGCGCTAAAGGTGGTGATTAGCGGACGGTGATCGCTGAAGGCTACGTCGCTGAGGTATTGTCCGGAATAGGGCAATTGTGCGTCTACCAAGGTCCAGTCGATGCGCAATGGCATGCCCTTTTGCAATAGTGGGAGGTAGGAGCCCCATGCGCCGGATCCTTTGAAGAGGTAGGGATCGTCCAATTTCCATAGCAAGCGCGCGTACAAATTCCCGCCTGGCACGGAGTTGAAGTCCCCGGTGAGTACCACGGGATAGGGGCTTTCGTCAACCCATTGCAAGATGCTTCGCCCTTGCTTGCCACGGTCTCTGTCCGAACGGGCGATTTTCTTAGCCATGAATTGGCCCTTTTCAATCCATTCCTCACGAGAGGGTTCAATCTCCATGTCCATGTCCTTGATGCCGGTGGAGCTCAGGTGGATGTTGATGATGCGAATGGTGTCGTCCGGCAGAGCGATGTCGGCATAACCTGCGCTGCGCTTCGCATAGGAGTTTTCTTCAATGGCATCGAACACCAGGGAGCCGTGGTTGATGATGGGGAATTTTGAATAGATCGCGGTCCCAATTCTCTTATTGTTCGGCGCATACACCCGGTAAGGATAGTGCGCCGCTACCGGATTGGCGACACTGCGACGCATCTCTTGAGTACACAAAATGTCAATATGTTCAGATTGCGTCCATCGCGCAATATCGTTGGCGATGCCGCGCTGCTGGTAAAAGGCGCGTACGTTGTAGCTGGCCACCTTCCAAGAGATTTGTTCGGGTGTAGGGGAGGTGCCTATGGGAAATTGGGCCATCACTGGGAAAAACAGCAGCCCCAAACCTATGAGGTTTTTGAGCATGTGCTGAGGGCGGAATCGGGCCCAAATCAGAATCATGATCAAATGTGGGAACAGCAAGAACGGAAACAGGATGCTCAGTACTCCGGAGCCTGGAATCCAATGGCCGGGGAGTAATGATCCAAAACCGATAAGTAGTGTGGCGTAAAAGAGTCCTACGTTGAACGTTCGCAGTATCCAGAGGCGCTTTTTCACTGGTCCTTGGAGATTTTAAACAAATAAGCTTTTTCCTCCTTGCTCAAGCTGTCGTACCCCTTGTCCTTGATTTTATCGAGGATCGCGTCCATTTTGGCAGTATCCGTTTTTGGGGTGTCCGATTTTTTCGTCTTCACCTCCTCATATTTGGTATAGTTGCGCTCGCCAAATTTGAAGCCTCTACGTTTGCGTGAGTTTCGGTAAAGAGTATTGCGGACCGCATCAATGACTTGGAATAAATAGACATTCCATTCGTGGCCGTTGCGCATGCTGCGAATAAAAAAGAACGCGACAACCGCGCCGCCAAGGTGTGCGATATGACCGCCGGCATTGGAGCCGGTCAAGCTGAGAATGTCAAGCAGGACAATGCCTGCCGCAAGCATCCAGTATTTTACTTCAAAGATCCCCCATAATCGGACCGGCATATTGGGCAAATACATCGCACCGGCAACCAATACGGCAATGGTACCGGCACTGGCGCCAACCATGGATCCTGCACCCAAAATAGGGCTGATGTTGTAGAGAATGATGTAGAGCAGTCCGCCGCCAATGCCGCCGTAGATGTACAATGCGAGCATACGCTTTTCACCCAAATACTCCATAAGCATCTTACCCGAGAAGTAGAGGATGAGCATGTTGAAGAGGATGTGGCGGAAGCTGAAATGTGTAAACATGTAGGTCAGCAAGGTCCACGGACGGGTGGCCAGTTTCCACGGGGTGGACGGGAGGGCTAACAGATCGTCGGCTAGGCGAGGGATTAAGCCCATCTGACCGGTCAATAGGGTAGTAAATGCGTTTGAGATGCTGTACAATAGAAACACCCCAATGTTGAGGTACAGCAATCGGGTCAAGTAATCGCCCTTGAATGCGTCGTGTTTGATTCTATCGATGAAATCACTCATGTCCTGGGGTATGGAATCTTAAAGATACATTTCTCTGCGCCATTTTCTGATGAGCAGGTAGCCGAAAAGCATGCCGCCAAGTGGGCAAAGTGTGCGATACCGCTATTGCTCACCGCAAAGCCGTTGTAGAGTTCTAGTAGGCCGTAGCCGATTACGAAAGTACTTCGCCTTGATCGGGAAGAAGAAGTTCAGGTAGATCACCTGGTTCGGGAAGGTCATTCCGAACGCGAGCAATACCCCGAAGACAGCGCCCGAGGCACCGACCATAGGCACGTGAAGCAATCTGTTCATCGCTCCCCATACCGGATCGGTGTAGTTCATGCCTTGGTTAATGATGTCCCCGCCCTTGCTCAGAATCGTGTCCATGGCGGCCCCGTCGAGTTGAGCGCTTAATTGGAAATATTCCAGTGCATTGACTCCGATCTGTAGGGCGCTGGCGCCTAAGCCGGTCAAGAGGTAGTAGATCAGGAATCGCTTCGGACCCCAGTAGTTCTCCATCGCGCTGCCCAAGAACCACAGCATGATCATGTTGGAGAAGATGTGGCCCAAGTTGCCGTGCATGAACATGTGAGAAACTAACTGGACCGGGAGGAAGCTGTCCGATAGGGGGAAATAGAGCCCGAGCCAGTCTGTGATATCAATGCCGAAGGTGTTGCGAATGCTGTACATTCCAAGGAAGAACAGGCCGTTGATGATCAACAGGTTCTTCACGACGGTAGGCATTAAACTAAATCTGCGTTGTACGATCATAATGCTTTTTCAATCTCTTCAGGGCTCCATTCTACAATGATTTTCTTGCCCTTAGGAGTGTATTGTGGGTTGGAACTGCTCAGGAGTTGTTCTCTTAACACGTAGAGTTCCTCTGCGGTTCTTGGATCTTGAGTAGATGCTCCGTTTTGTGCGATCGCCAGGGCGATGCTTTTGAGCAGCTTGTTCTCGCCGGCTTCGTCTTGTTCGTGGTATTGTTCGAACAGTAATTCCAAGGTGGGTACGGCTTGTTCGACGTTGAGCATCATTGGGATGCCCTTAATATCGTATTCACCCTCTGTGGTTCCCGGGGCCAAGTCAAAGCCAGCGATGGTAAAATCTTGTTCGTGCTCTTGGAATAGCGCTCTCTCGGCCATGGACAAGGAAATGCTCTTGGGGAACAACATTTGTTGCGAAGGCACGGTCGCATCTTGGAGCTTCGACCAGATTTGGTCGTACAAGATTCTGAAGCGGGCCCCTTTGATATCAATCACCAGTGCCTTCGCACCTAGTGTCGTGATGGCGTATTTGCCCCAACGGATGATTTTGCCGCTGACGGGGTCCACGGGTAGGGCATCTTCGATGTTCCACTCTTTTGGAGCATCGAAAGCTTGCTGGGTGTTGAGGTATTTTTCGTTTTTAATACGCTCGTACCGCTCGTCGTTGGACCGAAGGCGCGGGGGAGTGGATTTCGTCGACTCGAAGGGGTTGAAGTTTGGATTGACTTGGATCTGAGGCGGTTTTGGAAGGTGTCCTTCAGGTAAGGGCGGAACTTTAAAGCTTTGTTCTGCATCAAAGTCAATGGCGGGAGCGACGTTGAACTGCCCAATAGCGTGGCGGGCAGCACTGCGCAGCACCGCATAAATGGTGCGCTCGTCCTCAAACTTCACCTCTGTTTTGGTAGGGTGAATATTGACATCCAAGCTTTGAGGGTCTACCTGTAAATGCAAGAAATATCCCGGATGGTGCTCAGCGGTCAAGACCTCCTCAAACGCTTCACGAAGCGCATTGTGTAGGTAGGGTGATTTGATGAACCTGTCGTTGACAAAGAAGAATTGCTCGCCGCGTTTCTTCTTGGCAAACTCGGGCTTCAAAATGAATCCACTGACCTTTACAACCTCTGTTTCTTCCTCAATGGGCACCAGACGCTCATCGAATTTTCGGCCAAAAATGCCATTAATACGGCGGCGTAGGGGCTCAGGTTTGAGGTGAAACAAGGTGTTGCCATCACTTTTCATAATCCATTCGATGGAGGTATGAACTAAGGCCACACGGTGAAATTCATCGACACAATGGCGCAGTTCTACACGATCGTTTTTCAGGAACTTTCGGCGTGCCGGTACATTGTAAAATAAGTTCTTGACCTCTACATAGGTTCCTTGAGCACAGGGGTAGGGGTTCTTCGCGACGATGCTGCCGCCTTCTAGCTTGATCTCAAGACCTAGACCCTCTTCAGAGGTATTGGTGCGCATCAATGTATGTGATACCGCAGCTATGGAGGCCATGGCTTCCCCGCGAAACCCTCTGGTATGAAGGTTAAAGAGGTCTTCGGCGTTTTTAATCTTGCTGGTGGCGTGGCGTAAAAAACAGCGCTCGGCATCTTCCTTGCCCATACCACTTCCGTTATCAGTCACTGAGATGAGTGTACGTCCCGAACCCTCGAGTTGCAGGGTGATCTTTGTAGCCCCAGCATCGATGCTATTTTCCAACAATTCCTTGACCACAGAGGCGGGGCGTTGCACCACTTCCCCTGCAGCAATTTGATTGGCTACATGGTCTGATAAAACAGCAATTATTGAACTCATCCTATATAATAAACGGCTACGGCCGCAAGTACTGCGAGGGCGACAAAACTGATCAGGATACGTTTTACAAATCCTTCACTGGCACCGGCGCTACGCTTCCTGCGCAGGTCCCAATTCTCGCGTAATCGATCGCGGTATTTCTCTTTGTTTTGAAAGGGGATTTCGTCGACGCTTTCATTGCGTTCCAAGATGCGAAGGCGCTCCTGGCGCTCGTCGTGAAATCTTGGCTGGTGTTGAAAACCGCGCGGTTGGCGTCGTTCAAAGAATCCCATATCTTTCTATATTCTCATCTCAAAGGTAAGAACCCCTTGGCACTTTATCGACCTATGCACACACGCTTTCTAAAAGCCATTTTTACGGCCTGTTTACTCACTGTTTTGCCGAGTAAAGGGCTTTATGCTCAATCGTTTAATGTAGACTCCGCCTTGAGTGCGATGACGTTGGATGAGAAAATTGGCCAATTATTCATGGTCGCTGCCTACAGCAACAAAAGTGAAGATCATCAAGCGGAATTAGAAAAACTCGTCCGCGATTACCACATTGGCGGTGTGATTACCATGCAAGGCGGACCTGAACGTCAAAAGAAACTGCTGCATCGCCTTCAAAGTGCGGCGTCCTTTCCCTTGCTCGTAGGGCAAGATGCGGAATGGGGACAAGCCATGCGTTTGGATAGCACCTACAAGTTTCCAACCTCGCTTACAGTCGGTGCGGCTGGGGGGACTATGGACGCCTATGATTTAGGACATGTCTTGGCGGATGAATGTGCTGCCGTCGGCGTACATATGAGTTTCTCGCCCGTACTTGATGTCAATACGAATCCAAACAACCCTATTATTGGTGCGCGATCCTTTGGTTCTGATCCAGATCTCGTAAATACACTTGGCGTAGCTGTAATTAAAGGGATTCAAGAGAATGGTGTACTGGCTTGTGGAAAGCATTTTCCAGGCCACGGTGATACCCATCAGGACAGCCATAAAACCTTACCGAAAGTCGACCGCACCCTCAGTGAGCTTATGGAGGTAGAGTGGGTGCCGTTCAAGGGGGCTGTTGACGCGGGTGTTGGTGCTATTATGATCGCCCATTTGAATATCCCTTCTCTTGAGCCCTCTGGAAAACCCACGAGTCTTTCACGCAAGGTCATTCAAGAGGTTTTGAGAGATCAATGGGGATATGAAGGCCTCATTATTACCGACGCGTTGAACATGAAGGGAGCTGCAGCCTTCGCTCCTCCGGGAGAGTTAGAGTTGGCAGCGTTTGCCGCGGGTAATGATATTTTGCTCTTTCCCATGGACGTGCCAAAGGCCACTCAAGCGTTCCAAGATGCCTTGGCCACAGATAAGATTTCCTTCCAATCCTTGGACGAGCACGTGAGAAGAATCTTGGTGGCAAAATCAAATTGCAGGGCGTATGCGGATTGGCTCGAAGCGCACAAGGAAGCGGATCCCACGTTGCTAACCTCAGACCACGGTTCGTTTGAAAGAGAAGATTGGAACCAAAGAGTGCCGTTCAACCTCATTCGAAATGCGGCGACATTATTGGAGCGTGGTACGGCTACATTCCCTATAAAAAATGTGGAGCAAAACTTCCTGCACATTGCTTTGGGTGATTTCGAATCGGCCACCACGGTGAAAGAATATTTGGATAGGTATGTAGCCATGTCTCACCATCACGGTGTAGATGTGGATGACCGTGAAATGGCATCCCAAGATGCCTTTGTGGTGACCTTTCATCAAAACACTAAGAATCCTTGGCGCCGCTATAAACTCGAAGCTTATGAGAAAGAGCTGCTCGAGCGATTATCAGCTACTGGAAAACCCGTTTACATTCTTCATTTTGCTAATCCCTATGGGGTGTTGACCTATCCCGATCTAGGACAAAACGTTCGTGTTTTGATCATGTATGAAAACAACGAATATGCCCAGCTATTGGCGCCTCAGTTCTTGTTTGGCGCACGTGAGACCAAGGGTTCCTTGCCCGTGGATTTGAATCAGTGGGGAAGCGTCGGGAATGGTGAAAAAACTGAAGAATTACTTCGATTAAAATACGGTATCCCTTTTGAGGTAGGCCTTGATGCGGGGCCTTTAAACCGTATCGATTCTACCGTAGAGCACGCCATTGCGGCAGGGGCTACGCCGGGTGCACAGGTACTGGTGGCGCGTCACGGTACGGTCGTATATACCAAATCCTTTGGTTCACATACCTATCCGAAGTCTACCCCAGTGGAGTGGACGGACTTATATGATATTGCTTCGGTGACGAAGATTACCGCTACGCTGCCAGGAATCATGAAATGGTACGAGAAGCAACCCTTATTATTGAAAACGACTTTGGGCAACCATACGAGCCGGTTGGACGGTTCGGGCAAGGAGCACTTAGTGTTTGAAGATGTGCTGGCTCATCAAAGCGGATTAGATGCTTGGATACCGTATTATGTACATACTATAAAATCTGATAGTACGAGGGGGTATTGGTACAGTTCGACGCCGCAATTGGGCTATACTCAAATACATGAAGGGCATGTATGTTCGTCAAGAGATTAGGGATACCATGTTTCATATGCTTGCGAAGAGTGAGATGAAGGCGCCGGAATACCGCTATTCGGATTTGGGCTATTACCTGTTTCAAGAAATGTTGGAGGAACGTTTTAATGAGCCTCTGGATCAATGGGTGACCAATACTTTTTATGGACCTATTGGGCGCTCAGCGACTCACCTACAACCCCTTGGAAAGAGGTTTTTCCCTTGATGAGATTGTGCCTACGGAAGTAGATGGATACTGGCGCAACACGACAGTGCACGGTCGCGTGCATGATATGGGCGCTGCCATGATTGGCGGAGTCGCCGGACATGCCGGCTTGTTCGCCAATACGAATGATTTGGCCAAAATGATGCAGATGTATCTCAATGGCGGCTATTATGGTGGGGTTCGTTATTTCCAGGAATCGACCATTAAGAAATTCAGTAGTTGTGCCTTCTGTGAAATAGATAATCGACGAGGATTGGGCTTTGATAAGAAGCAAATAGGCGATGGTCCGGGTCCAAGTTGTACCTGTGCCTCGGATCTGAGTTTTGGTCATACGGGCTTTACAGGAACCATGGTCTGGATGGATCCCAAGGAAGGGTTGTTGTACATTTTTCTGAGTAATCGCACCTACCCGGATGCTGAGAATTGGAAACTAAGTACTTTAGACGTCCGAACAAATATTCAGGGGTATCTTTACGATGCCTTGAATTAATCCCTAGCAAGAATGAAGATCGGTGTAGTTTGTTACCCTACCTATGGTGGATCCGGTGTGGTGGCCACAGAATTGGGCATTCAAATGGCTAAAAAAGGCCACGAAGTCCATTTCATTACCTACAGCCAGCCGGTACGTTTAGATATTCTTGAGGAGAACATCTACTACCATGAGGTCAATGTGCACGATTATCCGCTATTTGAATACCAGCCCTATGAGCTCGCGTTGAGTTCTAAAATGGTGGACACGGTCATTAATGAGGGATTGGATATTCTTCATGTACATTACGCCATTCCGCATGCCTATGCTGCCTACATGGCTAAGAAAATCCTTTTGGAAGAGCACGGTAAATATGTTCCGGTGGTGACCACGCTGCACGGCACTGATATTACCCTGGTAGGTAAGAATCCGTCGTACAAACCGGCAGTAACCTTTTCCATCAACAAGAGTGATGTGGTTACCTCGGTGAGTGAGAGTTTACGTCAGGATACGTTGGACTCCTTCGATATTAAAAAAGAGATTGAAGTCATCCCAAACTTTATTGATTTAGAGCTCTATCGTGGGGATAAGAATTGCCGCCGTGCACAAATCGCACCAAATGGGGAGAAAATCATCACGCACATCTCAAACATGAGAAAGGTGAAGCGAATTCCCGATATCATCAATGTTTTCGCTGGTATTCGTGCGCAAGAAAATGCGGTCCTGCTGATGATCGGTGATGGACCTGAACGAGAAAAGGCAGAGCAACAGGTACGTGAACTTGGGCTTACGGATTGTGTGAAGTTCTTCGGTAAGACCAATGAGGTCCGTCGATTGCTTTGTATGAGTGATTTATTTCTTTTGACTTCTGAATCAGAGAGCTTTGGTTTGGTAGCCTTGGAAGCCATGGCTGCGAGAGTTCCGGTGTTGTCCACAAATGCTGGCGGGATTCCAGAGGTAAATGTGCACGGTCAGACGGGGTATTTGTCTCCTGTGGGCGATGTGGCTTCCATGGTGGCACATGGTGTATCTCTCTTACAAGATCCTCAACGATTGATGGAATTTAAAATAAACGCTTTCGAACGTGCCAAGGCCTTCGGTATTGAATCCATAGTGCCAAAATACGAGGCGGCCTATGAGCGAGCGCTTGCAGAACGTCATGTAGTCTCATAAGAGACACTTTTGCTTTGTTGGAGGTTTGGTGTTCAATCGAGACAAAATAAGTATTAACACTTATTACCCTCCAATTCTTTTAGTGCCGTATCCTAGTGATTTGAGCTTATCCATGGCTTTGTCGCGTACATTGCCTTGAAGCAGGATTTCTCCATTTTTGGCAGATCCTCCGACCCCGCAATGTTGTCTAAGTACTTTGCCCAATTCTTTGAGATTCTCTTCCGGTCCTTCGAATCCCTTAATGACCACGACTTGCTTCCCGCCACGGCCTTTTTTCTCAAAATGACACAGCAGCAATTGCTCGGAAGGGTCTAAAAACTCTTCGGCATCATCCACTGGTGGTTCGAAATCAGGATTTGTACTGAACACAAAGCCTCCTAAGTCCTCTAAATTGATTTTCTTTGGTTTATCCTTTTTACCCATCTATGAATGATTTAATCACAAGCACTTCGAATCCAAAAGTAAAGGAGATTGTCCAATTATTGACAAAGGCCCGCGCTCGCAAACAGAGCGGGATATGTGTAGTGGAAGGTGCGCGTGAGATTCAGCGTGCTTTGGCCGCAGGTTGGACGGGTGTGGAGCTCTGGTCAAAGGAAGATGCCTCGCAGGCACATTGGGCGCAATCTTTTGAGCGACAGTATGTGGCAGGTGCTAAGGTGTTTGAGAAAATTGCTTACCGCAGTGGCACTGAGTCCCATGTTGCGCTTTTCAAGCAGCGCCATTGGAAATTAGATGAGCTCGGTGGTTTACTAAGCGAAGCTCGAGGAGTGTTGGTGGTAGAAGGCATTGAGAAGCCAGGCAATGCAGGTGCTATCCTTAGAACGGCACAAGCAGCTGGTGTTTCAGCGGTGTTTTTTGCAGATGCGGCTTTAGATCTTTACGGCCCCAATGTCATGAGGAATGCCACAGGTGCCATTTTTGAAGTGCCTACAGTTTTGGGTACCAGCGCAGAGGTCCAGTCGCTCCTCGAAGAGCACGGTTTTCACATATATATTACTCACATGCATACGGATTCGGTATCTATGTTTGAGCTGGAATGGCCCGGGAAATCAGCCATTGTTCTCGGCGAGGAAAGTAGTGGGTTGAGTTCACATTGGTTGCACCAAGGCTATACGAATACTATAATTCCTATGGAAGGGGAGGCTGTGGATAGTCTGAATGTAAGTGTGGCGGCAGCGGTCTTGATGTACCACTGGAAATCGAAGCTGGTATAAAGAAGTACGGCCCGCAAAGCGAGCCGTACACCAAACCAATAAACCTAAGCTACCCATAAAGGTAGATGGTAAAGATAAGTAGGATTTTGATATAAATGCCTCGATTGAGACTCGGAGAGTGTCGAAAACACACAATGAGTTTTAAATACTACTGTTTTCCAAATCAAACTGTCTCAATTGAGATCTTTTTTTGCTTGAGCAGCGCAACTCCTGTTGGGCTCTCTGTGACATGAATAATTTCTTCGGGTGTACCTGCGTACAGCAGTTGTCCACCGAGCTCTCCACCCTCAGGACCTATCTCGATAAGATAGTCGGCTCTAGCGATAACATCTAGATCATGTTCAATGACTAGCACTGTGTGTCCCATTTCTACCAATGCATCAAAGGCCTTCAAAAGTTTGTTAACGTCGTCAAAATGTAGACCTGTGGTCGGTTCGTCGAATAGGAATAGCGTATGTCCTGCTTTTTCCCCTTTGGATAGGAAGAACGCTAGTTTAACGCGTTGTGCCTCTCCACCGCTTAATGTCGAGCTGCTTTGTCCGACCTGTGCATAGCCTAGCCCTACATCCTGAAGCGGCTGTAGCTTCTTGACAATCTTGTGTTGCTTATGTGTTTTGAAGAAGTCGATGGCTTCATCAATGGTACTTTCCAGGATATCAGCAATGTTCTTGTCCTTGTAAGTGATCTCAAGAATTTCGGCTTTGAATCGCTTCCCGGCACACGTCTCACAAGGCAGGTGGACATCGGCCATAAATTGCATTTCAATAGTTACCTCGCCTTCGCCTTGACAGGCATCACAACGACCGCCATCGGTATTGAAGCTGAAGTGTTTCGCCTTATATCCTCTAATTTTTGCCAGTTCCGTAGAGGCGTAGAGATTTCTAATATCGTCGTAGGCCTTCAAATAGGTTACTGGATTAGAACGGCTTGATTTTCCAATGGGATTTTGATCGACCAATTCTACTTGGTCAATACTTCCCAAATCCCCGCAAAGTTCCTTGTGAATTCCTGGGCGCTCGCTTACCTCATGGAAATGTTTCTTCAAGGCTGGGTATAGAATTTTCTTGATCAAGGTGCTTTTGCCAGACCCGCTCACGCCCGCAACCACGCCGAATACCCCTAAAGGAAATTGAACGTCAAAGCCCTTGAGATTATGGTGTCGAGCACCTTTGATTTCAATCCATTTTTTTGCTGTTCTCAGCGTTATAGGACTCGTAATACTTTTACTGCCGTTCAGGTATTGTGCAGTAAGGGAATTAGGATTGGATAATACCTGATCAGAGGTGCCTTCTGCGACTATGGTTCCACCTAAATTACCCGCAGCAGGACCGATATCGATCAAATAATCGGCCGCATGCATAAAGGCTTCCTCATGTTCGACCACTACTACGGTATTGCCCTTGTCGCGCAACGCATTGATGACTTTAATGAGTTGCTCGGCATCCTTTGCGTGGAGGCCGATGCTTGGCTCGTCCATGATGTAGAGTGAACCTACAAGTGAAGATCCTAGGGAGGTGGCCAATTGTATGCGCTGGCTCTCGCCTCCGCTCAATGTGCTGCTTACTCGATTTAAGGTGAGGTAAGGAAGTCCTACGTCTACGAGGAATCCCAATCTACTTTCAATTTCCACTAAAAGGCGCTTGGCAATGGCCGCATCTTGTTCGCTCAAGACTAAATCTTTGAACCATTGTTGCAGCTTGTTTAGTGGCATTTCTACCAAAGCTTCAATAGCAGTGTTATTGATTTTTACATAGCTCGATTCCGGGCGTAATCTTTTGCCTTTACAAGTAGGGCACTTCGTTCTTCCGCGGTAACGGCTGAGCATCACGCGAAACTGAATTTTATAACTCTTGCTTTCTAAATGTTTGAAGAAATCATTAATGCCCTTAATTCCCTTGGCGCCTTCCCATAGGAGTAGCTTTTCAGCATCGTTTAAGTCGATATAGGGCCTGTGAATGGGAAAGTCGTGTGAGGCAGCTCCGAGGATGAATTTTTCTTTCCATCGCTTCATCGTTTCACCGTGCCATGGTGCGACCACTCCTTCATAAACGCTTAAGTGCGGGTTGGGGATGACCAGGTCCTCGTCAATGCCCATGATGCTCCCAAATCCTTCACAGGAAGGGCAGGCCCCTACGGGGTTGTTGAAGCTGAACAGGTCGGTGGATGGCTCCGTAAAGCTCATGCCATCTAATTCGAAAAGATTATTGAAAATCAAGGGGGCTTCACCATTGGCGAAATCAATCCAACATTCTCCCCGTCCTTCAAAGAAAGCGGTTTGAATGGAATCTTGTAGGCGGTGCTCGTTTTCTTCATCGCCGGGTCGAACGACCGCACGGTCCACCACCAAGTGAATCACGTCCTCGTTGTAGGTGCCCTGTTGAATGACATCTTCTATACGTTCCACACTGCCGTTGTGGAGGATGCGGGAGAATCCTTGTTGTGCCAGTATGTTCAAGTGCTGTTCAGCAGTTCTGTCGCTATAGGTGACGGGCGCGAGGATCATGAATCGCGTTCCTTCTTCGAGCGTATTCAGGTGAGCGATGACATCTTGAACTTGGTGTCTTTTAACTTCTTCCCCGGAAATAGGAGAATAGGTGCGTCCCACACGGGCAAAGAGCAGCTTCAAATAATCGTAAATCTCCGTGGTCGTTCCAACGGTCGATCTAGGATTTCTACTGCTGACTTTTTGTTGAATGGCGACCGCTGGAGGGATTCCTTTGATGGATTCCACCTTTGGTTTATCCAATTTTCCTAAGAACTGGCGTGCGTAGGCACTCAAGCTCTCGACATATCGCCTCTGGCCCTCTGCAAACAAGGTATCGAAGGCAAGGGAGGATTTGCCGGAACCGCTGACCCCGGTGATGACGACCAATTGGTTACGCGGAATACTGACCGAAACTTGTTTCAGGTTGTGGACTTCAGCGCGTTTAATGTCGATGGTTGGGGTCATGAGCAAACAAGGATAAACAACAAAAGTAACCCATTACTTGTTTGTGAAAAACCGTTAAAGCTTCGAATATTTGGAACGGTATTTGGAAGTTTAACCTATATTGGACCCTGTAAACATTAAAAAGAAGTACTGCTTATAGAAAAACTGCTACGCTAAAATTTGATTTTATGATGTTAAATCAGAGTGAGGACCACGTTCTAGTGGAACTCTACCGTAGCGGAAACGAGCGTGCTTTAGAGGTGTTAATCCGAAGACATCAAAAGCGCATCTTTTTACAGATTTATTCCAAGGTCCAAGATCAGGACGTTGCAGATGATTTGTTTCAAGAGACCTTCATCAAGATTATCAAATCTTTGCGGAAGTCGAATTACGAGGAGAAAGGAAAATTCCTGCCTTGGGCCTTGCGCATTGCCAACAATAACACCCTAGATTATTTCCGCAGAGAAAGTCGTAAGAAGGAAGTACGCTCCACTGGTGAGTATACGGTTTTTGATACCTATGGTGAATCAGATCGTCCGCTAGAAGCAAATTGGATCGAAGCCCAAATCAATGAGGACCTGCGCAAGTTGATTGATTTTTTGCCGGAAGAGCAACGCAAGGTGCTGCATCTGCGTATGTTCTGTGAATACAGTTTTAAGGACATCGCCGAAGAAACAGGGGTGAGCATCAACACTGCTTTAGGCCGTATGCGCTACGCCATCAGCAACATTCAAAAACTGATGGCTCAGCACAATATCAGCCTAGAACAATAAAAATCTGAGTGAGATATACGAAGCAGGAATAAGTGCCGTTATTGATGTATCACTAACAGATACACTATGGCGAAAACCTTACCCTACGAAAACTTGGACGTGGGAGCGTCTGAAAAAACCATCCAAAGCATTCTAGAATTCAGTAAAGTCACGGCAAACCTGCCATTATCGAGCAGCCCGCAAGATTTAGAATTCTACTTCAAAAACTAAAAAAGCCCGCATCCGCGGGCTTTTTTTCTAATTCGCTACATCTGAGAAGAATTTCAAGCGAAGCAGCTGCAGTTCTTGCTCGTCGTAATCGTCCCCAAATTCTTCCAGGAGTTCATCCATCGAGCCATGTTCAGCTTCTTCTGTTAAAAAGTCGAAAACCTCTTCAATGCTGTCCTCGTCCATGATGTCTTCGAGGTAATAATCAAAGTTGATCTTGGTTCCGCTCAATACGATGCTTTCCATTTCCTCGATGAGCTGGCCCATCTTCAATCCTTTGGCGCTGGCGATATCGTCGAGCGGCAGTTTGCGGTCCGTACTTTGAATAATGTACACCTTTAACGCACTCTTATTGGCCACGCTCTTAAAGACCATGTCTTGCGGACGATCGATATCGTTTTCTTCTACATAGGCTGCAATGGCGTCGACCATGGGTTGCCCAAATTTCTTGGCTTTCCCTTCACCGACCCCTTGAATATTCTTCAATTCATCCAGCGTACAAGGATAGATGGTGGCCATCTCGCTCAGTGAGTTCTCTGCAAAAACGGCATACGGAGGAACACCTTTGCTATTGGCGATCTTCTTCCTTAGGTCTTTGAGTATGCTGAGCAATGCCTCGTCCATGGCGACGACCTTTTTGGTCTCATTGGCGCCACTGTTTAAGGTGGTGTAATCCAGTTCTTTTCTAACGCGGAAGGCCTTAGGTAATTTCCCTGCGTTGCCTTTCTCGGTCACCTGCACCGTTCCATACGACTCGATGTTTTTCTCGAGGTAGTGGCGGATGATCCCTTGACGGATGACGGCGCGCAGGTGGGTTTCGGATTTGTCTTTATGCTTGCCCCAATTTTCTAACTGGTCCGCATTATTCTGCGACAGGATGGCCGTCATGGAACCGCGCAAAATGTTGACGACTTCCGAGGTCTTGAACTTACCGTGCGTTTCGTTGATGCATGAAATCACATCTAATAGCTCCCGGCTGGCATCTACTTTCTCTCTTTCGTGGCGGCAATTGTCGCACATCTTCTCACAATCGTCTTCATGGAAGGATTCTCCGAAGTAGTGCAGGAGTACGCGTCGTCTACAAATGGCGGCTTCGGCATAACCAGTAGCTTCTTCGAGAAGTTGACGACCTATTTCTTGTTCGCTGACGGGCTTCTTACTCAAGAATTTTGCCAGGCGTTCGATGTCTTTGATGTCGAAGTAAGTGATACAGCTTCCTTCGCCTCCATCGCGGCCGGCACGTCCAGTTTCTTGGTAATAGCTTTCCAAGCTTTTGGGCATGTCGTAGTGCAAAACGTAACGCACATCGGGCTTGTCGATGCCCATTCCAAAGGCGATGGTAGCGACAATGACGTCGCAATCCTCATTGAGGAAGGCATCTTGGTGCTTGACACGCTTGGCGGCTTCTAGTCCGGCATGGTAGGGCAGTGCATTGATGCCATTCACGACCAGCTGTTCGGCAAGATCCTCCACCTTTTGGCGCGAGAGACAATAGACGATGGCGCTCTTGCCTTTGTTTTGGCTTAATAGCTTGATGATGTCGTGGTCGATATCGCGTTTTGGGCGTACCTCGTAATAGAGGTTGGGCCTATTGAAGCTGCTGAGGTAAATGTCCGGCTCGTCCATGCCCATGGTCTTGATAATATCTGCCTGGACTTTTGGCGTTGCGGTCGCCGTGAGGGCGATGATGGGCTTGCGCCCAAGGGCTTTAATGCTTTCTTTGATGGTGCGGTAATCTGGGCGGAAATCATGTCCCCACTCGGAAATACAATGCGCCTCATCAATGGCGAAAAAACTGATGGTGATCTGCTTCAGCAGCTCAATATTACTGTTTTTGTTGAGCGATTCTGGGGCGACGTAGAGCAACTTGGTCTTGCCTGCGATAAGGTCTTCGTGTACTTGGTCCAATTCTTTTTTGGTCAAAGAACTGTTCAATACGTGCGCCACGCTATCCGCTTCAGAATGTCCGCGAATGGCGTCCACCTGGTTTTTCATCAAGGCGATCAAAGGGCTCACCACGATGGCGGTACCCTCGGCGGCTAGTGCAGGCAGTTGGTAACAAAGGCTCTTTCCACCTCCGGTCGGCATGATGACAAAAGTGTCTTTCCCGCCGCTAATACTTTCTATGATTGCGCGCTGGTTGCCTTTAAAATCCGAAAAGCCAAAATGGTGTTTGAGTTGATGCTCCCAATTGGTAGACATGCTGCTTGTACTTTGGTTCTTTAATATACGGGATTTTTCAGAGGTTTTCGAAGGTACTAAAGATTGTTTTTCGGATTTTTGACCTCGAAAATTTTATGAACAAGCACAAAGACAAGAACAGTATGAGCTTTATGGAGCACCTCGGTGAGCTCCGTTGGCACTTGATGCGATCCTCCATTGTGGTCGTGATTTTCTCTGTCGTTGCGTTCTTGGGCAAGGCGATTATTTTCGACCAAATCATCTTTGGTCCGAAACAGCCGAATTTTCCGACCTACACCTTCTTTTGTTGGTTATCTAGTTACATCGGCGGCGATGTCTTTTGCTTCGATGAGGTCCCGTTCGAATTGTTGAATATGCGCATGAGTGGCCAATTCCAAATGCACCTCTGGGTAAGTTTGGTAGCAGGTTTGATCATCGGTTTCCCTTATGTATTCTGGGAAATTTGGCGATTCATCAAGCCAGGTCTACACCAGAATGAGCAGAAAAGCAGCCGCGGCGTCATCTTCTTCACCACGCTCTTATTCGTGGCCGGCGTACTGTTCGGGTACTACGTGATTGTTCCTTTGAGTGTCCAATTCTTGGGGACCTACGCGGTGAGTGCGGAGGTGGTGAATAGAATTGACCTTACTTCTTACATCAGCATGGTGAGTTCGGTGACCTTGGCCACAGGAATCTTGTTCCAATTACCTATTGCAGTATACTTTCTATCCAAAGTGGGCGTTGTTACCCCAACACTGTTGAAGGATTACCGCCGTCACGCCATTGTAGGGATTCTCCTTCTAAGTGCCATTATTACGCCTCCAGATATTGCCTCACAAGTATTGGTCACCTTGCCAGTGTTGATCTTGTACCAAGTGAGTATTATGGTGAGCCGTAGAGTGTTGAAGAGAAAAAAGGCCGCTGAAGCTTGAAGTTAGAAGCAAGAAATATTGTCAAGAAGTACCGCTCTCGCACCGTAGTCAACGACGTGAGTTTCGAGGTAAACCAAGGCGAGATCGTTGGGCTGTTGGGTCCTAACGGTGCGGGTAAAACCACCAGCTTCTACACTGTGGTAGGCCTTATTCGTCCCTACAGCGGGAACGTCCTTCTCAACGGTACACCCATAGAAAAGCTTCCGATGTACAAGCGTGCACAGATGGGCATTGGGTACTTGGCCCAAGAAGCCTCTGTCTTCCGCAAACTCAGTGTGGAGGACAACATCAAAGGCGTATTGGAAATGACTTCGTTGAGCAAGGAGGAACAAGCAGAGCGCTTGGAAGAGTTGCTCAATGAGTTCGGTTTACAGCACATTCGCGAGACGCGCGGCGACTTACTCAGTGGGGGAGAGCGCCGCAGGACAGAGATTGCTCGCGCCTTGGCGACAAAGCCAAAGTTTATTCTGCTGGACGAGCCTTTCGCGGGAGTAGATCCCATCGCCGTTGAGGACATTCAAAGCATTGTTGCGGGTCTAAAGGAGAAGAATATTGGGATTCTCATTACGGATCACAACGTTCAGGAGACCTTGGCCATTACCGACCGGACGTATTTGATGTTTGAAGGTAAGATCTTGAAGAGCGGAACTGCGGAGGAATTGGCCGCAGATAAACAAGTGCGCAAGGTGTACCTCGGTCAGAACTTCGAGCTCAGAGCGCGCAAATAGTTTGCAATCCTAGTTTTTATTGGTGGTTTTGGAACGCGAGGGGCACGTCCTTCGTAGGCTTTTAGCGTAGGTGCAAATCGCTCCACCGCCGCGGCATACAGTGGCAAATCATAGGCATTCATCTCCGCCCAAACTGCTCCCGGTTCCACCGTTTTCTTCCCGCCCTTGTTGTGGTGCTCCGCTTGGGTATTCTTCCAATCGAGCAGCTCCCCAAAATAGGCGATGGAGGCGGCGTAGTGTTCGGTGAAGCCTACAGCATCTAATCGATCAAAGTTCTTTAAAGCCTTCTCCAAAACTGTGGGGTCCTTCAAGAACTCTTGCTGATTCAAATACCCACTCAAAAACGCCGTTTGACGGTTGTTACTCTGCACCAATCTTGTGAAGTCCTCAGGCGTGTGGATGCCTTCCATGAGCTTCTCGTGCTTTTCGTTCATGCGTTTGCTGTAGTGGTTGTAATGGCTCATGCTGCGGGCGATGGGCTCGCGAAGCAAGGTCATCACCATGGCCTCAGATTCAACCACTACGGGGCGCAGTGGAAAGTGGCCGTAGATGCATTTGATCTTGGGATCAGCCAAGGCTTCGGCCAATCTTTGGTCCAGATTTTCATGGGAATAGATGCCTATTCGCTCGTCTTCGCGGTAATTTGACTCCAACAATAATCGCAAGGAAGTCCCTGCGGTCTTTGGGATGTGGATAAAAACGAGTTTCTTTGAATTCGACATTGGCCCGAAATTACGTGTTAAAAAGCAAAGTACAACCCCCAGTTTTAATTCTAGGCATGCACCGCAGCGGTACGACTATGGTCGCTGAGGCGCTGAATAGTGCGGGGGTATATGCTGGGGCCATCTGTGACCACAACAGAGAACCACTGTATGCGGTCGACTTGAACGAAAGAATGTTGGAGGCTGCAGGAGGAAATTGGTGGCAGCCGCCCGCTAAGGAGGACCTCGAGACCGCCATGGCTGAGTTTCAACCAGAACTTGATTCCACACATCTGTACGCGGCACATTTGAAGGTAAAAAGCGGGAAAACTTGGCGCCAGAAGATGCACTACAACGGGCCGTGGCTCATCAAAGATCCGCGACTCTGTCTCACCTTGCCCTGGTGGCTCAAGCGCTTCCCAGAGGCGAAAGTCATTTGGGTGTTGCGCGACGAAACATCGGTGATGAGCAGTTTGCTGCGTCGACAGGAAAAAAGCGACGAAGCGCAAAGCGAGCTCGATGCCACAAAAGCCCTCGAACTGCACCGCACATACAATGCACAAGCCTCCGCGACTTTGAAGGCGATGGGGGTGGATTACCGCGCCGTACGCTACGAAGATTTGGTTTCCTCCGATGAGGCTGTTCAGCGCAAAAGTTGGTTTAGTTTGTACCAATTCGCTTCTGTAAAACCCGGCCAGCTCCTCGGTTTCAAGGCCCGCCACACGGCCCAATCTCCCGAGGCACAAACCGCCTCAACGACTGCCCTGCCCACCGACGGACCTTTGGTGAGTGTGATCGTTCCGAACTACAATCATGCGGCATTTTTGGATAAGAGAATTGGATCCATAGTAAACCAAACCTACACCAACATTGAGATCCTCTTGATGGACGATTGCTCGCCAGATCACAGCCGTGAGGTGCTGCAGCGCTGGGCGGACAAAGACGAGCGCATCACCACATTGTTCAATGAGGCCAATTCCGGCAGTCCGTTTGCACAATGGGAAAAAGGAGCGAATTGGGCCCAAGGCAAATACCTGTGGATCGCCGAAAGCGACGACTATGCCGCGGAAGATATGCTCGCCCTGCACGTACACGCCCTCGAATCCAACGACCGCGCCGTCCTGGCCTACAGCCACAGCCACATGGTGGATGAACACGGCACATTCCTCCGCGATTTCAAGGAAGATTACGGGTTCATCTTCGGCGACGCTTCCAAATGGTCCCGCGACTTCACCTGCTCCGGCAAGGAAGAAGTGGCCCGCACCATGGTCTTTTCGAACACCATCCCCAACGCCAGTGGGGTATTGATGCGCAAGAGTGCCTTTGACGAAGTAGGCGCCCCCGCCACGACTTGGCGTTTAAACGGTGATTGGCTTTTCTATGCCCAATTACTCCAACTCGGCGACCTCATCTTCTTCGCTACCCCGCGAAATTTCTTCCGGTTCCATACCCAAACCCAACGCAGCCGTGCCATCGCCAGCTACGAAGCCTTTGACGAGATTTTGGCCATGTACCAAATCTTCGAAGACCGACAATGGACCACTCCAGAAATCCTCGCCTCCGCCCGCGGCCAAGTAGCCATGTGGTGGGCCGGCAACGTATTTTCCATGCGCTGGACCTTCAACGTCCTCCGCAACAACCTACGCCTTTACCGCACCTTCCGCCGCCACCGCGCCGGCCTCTCGCTCTACCTGTTTAAAAGCGCCCTGATCAAAAGCACCGGCGGCTTCATCAAAGCCATCGGTCTCAAGAAACCGGTAAAGCAATTAGCGGCTAAATTGTTCCCTAAAACCTTCTTCCCGCACTAAATGAAGATTTCCATCATCATACCGGCCTACAATGCGGGGGCAACGCTTCGCGAAGCGTTGGATTCTGTGCAAGCCCAGAACCACGCCCCGCACGAAGTCATCGTGGTGGACGACGGTTCTACCGATGATACGGCGGACATTGCCCGTGAATACGACAAGGTGCTGCCGCTGGTATTGGTGCAACAGGCAAATGCAGGTCTGGGCGCGGCGCGCAATGCGGGGATGGACAAAGCGACCGGGGAGGCTTGGGCGTTTTTGGATGCGGACGATGTGTGGGGCGCGAACAAATTGGGCATTGCGGTGCGCTATTTAGAGAAATTCCCGGCGGTACAATGGTTTTACACGCCCATTTTTGAATGGAGTCCTGGAGATGTAGGGGCGAGGATGCGTGAGCGCGCTTGCCCAAAGATTCGAACCGTGGAAGATTTCTTGGCCTTTAATCCCATTGTCCCCAGCACAGTGATTATGCGCTCGACTGTGGCGTTTCGTTGGGAGGAAGATCGCGAGTTGCAGGAGGACGCTGGTGCGTACCTGGCATTATTCGCTAAGGGTGTGATGCCCATGAAGATTCCACATTGCACGACCAAATACAGATTGGATTTCGGGATGACAGCTGATGCCGAAGGGCATGTGGATAAGGTGATGCGAGCGGTGGAGAAGGCGAGAGAATTGGACCACATTAACGATGCTCAATTTGCACTCTATGAGGTTCGTAAGGCCTATGAATTGGCCCGTACGTATAAGAAGCGCGGCGATACTGAGGCGCAGAAGAAGTGGAAATCGGAAGCCTTACACAAGGCGAAAACTACACGAGTGCCTCTAGGACTTTGGCGTTTGCGATTTTGAACGTCTAACCAAAACGTCATTCCAACGGTCAAAAAAGGAGAAGGGGTAATCGTTCAATCCTCGTGTCCAACCGACATGTGCGCGTCCAAGCTGTGCAGATCCAAAAGTAAAGGTCTGACTCCACTGCAGCTCCAATAGCCTCGGCCAATCTCCATCTAGAAAATAGCCGGTAAAGGTGCGTAATTGAGCACTCAGGTAAGTCTTGTCTTTATGCAACTGAAGCTTAATGTTTCCAAGGAATCCGTCGTTCTGTGGGTAATCCACCCAATGGGTCTGGTAGACTTGAAATCCAGCATCAGTGGTGAGATAGGGTTCCCAATTTCCCCACGAATCGAAGCTCTTCTGGTGCGAAAAGAAAAAGGCATAACCGGGTGCATCGGTAAATCTTGCTTGAGGCAAGTGGTCCAGCGGCCGTTTTGGTGTGAAAAGTGAACCACAGGCTTTGCTCATGTTTTGTCCAAAGTCGGGTGCTGATATCGATCAAGACATCCCCGGCGAGCACGCCTTCACCGTCCTCGTCTCTAGAAATCCGCAAGTCTCGTACTTCTTCCGACATGCGGTAATATTCTATGCTCTGATGCGTAATATGAATCTGCGTATGGCCTCTGTCCCAATGCAATTCGTTGTGCAAGCTCAAGAAGCTATCGTCCTCGATGAGACTCATCTGTGAGCTACTTTTAAAATAGCTGCCCATATTGCTGCGTTGAAGCGTAGGGATAGGAATGGCATTCGGCCCCAAATAAGCATGAGAGTATTTCATGTATTGTGTCCAGGGCGTCGCTCCGTCCCAATTGTGAATCTGATTCCACCAATCAAGTTGGGCCTGTGCGTTGAACGAAAACAGCACCAGTGCTATGAGCAGGACCCGGCGCATTATTCGAGATCCGTTTGGATTTTCTGACGCAGGTACACCAAATTCGGGTTCTTTTCCGCCATGTATTTGAATTTCTCCTCCGGCAAATACAGTTTACGCGTTTGCTCGCGTTCTACCATTTTAACCTCGAAGCGAATGTTTGCGTTCTTGAGTTTGGTGCGCAGATAAGGGACCAATTTCTGTTGCTCCTCATTGAAATACCCCATCTCGATGTTGTTGTCCACCTCCATCTCCAGGGTGTTCTTGTCGAGAATCTTTGGCATCTGGCCCATGAGTAGACTACGCACCGCCGTCTTCACATCGCGTCTTTTGGCATATT
The DNA here is from genome assembly GCA_038143125.1 of Cryomorphaceae bacterium. Classification (GTDB taxonomy): domain Bacteria; phylum Bacteroidota; class Bacteroidia; order Flavobacteriales; family Schleiferiaceae; genus UBA10364. Next base: position 343,967 of record JAYQLJ010000006.1, read on the forward strand.
CCGTGATGGCCGTTTCCAGCTCTTTCTTAGAATATACTTCTGCAGGTCCACCTGCGACCACTGGGATATCCGGTACAGCTCCGTCTTGAACTTCTGTTTTTTCTGGAACAGCACCTTCTTGTTTTTCAATGTTGTTGAGCGTGTCCATGACCGACAACCCGCCTGTCTTAGGTCGCGCATCTCGTTGGACCACACGTCTGCCGGTGGTGCGTCTCGGCGTGGAGGCCGGAGCGGGTGCAGCTGGAGGTGCGGGCGTTGGAGTTGGTGTAGGATCTGTGTCGAAGGCTGCCGCCGGATCCACCACTGGAGGCGCGGTAGCGGGCTCGTCCGGCAATGATTCCGGTGCTTCTAAAGGATCAGTTGCAGTGGTTGGTGTAGCAGGCGTTGCGGGCTCAGCAGGCGCGGTCTGGGTAGGCGTTGCGGGCTCTTCTCGAGTAGCGGAATCTGTAGGAGCGGTCGGTGCCGGTGCTGGCGCGGCAGGAGCGTGGGTTTCTTGTGCGGCCGGTGTGGGAGCGGGGGGTGCAGGAGCAGCTGGAGCCACTGGGGCGGGTGCTGCAGGAGCACTCTGGTCGCGTTTGGGAAGTGAATCTGGCAAAAAGCCGTCCGTGGAATCCGCAGTGGCGCTATTTACCTGGGGCTGCTGCTTTTTTTTTTCTTGCGAGATGAACTCGACTAGTTTCAAAAGACCCAATTCTACCAAGATTCTTGGCTGGCTCGAATTCTTGTATTGTCCGTCAAGCTCGTTGAAGACCTTGAGGCCGTGAAGTAAGAAGCGGGTGGAAGCCGCAGCGCTCTGTTGCAAATAGCGTTCTTTGATGGCGGGGCCTACTTCGAGTAAGTTCTACGGTTTTAGCCTCTCGTGCCACCAATAGATCTCTAAAGTGCTTGGCCATGCCGATAACAAACTCGTGGCCGTTGAAGCCTTTGTCCAACACTTCATTATATAGTAGCAGAAGATCAGGGTAGTTCACACTTTGTGCGAGCTCTACACCTTTGAAATAGTAGTTGTAATCGAGGATGTCGAGGACTTCAACCACCTGGGTGTAGGTCAAGGTGTTGCCGCTGAAACTGATCATGCGGTCGAACAAACTCAACGCGTCGCGTAAGGCGCCATCTGCCTTCTCTGCAATCATGTGCAGGGCTTCTGGTTCGGCATTGATGCCTTCTTGCTGCGCCACGTAGGCGAGGTGGTTGGCAATATCCTCAACGGTAATGCGCTTGAAGTCGAAAATTTGACAACGGGAGAGGATGGTCGGAATGATCTTGTGCTTCTCTGTGGTGGCCAAGATGAAAATGGCGTGGGCCGGCGGCTCTTCCAATGTTTTTAGGAAGGCGTTGAAGGCTTGTTGAGAGAGCATGTGGACCTCATCAATGATGTAGACCTTGAACTTTCCGGTTTGTGGTGCGAAGCGCACTTGGTCAATCAAACGTCGAATATCGTCCACCGAGTTGTTCGAGGCGGCATCGAGTTCGAAGATGTTCAAGGCTAATTCGTCGTCGCTGAGGTTGGCGCCTGCATTGATGACTTTCGCGAGAATGCGCGCACAAGTAGTTTTCCCAACCCCGCGCGGACCGCAGAACAGCAGTGCCTGCGCCAGGTGATCGTTCTCCACGCTTTTGAGCAGCGTATCGGTAATGTGTGACTGACCCACCACGGCTTCGAAGGCCTGGGGACGGTACTTTCTTGCTGATACTACGAATTGCTCCATACCACAAATATAAGCGGATGATTGGGCTATTTTTGCCCTCCACAAAAAAGAGCTGTAAACACGTTGCTAACAGGCTTGGTCCGTATTAAAAAGTCGCGTACATTTGCACTCCTAAATTTTTAGTTCAAATAATTATGAATCAGTACGAAACCGTTTTCATTTTGAATCCCGTTTTATCTGAAGATCAGGTAAAGGAAGCGGTAGATAAGTACGTAGGCTTCTTGAAAGAGAAGGGTGCGAACATTATCAACAAAGAGAATTGGGGCCTCAAAAAGATGGCTTACCCAATCCAAAAGAAGAAAAGTGGATTTTACCACTTTATTGAATACACTGTAGGTGGCGATGCGATTGCTCCTCTAGAAGTGGAATTCAAACGCGACGAGCGCATTATGCGCTTTTTGACTGTTAAGATGGACAAATACGGCATCGAGTACGCTGCAAAGCGTCGTGCTAAAGTAAACGCATAAAAGACTAGACTATGGCAACTAAAGGAAAAGGTGATGTGCGTTACTTGCAGCCCATCAACGTAGACAGCGGCAACCAGAAGAAGTACTGTCGTTTTAAGAAAGCCGGTATTAAATACATCGACTACAAGGATCCAGATTACTTGTTGCGTTTTGTAAACCCACAAGGTAAAATCTTACCTCGTCGTTTGACCGGTACTTCATTGAAATACCAAAGAAAATTGGCTACTGCAATCAAGCGTTCACGCCACATTGCATTGATGCCTTACGTAGCAGATAACCTAAAATAATAGAGTACCATGGAAATCATTCTAAAGAAAGACGTAGAGAACCTAGGTTTTGCGGATGACGTGGTCACTGTAAAAGATGGTTACGGACGCAACTTCCTTATCCCACAAGGATACGGTGTGTTGGCTACAGAGAGCGCTAAAAAAGTATTGGCTGAGAACTTGCGTCAACGTGCGCACAAAGAAGCTCAAGCCATTGCTGATGCAAAAGCTACTGCTGAGAAATTGGCAGGTGTTGAGTTGAAAATGGCCGCTAAATTGGGTCAGGGTAACAAACTCTTCGGTTCTATCAACAACGCAAATGTTGCTGATGAATTGGCTGCTGCAGGTGTTGCTATTGATAAGAAATTCATTTCTATCACTGGTGGTACTATCAAAGCTTTGGGTCACTACAACGCAACAGTACGTTTGCACCGCGAGGTAGTAGTGAACTTCGAATTTGACGTTGTTGCAGAAGCGTAAGCTTCGAGCACTTCAAGAATACGAGAAAGCCATCCTTCGGGGTGGCTTTTTTATTTTACCTTACCCACATGGAGAAAAAAGAAGATAAGATCATTGCCCAGTTCACCAGTTACGGTCTCATGGCCGGTGTAGTCTTTGGCGTACTGAACGATAACCTCGGATTGTGGATTGCCATTGGCGTGGCCATAGGAGCGGGCCTAGGTTATGTGAAAATGGAAAAGCGCAAGGACGGCTTGGAATAACCTACTCGTAGCGCAATGCTTCTACTGGATCGAGTTCTGCCGCTTTCTTAGCAGGATACCATCCCGAAATCAATCCTACTCCTACCGACATAATGAAGGCGACGGCAATCCATCCCCAAGGGATGAAAAAGTGTCCGCCAATTTGTTGTGCCACTACATTTCCAATTGCAATGCCGAACAGGATTCCTGTCCATCCTCCCAATTGTGTAATGATCAGCGCTTCGGCTAAGAACTGCTGGGTAATGCTTTGACGTGTTGCGCCAATAGCCTTGCGCGTACCAATCTCCCTTGTGCGTTCGGTAACACTCACCAACATAATGTTCATCAAGGCGATTGATGCTCCCAATAAGGTGATGATGCCTATGATAAAGGCTACGACGGTGACCATGCTGAGGTTTTCAATCAGGCTTTTGGCGATGCTGTCGCTGCGCATGATGCTGAAGTTGTCGCGCTCTTTCGGGGAGAGTTTACGTACGCTACGCATGATGGCCATCGCGCGTCCTTCTACAGCGGTCAAAAGGGGGGCGCTCGGGCTCATCGTGCTGATGGTATAATTTGGAACGCCGCCGCTAAAGTGGGAACGCGCATAGGTGAGGGTCACCCAAGCTCCGCGGTCGCCCGAAAACAAGCCCGAATTTCCTTTCTCCGCTAACACGCCCACGACCAAATACGGTTGCCCTTGGATCTTGATCACTTTTCCCACCGCAGGGCCTTCGCCAAAAAGGTCGCGACGCGTCTCATTGCCTAAAATGGTGTAGTTCCGTCCAGCATATACATCGTCGGCGGTGAAGTTTCGGCCTTCTGCTAATTCGAATCCCCCCGTGATGAGGTAATTCTCGTCGGTGGCCGTGATCATGTTGTTCGGATTCGTAGCAATGTTTTCATAGGCCAATTTCGCTGTGCCGCTCGCCACATACGTAAGTGAGGTGATCGATCCAGGGAAATCCATTCGCTTTTTAAAGGCCTCGGCTTGGCGGTAGGTGATCTTGGGGTTTTTGCGATAATCGGCCCCTCCGACAAAAAAGCCGCCCTGCGAATTTCGAACAGTTAAAGTATTGGCCCCTAAGCTTGTGAAATTTGATTCCAAGCTCTGTTTAAGCGCATCCGTAGCGCTCAAAATGCCCACGAGGGCCATGATGCCAAAGGAGATAATAAGGGAGGTGAGGATGGTTCTGAGCGGTGCCGCAGTAATGGCTCTCCAAGAAAGGAAGGCGGTTTCTAAGTATTTGCGGTGCTTCATCGTCAAGATCTTGGGGCCAAGCCAAAATTAGCAATTACTTTTACGCTGTGCAGCAAGATTTCAAACATACCTTGGGATTTCTAGCCGGTGGCTACCAAAACATTGCCCAATTAAAGGGTGTTTCCCTTGCGCCGTACCAAGAACTGCTGGCGCCTAGACGCTTCCATTCACTACTCATAGGGTGGGATGCAGCGGATTGGGCGGTGGCCATGCCATTGCTCGAAAAAGGCGCGTTGCCAAATCTTGCTACCCTTATGGAAGGCGGGCTGCATGCCCCGCTTGCTTCGATGGATCCGCCTATTTCTCCGATGTTGTGGACCAGCATAGCCACCTCGAGATGGCCCATTGACCATGGCATTCACGGATTCACAGAATGGCACGAAGATCACATGCGTGCGGTGCGCGGCACCTCTATTTTGGTGCCCACCTTTTGGGAAGTATTGGAAAGTGGTGGAACCCCGGCCTCTGCGGTGGCTTGGTGGCCCTCGCATCCTGCACGACCTTCTGTGCATGGTGCCGTTCGTATTTCTAATCTCGCCGTTGCAGAAGAATCTAATTGGCTCGAGGAGGGGGTGTTGCCCAGTGCCTTGCAGCCGTTGTTTGACGCATTGAGGATTCGTCCGGAGGAGGTGCCCGCCGAAGCGTTGGCGTCGTTCTTCCCCGGTAGGGAATTGGACAGTACGGACGATGTGGTGCGCAGCGTGTTGAAGATTCTCGTACACGCCTTGAATGTGCACCTTGCCGCGAGTCTAGCGATGGCGGCGGCTCCTGGTGGACACCTGAGCATCTATTTCGATGCGCTCGATCATTTCAAGCACCTGGCCATGAAATACCATCCGCCCCAATTATCTGCGGTCACGGATGAAGATTTTGCGAAATACCATTTCATTGTGGAAGCCGCCTACAGGCTCCATGATCTGTTCTTAGGAACCTATATCGAATCTCAACCTCAGGCCAATACCTTTTTGATCAGCGACCATGGATTTAGGTCTGGAGAGGAACGTTGGACCGCCTTGCCAAACCATGCCGGGGCGCCAGCCTTGGAACACCAATTCTATGGCATGTTCGTCGCTAAAGGTCCCCAGATTCCTGCGCTCGAACAGCTCAGCGGACTCACGCTGCTCGACATTGCCCCTATGCTGTTGGCGACCCACAACCTCAAGGCCCTGCCGGAGATGGCCGGCCACTTGCCTGCCCATTGGCCCGCACCGACCCAGGAGGTAGTGCTGAATTTAGCGCCACAAGTAGAAGAGCAGGGACGGTCGCCACAGATGGAGGAGGAGTTGCTCGACACCCTAGTCAAACTAGGCTATTTAGATGCGCAGGATAGGGCGCAGGGCGGAGCGCGTTTGGTGGAAAACGGGTATTACCTCGCCCGGAGCCTACGGGCGCAACAGCGCCCGCGGGAAGCTTGGCAAGTGCTGCAATCCTTAGAGTTGGGGCCGGGGAGCCCGAGCCGGTATTTGTTGCTGGGGGCGGCTTTGTTGGCAGAGTCGAAGCAGTTCGAGGCCTTGGCGGAATTTGTGGATTGGATCCAGGAGGATGCTTTGGCGGGGGTAAAGGACTATTATTTGAGGTTGGTGAAGGTGTCCCGAGGAGGGGCCTTGGAGCTGCCTGAAGGATTGTTGGAGCCGATGGACGGTGGGGTACTGCCGAAGGAGCAGGTGGTGCTCTGGGGCCGATTATTGGTGAAGGCAGGACGCTGGGAGGAATTGGACCCGTTGCTTCAAAAAACCGATTCACAGGCGGTGGATGTTTTGAATCTGCGTTTGATGCTTGCCCTGGAGCGAGAAGATTGGCAAGGCGCAATGGAAGCGGCTTTGGCCAGTACGGAGCAGGTATTTCATCAGCCCAAAGTGCACGGGGCTTTGGCCTTTGTGTTTGGGAAGTTGGGGATGTCTCGCGAGGCCAATTTTGCTCGCGGGGTCTATCAAAATATGATGGGTGAGGCCGTGGCGCCGCATATTATCGTAACTGGGCCGCCAAGGAGTGGCACATCGTTAGCCATGCAATTGTTGCGGGCGGGTGGAATAGAATTGGTCACAGACGAAAAACGGACGGCCGATGAGCACAATGCCGCCGGATATTTTGAGCACGAATCGATCAAGGAATGGCATTGGGATGCGAGCTGGATCGAGGAGCAGCGCGGAAAGGCCATGAAGGTGGTGTTCCCATTGTTGCGCCAGGCACCGTTGCCGGCAGGTCCAAAACTCATCGTGGTGATGCGCCGCGGAGTGCAATCCGTTATGCAGAGTCAGCGCCGCATGGCTAGTGCGGAAGGAGCACCTTTGCAATGGGAGGAGCACGATCGCTGGGAACAAGAATATGTGAAACATGAACGCTGGTGGGGCATGGAACCTCAGGCGGAAGTGGTGGAGCTGGTCTATGAGGAGCTCTTGGATGCAGTGGAACGAGGCGAGGTCTTGGGAGAATTGGCCACAGCATTAAAAACCCTCTCCAAATATTGTGTTAAATCCGTGGATATTTCCCTGCTTAAAGCCGTCGTGAATAAGGACTTGCGAAGGTTTTAAACCTATATTTGCCCCCATGGAAAAAAACAACTCGACCCCATTGGCGAAATACATGGCCTCGGCAGCAGCCCTTCTAGGGACTACCGCAGCGCAGGCGCAGTATATGTACACCGACATTGATGATACGACCATCGTCGATGGAATCTACGAGTTGGACCTAGACGGCGATACCATTGTTGACTTTACCATTGAGCACATCTTAGGCGGTGGACAGTTGGGCAATGTGAACGCCATTCTTCTGCACCCTGGGGATAGCATCGAAGGGAATTTGGCCATGGGAAGTGTGAGCAATGGTTTTGCTTACGTGGAGCGTGTGGTGCCAGGGACTACTATTGATGTGAACGCTCAGTTTCAGGGCATCAATGCCTCAACCGGCATAGGATATATGGCGTTCCGCGTGGACGGCCAAGCTTACCCGAACTCAAACTGGGCAGGACCATTGACAGACGGGTATTTAGGCCTTCGCATCATGAAGGACGATACCGCTTGTTACGGTTGGGCCCGCATAGATGTTGAGGATAGTGCCAAGAGTTTTACCATCAAGGATTGGAGCTTTAACCCGACGAAAGATTCGTCACATACAGCGGCCTTTGAGTTGTTGGACATTATGCAAACGGTGCTTGAGGATTTGCACGTGCGTCAGAGCGACGGATTGCTAGAGATTTCAATGGGCGGAGCTTATTCAACCACTATTTACAATGCGGCAGGACAGCAGATGGGGACTATAGATCCGCGAATGCTACACCGTTACGATACCGGCCTTTGGAGCACAGGTATGTATGTAGTGCGTGTGGAAGGTGAAAATTGGTTCCACAATTTGAAGGTCTGGATTCAATAATCCTCAAAATCACCCCCTCTTTTTTACGAATTTTTAGATTTCTATTCCTTGAAAAAGTGAATGTAGGAATCATTGGTTCAATCTATTGATTCTTAACGAAATCCTGTTAGGTGAGTGGCCAATTATGTGGTATTTTCGTGCTCGCTAAATAAGTTAACTCTGATTCTATGACGTTCGATATCGACATGATTCGCAAAGTGTATGAGCGCTACCCAGAGCGTATTGCTGCTGCTCGTAAGGCAGTGGGTAAGCCATTGACACTTTCTGAGAAAATTTTATACGCCCACTTGTGGGACGGAGCAGCTGACCAGGCTTTTGACCGTGGTGCTAGCTATGTAGACTTCGCACCCGATCGTGTGGCCATGCAGGATGCAACTGCCCAGATGGCATTGTTGCAGTTCATGCAAGCGGGTAAAAGCAAAGTAGCGGTTCCTTCTACGGCTCACGCGGATCACTTGATCCAAGCGAGAATAGGTGCAGATAAAGATTTGCAAGACGGAATCAACAAGAATAACGAGGTATTCAACTTCCTTTCTTCAGTATGTAATAAATACGGCATCGGCTTCTGGAAGCCAGGTGCTGGTATTATCCACCAGGTAGTTCTTGAGAACTATGCCTTCCCAGGCGGTATGATGATCGGTACAGATTCTCATACGGTAAACGCTGGGGGTCTAGGTATGGTCGCTATCGGTGTAGGTGGTGCAGATGCTGTAGATGTAATGGCAGGTATGCCTTGGGAGCTTAAATTCCCTAAACTCATTGGTGTGAAGCTCACCGGTCGTTTGAACGGTTGGACTGCGCCTAAGGATGTCATCTTGAAGGTGGCAGGTATCCTCACGGTGAAAGGTGGTACTGGCGCAATCGTTGAGTACTTCGGTGAGGGTGCAGAGAGCTTGAGTGCTACAGGTAAAGGAACCATCTGTAACATGGGTGCTGAGATCGGTGCAACGACCTCTACATTCGGTTACGACGACAGCATGCGTCGCTATTTGGCAGCAACGGGTCGTCAAGATGTAGTAGATGCTGCTGATGCAGTAGCTGAGCACTTGACGGGTGATGCTGAGGTGTACGCAAACCCTGAGCAGTACTTCGACCAAGTGATCGAAATCAACCTAGACGAATTGACGCCGCATTTGAACGGACCGTTTACTCCGGATCTCGCTACACCAGTTGCTGAGATGAAGGAGAAAGCTGCAGCAAACGATTGGCCAACGGATATTGAGTGGGCATTGATCGGTTCATGTACCAACTCTTCGTACGAAGATTTGACGCGTGCTGCTTCTATCGTTGCTGATGCAGTAGAGAAAGGCATTGCTCCAAAGGCGATCTTGGGTATCAACCCAGGTTCTGAGCAAGTGCGTTACACTGCAGAGCGTGACGGTTTGATCGATACGTTCAACAAACTAGAGGGAACGAGAATCTTTACCAACGCTTGTGGTCCATGTATCGGACAGTGGGCACGTGAAGGTGCTGAGAAGCAAGAGAAAAACTCTATCGTTCACTCGTTCAATAGAAACTTCGCGAAGCGTGCCGACGGTAACCCGAACACACACGCCTTCGTTACTTCACCAGAAATGGTTGCAGCAATCGCAATCTCTGGTAAACTAGATTTCAACCCGGTTACAGATACATTGACCAACGCAAATGGCGAAGAGGTGAAATTGGCAGAGCCAACAGGTCACGAATTGCCATCGGCTGGTTTTGATGTAGAAGACAACGGTTACCAAGCTCCTGCAGCCGACGGTTCAGGTGTAGAAGTAGTGGTGAGCCCAGATTCACAGCGTCTACAACTATTGAGCCCATTCGCTCCATGGGACGGTGCCAACATCGAAGGCGCGAAGCTTTTGATCAAGGCCTTTGGTAAGTGTACTACGGATCACATCTCTATGGCAGGTCCATGGTTGCGTTACCGCGGTCACCTAGATAACATTTCAAACAACTGTTTGATCGGTGCAGTAAACGCATATACCCAAGAGACCAACGCTGTAACAAACCAATTGGACGGTTCAGTGGATGAGGTACCAAATGTAGCTCGTGCATACAAAGCAGCTGGTGTTCCTTCTATCGTTGTGGGTGATCACAACTACGGTGAAGGTTCTTCACGTGAGCACGCAGCAATGGAGCCACGTCACCTAGGCGTTCGCGCGGTGATCGTGAAGTCATTTGCTCGTATCCACGAAACGAACTTGAAGAAGCAAGGTATGTTGGGTCTGACCTTCGATAACGAAGCAGATTACGATTTGATCCAAGTAGATGATACCTTCAACTTTGTTGATCTTGCATCGTTTGCTCCAGGCAAGCAATTGACGCTTGAGGTTGTTCACGCTGATGGCTCTACAGATTCTATCAAGTTGAACCACACGTACAATGCTCAACAGATTGAGTGGTTCAAGGCAGGTTCTGCATTGAACTTGATCAAAGCACAGAATGCTTAAGACGAAGCGGAATGCAAAACAAAAAAGCCCGGGCGGATGCCCGGGCTTTTTTTATGAATAAGGTCGATGCTTATTTGTTCGGAAGGAGGTAACCTACTTTCAACGTAAAGGATACGGTCAGTGGTGTGCCACTTTGTGGGCCAAGTCCACCGGTGAATCCGTAGTTGCTCAAGTTCCAAGTATCCTTGCTGGTAAATCCGTAGCCTAGACCAGCGGCGTAGTCGATAAGGAATTGGTCAGAGAAGACTAATTGGTTCCCAAAATCAATCATCACGGCGCCTGCGGTAGCAGATTCACGTGTCGTAGGGTACTGGAAGGTCACAGGATCTGGCGGGTGATCGTAATCAATTTTATCGTAGTTAAATACGTTCAGCCAAAGATTTGGTTTTACATAAGCACCGCGCAAGATGTGTCCGTAACGCATGCGCTCCATATAGAAGTTTGGACTGCGTTTGAATTTGTAGCCAACGTTTACTCCAAGACCCATCGCATTTTCTGGATCGTTCCATCCGTTGTTGTTTTCAAAACCGGCTCCGATAAAAATCATACCTGCTTCCCAGCTGGTGCTCGGATCTACCGCCTGCTCGTAGGAGATAAAGGTGTAATTACCGCTCGCGCCGGCAACATCAATTTTCAATGTTCTATCACGCTGTCCCGCATACACACGCTCGTCATTCATCATGGATTGACTAAGGTCCATCACGCGGCCGCTTTCGAAAATGAGTTTCGAGAGGTAATCCTTTTCAATGGAGAAGGTTACTGAGTTGATAGGGGCGCCATACTCACGGTATTTCACGTAATCTGGGGTGACTTCAACAATAGTCACCTCATCAATGGTTTTGTCTTTGTAGATGATCATGTCTTGCGCGAAAGCTTCGAGGCCTGCGAAAACAAAAAGCATCAATAGGGCGATTTTTTTCATGGAGTGGTAATTTGCCTTAATGAATCAAATATAATGCCGATTCGAGTTGTAAATTGGAATCACCATGAAATTCACTAAAACACAACGCGGCTGGGCCATGTATGATTGGGCAAATTCTGTCTATTCATTGGTCATAAGCACAGTATTATTCCCCATTTATTATGAAGCTGTAACCAAAAATGAAACCAACAGTGTCTTGTTCTTGGGCAGAGAATGGGAAAATACCGTCATATACAGTTACGTTATTGCGGCTTCCTTTTTAACCATTTCTATTCTCTCTCCATATTTCGCGGCCATGGCGGATCGTACGGGGCGCAGAAAGGTATTCATGAGAACGTTTATGATCATTGGGGCCATTAGCACGGCTTGCATGGGCTTCTTTTGCACAAAATCCTTGGTTGGGGTTGTATTTGGCCTTTTTTGCCAGTGTGGGTTTCACCGGAAGCATCGTGTTTTACAATAGTTTTTTACCGGTTATTGCGCCAAAGGAAATACAGGATCGTCTGTCGGCACGAGGTTTTTCTTTGGGGTATTTCGGCAGTGCGTTATTGCTGATTCTATGTCTAGCCTTGGTTCAGATGCCAGAAACTTTTGGGTTCACAGATGCAGGAATTGCCTCTAGAGCTTCTTTTGTCTTGACTGGGATTTGGTGGCTAGGTTTTGGATTGCCGGCCATTCAAAAATTACCGAAAGACGAGGTCAAAGATTTCTTCGAGGGTAAGCTCTTCTGGAAGAGTTGGGAAGAGCTCATTTTGGTGTTTCATGAGTTTAGAAAGATCAAGACCCTTCGTGTGTTCCTTGGAGGCTTCTTTTGGTACAGTGTTGGGATGCAGACCATTATTCTACTCGCTGCGGTATTTGGTTCCAAAGTCTTAGGTTTAGAATCTGCCCAGCTCATCATGACCATCTTAATCATACAATTTGTGGCGATCGCGGGGTCTTTTGTGTTTGCCCGATTAAGCGAGCGTACCACCAACCTCTACGCCATTAAAATAGGGGTAGCCGTTTGGATGCTCATTTGTTTCGCAGCCTACTTTGTGCAAACGGCCAACCAATTTTACATCGTGGGTGGTTGTCTTGGTTTTGTAATGGGAGCGGTGCAGAGCTTGTCTCGCTCCACCTACAGTAAGATGCTGCCGCCTACAGAAGACCACACGACCTATTTCAGCTTCTACGATGTCATGGAGAAACTGGCCACCACCTTTGGAATGTTTAGCATAGGCCTATTAGAGGCACTGACAGGAGATCTTCGGAATTCTGCGCTCGCCTTAACGGTCATTTTTTGCACTTGGATTATTCCAGATCTTCAGAGTCCGTGGGTTCGAGAAGAAAGGCACCGCCCACGCGGATTAACGTATCTCCGAAAAAATCATCAATCTCGATTCCTTGATAGAATCCTTTTACGGAAACGTAGCCGCTCGTCGGCCAAGTTTTCGTGTCGGTAGAATCTCTGACTACAATTACGCCATTCGGTAATGAAATGCTTTTGCTTTCGGCGCTTCGAATGGTATCCTGTACGAGCACCACATCGCCGATTTCGAATGTGGCAGCTTCACTAGCCATGGATTCCGCATTACCGGTAAAGGCAGGAGGGAGGTCCATTGCGGCAGCCGGAGTTCTGAAATATTGGTACAGTCCAAAAGAAACGGCCGCCAAAAGGACGACCGTTGCTGTGAGGTATATTTTCTTTTTCATGAGGTTTAGCGTTTGGCCTGACCGATGTAATTACTTGGAGTAATATTTTTCAGCTCAGCCTTAATTTGGTCATCTACTTCTAAGGTATCAATAAATTCGGCTATACTCTGCGCAGTGATCGCACTATTTGTGCGCGTCAATGCCTTCAAGGCCTCATAAGGTTTTGGATATCCTTCGCGGCGTAAGATGTTTTGAATGGCTTCCGCTACAACGGCCCAATTTGCTTCCAAATCAGCGGCAATCTTCGCTTCATTGACCAATAGTTTGCCAAGGCCTTTGTTCATACTGGCGATGGCAATCAACAGGTGGCCGAATGGAACGCCCACATTTCTGAGTACGGTAGAATCTGTCAAATCACGTTGCAAACGCGAAATAGGTAGTTTGCCTGCCAAATGCTCAAACAATGCATTGGCAATGCCCAAGTTTCCCTCGGCATTCTCGAAATCAATAGGATTGACCTTGTGAGGCATCGCGGAAGAACCCACTTCTCCTGCTTTGATCTTCTGCTTGAAGTAATCCATGCTTACATAGGTCCACACGTCGCGACAGAAATCTATGAAGATGTTGTCGATGCGTTTCAGTGCATCAAACTGTGCGGCTAGGTTATCGTAATGTTCAATCTGAGTAGTGGGATAGCTGCGTGTAAGGCCAAGGTGCTTGGCTACGAACTGATCGCCCCAGCTGTGCCAATTTTGTCCGGGATAGGCAACGGTGTGCGCGTTGAAGTTCCCTGTAGCACCACCAAATTTTGCGCTGTGAGGCACTGCTTTAAGTTGAGCGAGTTGGCCGCGTAGACGAGCAGTGAACACCTTGAATTCCTTCCCTAGAGTGGTAGGAGAGGCAGGCTGTCCGTGGGTGCGTGCCAACAAAGAAATGTGATCCCAGGCAGTAGCGTGGGCATCGATGGCATCGATGAGCTCCTCTAATTGTGGGTACAGGATCTCCTCCAAAGCCTCCTTGATAGAAAGGGGGACTGAGGTATTGTTGATGTCCTGTGAGGTAAGGCCAAAGTGGATGAACTCTTGGTAGCTGGAAAGTCCCATGTTTTCGAAAGCTTCTTTGATGAAGTATTCGACAGCTTTTACATCGTGATTGGTGACTTTCTCGATGTCTTTAATCTTTTGTGCGTCCTCCGTGCTGAAGTTTTGGTAAATGGCGCGAAGCGCAGGGAATTGGTCCCCGCTTACCCCTTTAAGCTGTGGTAAATCGCTCTCGCACAATGCGATGAAGTATTCAATTTCCACGCGCACACGATACTTGATCAGTGCATATTCCGAAAAATACTGAGAGAGGGCTTCCGTTTTTGAAGCATAACGACCATCAACAGGGGTGATGGCATGTAAGGCTGTAGACATGAGTGAATCCGTTAAAGCGCAAAATTAACGGAGTCTGCCGCGATTTCCTAATTCAATCACCTCAAGGTTTTCAATACGTCCCTTCGCCGAGGGTTCGCCTTGAACCACCTCGAATCTCAACATGGTGCGCACCTTGTGGAAGCCATGCTGCCCGGCAGCACCAGGATTCATGTGCAGACATTGGAGCTTTTTATCGTTGACCACTTTTAGAATATGGCTGTGGCCGCAAATAAACACATCGGGCGGATCACGTTGGATATCCTCTCTAATCCTGGGGTTGTAGCGCGGGGGATAGCCGCCGATGTGGGTCATCCAAAACTTCATGCCGTTTAAGGTGAACTTTTGATGTAGGGGATAACGAAGGCGCATGATGTGGTCGTCAATATTGCCGTAAACGCCCACCAGTTGTGTGCTGGCCGCTTCAAGATCATCCATGGATTCGTGGCTGCCCATATCGCCTGCATGCATGACAATATCTGCCTGCTTGGCAAATTCCAAGATGCGCTCGTCCATGTAGCTGTGCGTGTCGGACAGGAGCAGGATTTTCGTCTTTTTTGCGGGCATCAAGTTGTACCTTTGGGGCGTTCAATGAACTCAAAAGTAATGCGCACAGTCTTGAAACTCGCCTTTGATGGCACGCCTTTTTGCGGTTGGCAAGTCCAGCCGGAGGACAGGACCGTTCAAGGCGATCTCAATGATGCGCTTTCCAAGCTTTTAGGGCAAGAAATCAATACTGTCGGTGCGGGCCGCACGGATACTGGTGTGCATGCGACTGAGATGTATGCACATTTCGATTGGGATCCGGCTACAGCTGTTGCTGGGATGGATCATGCACATTTGGTACACAGATTGAATCGCTTTTTAGATCCAGCCATACGCATTCATGAGGCTAAGGAAGTAGGCGAGGACTGGCATGCGAGATTTCTAGCGACGAGCCGCAGTTATGAGTACAAACTCGTGGAGGGCGGGAATCCTTTCTTGCGCGAATGGGCTTGGAACATCAACGAACCATTGGACTTTAATGCAATGAACGCTTGCGCTGCCTTACTCTTGGATGAGGAGGATTTTGCATCTTTCTGTAAGAACGGCTCGGACAATAAAACTACCTTCTGCGATGTACGTGAAGCCCGCTGGGAAAAGTGTGGCGACCATTGGGTATTTCACATCACCGCGGACCGATTCCTCCGTAACATGGTACGCGCCATTGTTGGCAGCTTGGTCGAAGTAGGTCGCGGAAAATGGACGCAAGAAGAGTTCTTGACCCGACTTCAAGCAAAAAACCGTGGTGCCATGGGAACCAGCGCCCCCGCCCATGGGTTATATCTTTCACAAGTATTGTATCCCCATTTCTAGATGTCAAACGTAGGCGGTAAAGCATTCGATTTTAAGTTGTTCCTCAAGGTATTAGGCTATGCAAAGCCCTACCGAGTACTCTTCATATCCGCGGTTGCATTGACAATCTCCCTAGGGGCTATAGGTACGGCACGCCCTATTTTAACGCGCCAGGTCATTGACGACGCTATCCTAGGTAACGATCCGGAGCTCCTAGTAAATCTTATGCTATGGCTCATTGGACTCTTGCTCATTGAAAGTATTGGATCCTTTGCATTTATGTATGCGGCCAATTGGCTCGGACAGAGCATCATCAAAGACATACGTATCGAGCTATATGATAAGCTGCAAAATTTCCGCCTAGGATTTTACGATAGAAGTCCCGTGGGCCAATTAGTCACTCGCGTCGTCTCCGACATCGAAACCATAGCCCAAGTATTCTCCGAAGGAATCCTCGTCATCTTTGGCGACCTGTTCCGCATCGCGGTCATGCTCTTTGCTATGTTCTTCTTCTTCAACCCAATGCTCGTGCTCATCAGCCTCAGCGTAATTCCTGTGCTTTTTATTGCCACCCGATGGTTCCAGCGAGGCATCAAAGGTGCCTTTCAAGCCGTGCGGAATGAAGTCAGCAACCTCAATACGTTCGTGCAAGAACACCTCGGGGGAATGGCCATCGTACAAGCCTTTGGACGTGAAGCGCAGGAAATGGGCAAGTTCGAAACCATAAATGCCCGACACCGCGACGCCAACATCAAGAGCATCTTTTATTATGCCCTTTTCTTTCCTATCATCGAAGTCCTTAGTGCCATTTCCATCGGACTTGGCGTATGGTACGGTGGGATGAATGCTGCCCAGGGCGGTGATGTGACGGTCGGGGAGCTCACGGCCATCATCATCTTTATTGGAATGCTGTTCCGTCCACTACGCCAATTAGCCGACCGCTTCAATACCTTGCAAATGGGTATGGTGGCTTCGGAGCGCGTATTGAAATTGCTTGATAGCGACCACGAAATAGAGCCCAAGGGCCAACGCCAAATTGATTTAGAAGGGACCATCGCACTTGGAAAATGTTGCGTTTCAGTACATTCCCAATGAACCTATTTTGAAGGGGGTATCGTTTGAGGCGGCCAAGGGAGAGACCGTTGCTATAGTTGGTGCCACAGGGGCAGGAAAGAGCACTATTATTAGTGTTTTGATGGGTTTCTATCCGTATGAAAGCGGGGATGTAAAGATTGACGGGTGTTCTTTAGTAGAATTGGACACGCATCATTTAAGAACTCAAATGGCGCTTGTACTTCAAGACGTCTTCCTCTTCTCCGATACCGTTCGCTCCAACATCGTTATGGGCAATACGGATATCACTGACGAGCAGATTTGGGCAGCGGCGGAGCGCATAGGCATCAAATCATTTTTGGAGGAACTTCCAGAGGGTTTGGATTACAATGTGCGTGAACGCGGAGGGGTATTGTCCGCCGGCCAACGCCAACTCTTGGCTTTCTTGCGCGCGTACATTACAGATCCTAAGGTTCTCATTCTTGACGAGGCCACCTCTAGCATAGATTCTCATACAGAAGAGCTTATCCAAAATGCGCTCATCGCACTTACGCAAGACCGCACCTCCATCATCATCGCACACCGATTGTCGACCATTCAGCATGCGGACAAGATCATCGTGTTGGATCAAGGAAAGGTTATTGAGGAGGGCAATCACGCCGAACTCCTTGAAAAGCAAGGTGCCTATTTCAACTTGTACGAGAAGCAATTCACAGCTGCCGAATAAAAAAAGCCCGCTCATCGAGCGGGCTTTTTTTATTAGAATCTGTATCCAAGGTTGATCCCTGATCTAACGTGAATGGGAGAGGCATAAACGGCCGATAGTATAGATTCATATCCAAGAGTTTGTGAGATATTATTCAAGAAATTATAACCAGACCAGCATATACAGTCGTACCGTTATGCCATTATCAAAAGCACCATGATATCCAACATTTAAACCTACCCCAGCGCGAGCTGTGAGAAATCGGCATCCACAAGAACTGACCCGTCCGTCTCTTGATAGCCATTAGATGCCATGGATTTGAAACGTAAATACGTCCCTAGGTACACGCCTTCATTATCATCGCCACTCGAATTGAAATAAGTAATGTATTCTGGAGAAAGTACAATACCGCCAAATGAGGCGTCAAATGCAATAGAATCGCCTTCAATTGATGAATTAATAGTGCGTAATTCTAAGTTGAAGGATTGGTTATCGTCAAAATGATACATACCCTCAAGTTTTAATGAGCCAGAGCTTAGGGCTCCTAAGCCCAATGAGGCTTCGTACGATTGTGCCATCATAGTGCACTAGCGAGTAACCAGCAGCTAAGAAATAGAATTTTTTTCATGTTGAAATAGGTTTTTTAAGTTGGATAGAAGATAGGAAAAAAAAAGCCCGCTCATCGAGCGGGCTTTTTTTATCCATTCATACTGATTAAAAATTCAGCATTGTCTTTGGTCTTTCGAATTCGATCGCTGAGGAATTCCATGGCTTCAATTGGCGTCATATCAGCCAAATATTTTCTCATGATCCACATGCGCTGTAGTACATCAGGCGACAAGAGTAAATCCTCCTTACGTGTACCGCTTTCGATGAGGTTGATGGCTGGCCAAATACGACGGTTCGCAATACGACGATCCAATTGCATTTCCATATTACCAGTACCCTTAAATTCTTCGAAGATCACTTCATCCATTTTCGAACCAGTATCGATCAATGCGGTGGCAAGAATGGTCAATGAACCACCACCTTCAATATTACGCGCGGCTCCAAAGAAGCGTTTAGGTTTCTGCAATGCATTGGCATCCACACCCCCAGAAAGGATCTTGCCGGAAGCTGGGCTTACTGTATTGTAGGCGCGGGCGAGACGAGTAATAGAATCTAACATGATGACTACATCGTGGCCACATTCCACCATACGCTTGGCCTTTTCCAACACAATATTGGCGACTTTCACGTGGTGTTCTGCAGGCTCATCAAAGGTAGACGCTACAACCTCGGCATTAACACTGCGGCTCATATCGGTCACCTCTTCCGGGCGCTCATCTATGAGTAAAACAATCATATAAGCTTCGGGGTGGTTGGCGGCAATGGCATTGGCCACCTCCTTCATCAACGTGGTCTTACCGGTTTTTGGCTGTGCAACCAATAATCCCCGCTGTCCTTTACCTATTGGAGAGAAGAGGTCGATGATTCTGGTTGAATCCGTACTTCGACGTGATGTAATATCAAATTTCTCGTCAGGAAACAGAGGAGTCAGGTGTTCAAATGCAACTCGGTCACGTACATATTCGGGAGTACGTCCGTTGATGCTGTTCACTTTGACCAATGGGAAATACTTTTCGCCTTCTCTCGGAGGACGGACTTCACCACTTACAGTATCTCCAGTCTTCAGACCCATGCTGCGAATCTGATTCTGGCTTACATAGATATCATCCGGAGAGTTCAGGTAGTTAAAGTCAGAACTACGAAGGAATCCGTATCCGTCTGGCATGATTTCCAAAACACCCTCGTTTGCGATAATGCCCTCGAAATGAAATTCTTTTGGACGTCTTCGATCACGATGGTTTTGGTTATTACCGTTATTATTTTGTTTGTGATGCTTAGGATTACGTTCACGACGTTGGTTTTGGTCGTCGTTGTTGTGCTCTGATTTCACTTTTTGAGGGCGATCAGGCTTTGTTTCTGGTGCTTTTTCAGGAGCCGCCTCCTGCTTGGGTGCACCTTTGCCAGTTACCGATAAAATGGCGGTAACGAGCTCCTCCTTTTTCATGTATTTCGCTTTGGGAATACTTAAGGATGCACCTAAGTCTTTCAGTTCGGGCAACTTGCGTGCCCGCAAATCGTTTTCAGTCAACATGTCTGTAATGGGATAGTGTAAAAGAAGAGGGTGTAGGTAATGGGCCTACTGTCGGACCTCTACGCCACAATAATAGGGAGTTTTCCCAGGATTCAAAGGATTGGGTCCAATTTTTTTTAAACTTTGTATCAAAATTTGGTCATGATTCAACGCATTCAAACCCTTATATTTATTTGTAGCCGCAATTTTAAGTTCTTTGGCTGCGTTTGTATTCCCCATGTATGTGGTCGACGAAAATGTCTTCAGGGCTACAGATTCCATGTGGTTGTTTTTCACTTTTGGATGGGCCATGGCTACCTTTTCTGGAGCAATTCTAATGTTCCAAAAGCGCTCATTTCAGTTGCTTTTGGTTAGAATAGGAATGCTTAGTTCACTGATCATCCTAGGATTATTAATCCGTGAAATCATGAACGTGGAAGCGGCTTCAGCAACTTATGGAGTAGTTGTACCAATGCTGAATATCATCTTAGCTTTCTTGGCTTCTCGTGGCATTCAAAAAGATGAAGCGAAAATCAAGAGTTTGGATCGTTTGCGCTAGGCAAGGATTCCAAGGCTTTGTGGCCAACAATATCCCAGAAAATATGCTGCTTGCCATTGGTTAAGTACAGATACTTTGCTTGTAGACTTTGGTTGTAGTTGAATGCTTGATTGAATACCTTTTGGTCAATTTTAACTGACGGTGCCTTGCATTCTACCAGGATAAAAGGCGCGGTGTTTTTGTAGACTAGCGCATCCGAGCGCTTTTCCTTGAATCCCGTGCGTAATCCACTCTCTGTTTCCATGAGAGCAAATGAATACCCCAGGAGATGTAAGTAGTGTAGTGCATGTTGACGCACCCATTCTTCGGGGGTAGCAATCAACCATGTTTTACGACAAGGGTCCCAAAGCAATGTTTGATCCTCCTCCTTTTTATGACGGACTAAGGCAGAAACTTCTTTGGGAAAGTTAAGTTCTAATGCCCCCATTAATGAATGACTTTATTGTATAGCTCCGGGTATTTGGCGGTGACATTCTCATAAATGCTTTGAATCTGATCAAAGGTTGCTTTTTGAGCTCCAGCAGGTATGACATCTAAGATTCCAGCGTATTTTTTACCGTAGTCTAAATATCCTAGACTTATATTTTTCCCAGATTTCACTGCGATGTGATAAAAACCAGTTTTCCATTTCTCTACAGCTTTCCTAGTGCCTTCTGCAGGAACCATTATGGTGATATCATCACGTTTTAAAAGTAGTTCAGTAGCATAGTCCACTAAGTTGCTTCGTTTTGATCGATCCACCCCTATGGCGCCAAGCCATTTGAAAAAACCAAAGAAATACCATTTAGTGTAGAAGTCCTTGATGAAAAACTTTACCGGAAGCTTCATAAGCCAGAAGGTTCCCATCGCAAATACCAAATCGTAGTTCGAGGTATGGGGGGCAGCAATCATCACTGTGTTTCGTGCTGCAGCTATTTGCTCTTTGGAGGCATCCAAAGTCCAGCCGGTGAGCCAGAAGACTATTTTTGCTATCAAGTACTTCATCCTTGCTCTTGTTCTGAATTCAAAGATATTGTACCAAACCAATTCTCAGGAAAGCCAACGAGATAAACTTTCATTGTTGCTCGGTCATTGCTGTATAGAGCCATTTAAAATAGATCGGGGAGGGGCCATCTGGGAGGTAGGGGTGCTCAATCACAACGTTTTCCCATTGTCCGCCCTGACTTTTATGACATGTGATGACGTAGCTGAACTTGATTTGAAGCGCGTTGAAATAAGGGTCATTCTTGATGGCTTCATAACGGCGACCTTTACTCGTGTACCGGGCGTACTTCACGTTCATTTGCTCGTACAGCGCGTTATTTTGGGCAGCGCTTAGGGCTGGGCCATCACTCATGAGTGTACTTAGGTTACACATCACATCTATGGCTTCTTGCTCCGGGTAGTCGAGGAAGGCGACGGTGGCTTCGCAATAGGTTAGGCCGTAGCGTTCGTGAATATTACGTATGCTTTTGATGGTTCCAATTTCTCCATTAGCAATAAAACCCATAGCGCTTGTTTCGGGGAGCCAGAAATAGTTGTTTTTGACCACCATGAATTGGTCCCCGGCTGCAATCTGATCTTCCTGGAACTTAATGCGGGCGCGTATTCCTTGGTTGTATTGGTTGGCTTTTTTATTGCTGCGTACGACCATTGTGTTATTGTTGCCGTCGCTGTGGTAAAGGTTTTCGAAAATTTCCTGGAGCTGGTAGCCGTCCTCCACACGAATCAAGTCTTCCCCGGCTTCAATAATGGGATCCTCAGAACTATCCTCTTCAATTCTGTTGCGTAGAGCCGTCGCATTTTTCAATATATAACTATCTAATGCCTGACGAACGACTTGTCTCAAGGTATGACCTGTAGCATTAACGCCTAGGGTTTTCACGAAGAAGTCCGTTAAAAGTGCAGGGCTGTGAGGCTGACCAATAGGAGGAAGCTGTGCAGGGTCGCCTACAAGAATCAAGTTGTTAGAGGGGTCCGCAAAGACGAAGGTGATGAGGTCTTCGATCAGGGCATTACCGCCCAGGGTAGAATCAGTGGTTGTTCCTACTAGACCGGCTTCGTCGACAATAAAGGTGGTATTCTTTAAGTTGTTATTGGCCAATACGAAGGTGGCCGTTCCACCGCTGCCTACTCGCGGGCGGTACAACGAACGATGGATGGTATGTGCTTTTGATCCCGTAGCTCCAGAGAGGACTTTCGCCGCGCGACCCGTTGGCGCCATTAACACCACTTTGCGTTTGTGCTTTTTGTGCGTGGCGACTACACTGCGCATTACAGTTGTCTTTCCAGTACCTGCATATCCTTTGATAATAAAGACTTCTGGGAGTACCCTACGAATACTGAGGTAAACGGCCAATTTCCTTAATAACCCGTCCTGATCTTCGGTAGGTTGAAAAGGAAAAAAGCCTTTTAAATCTGCATATGTACTTTGGGGTGCAAGCAACGGAAAAATATTGTAGTTTTGGGACCATTAAATTCAAAATGATCACATGAATTCAAAGGTACAAACCGTAGTCAAGGTAGCACTTATAATAATTTCTGTCTTCTTGACGTATCGCATTTACACGAGTATAATGCAGCCCATTAAGTTTAACAGAATTTATGATGTTAGGCTTTGTGAAGTAACCGAGCAGTTAGAAAATCTTCGTGAAGCACAATTAGCGTTTAAAGGCGAAAACGGAAGTTTCTGTGCTGATCTTCAAACCCTCGTGGCATTTGTTGATACGGGTGTCGTAAGCATAATTGAACGAAAAGACACAAATTTCATGTACTACGATAAAGTATATCAGAAGGATATGAATAAAGATTCTGTTATTATTCGTGTTCTAGGGCAAGAACCCGTAAGAACCCAAGTTTTCGGTGAAGGTTTTGATGCCTCAACGTTGTTGAACATTTCAGGTACGGACAGTTTGTTTAGTATGAATGCGGGCAAGATTGTTAAGAATGGAGTAGAAGTTGCTACATTTGAGGTGAGTGCTCCGTTCACCACCATTTTTGCAGATGTATCGGAAGGACTATCCCGATGCCTTTGCCAAAGTAAAAAATGAACATTGGACCATTGGATCATTGACACAACCGACCATCAGTGGTAACTACGAAAACACTAAGTGTAAAACAGAATAACATCGATCCAGCCTTCGAAACGGCGAAGGCGGAGGAATGCACATTGTCCATCCTGTACCAGCAGGATGGACTTTCTTTTTTGGTACGTCACCAAACCACACGTCAGCTGTACATGGCTGGATATATTCCTCCTGCAGAATGGAGTGATCAGCCGGTTCAAGACCTCATTGATTCCTTTCCCCAGCCGCTTGCGGAGGTGGTTTATGGCATAGAGGCCCCGCACAGTGTACTCATTCCACAAGTCATGACAGATCCTGAAGATTTAGATTGGACAGAGGATATGTTGGGGCACAAGGCAAATTTTTCAGATGTCAACGAGTCTTTTGGAGTAGCAGTGTTTGCTTATTTGCCAGAGCAAGATTTAAAACTCAGCAATACCGCTTCATTGGTGCGTCGTCACCATTGGGCGTTACAAATGGATCGATTAGAACCTTCAGATTCTCCAATGATTTGGGCGCATATATACAACGATGCGGTTCAAATCATGGCAAGTAAAAAAGGAAATTGGACACTTATTAATAGCTTTCCTTGTGCCAATGAAAGTGAGCTCATGTACCATTTAGGTAATTGCGTAGAGCAACTGGATTGGAACCGTGCAGATTGTACCATTGAAATCAGTGGCTTGAGTGCAAAGGCGTATAAAGATGTGGTCCAGCCGTACTTTGGGACGGTGCGTTTATTCAAGCCGATGCAATGGTCGAAAATTAGCTCGGCGATGAAAGAATTCGATGCCTTAGCCTTCGCTACTTTACTACGTCTATGAGAATAGTTAGTGGTAAATGGAAAGGGAAGCGCGTTGTCGCGCCGAAAAATCTGCCGACAAGGCCAACAACAGACTTCGCTAAGGAAGGATTGTTTAACATTTTAAATAATAGATTTTTCTTTGATGATTTGCGCATTTTAGATTTGTTCGCAGGCACGGGCAACATCGCCTACGAGTTCGCGTCGCGAGGAGCGGGCGAGATCACTTGTGTGGATCAGAACAAAGGCTGTGTGCGCTTTATTGGCGAGATGGCGGATGATTTAGGAGCGAACATACAACCGGTCCAATTAGATGCTTGGCTCTTCGTACAAAAGACCACCACCTCCTATGATATTGTTTTCGCAGATCCTCCATATGATTGGGACAAGCACGAAGCGCTCGCCGAGGCCTTGATTCAAAAAGGCTTCTTGAAAGAGGGTGGAGAAGCCATCATCGAACACAGCGCAGATACGGATTTAAGTCATCTACCTGGATTCTTTGAGCACCGCAAGTACGGGCACGTTCACTTCAGTTTCTTTAGTCGTCCTGAGGAATTGGGCGCTTAATCTTGTGCGATTAGAAAATCGACTAATGCCCTAATGGCGCGGCCACGGTGACTGATTGCATTTTTTGCAGCGGCATCCATTTGTGCGAAGCTGGTTTGATGCCCTTCTGGAACAAAGATGGGGTCATAACCGAATCCCTTGGCTCCCATGCGCTCGGTGGCAATGGTTCCGCGAACGATTCCTTCGAAGATTGTATACTCCCCGTTCCAGTGAAGGGCGACTGCAGTGCGGAATTGGCCCCCGCGATTTGCTACTCCTTCCAGCTCCTGTAAAACCTTGTCCATGTTGTCCTGCGGATCCTTAGCCGGTCCTGCATAACGTGCGCTATATACTCCGGGAGCCCCGTTCAATGCATCAATCTCTAATCCAGTATCGTCTGAAAAACAAGGCAACCCATGGCGCTCCCATACGGTCTTTGCTTTGATGATGGCGTTCCCTTCAAGGGTGGGGGCGTCCTCAACGATATCTTCATGGTCATTTAAATCATGAAGGCCAATGACATCGTATTTTGGTGCGAGCATCTCGCGGACTTCTTGTAATTTACCGGGGTTGTGAGTTGCAAAAACGAGCTTCATATATTCGCACATTAGATGACCAAATTTACATCCATTATCCGTTGGCTGGGCCCCGTGCTCGCCCTTCTTATCAGCATCGCTGGTCAAGGACAATCCCATTTTGTTCTATTGGGCATTGCAGCATGGATGCTGGTATGGTGGATTACGGAAACTGTACATCTAGGGGTCACTGCTTTGCTGCCATTGCTCCTTTTTCCCGTTTTGGGACTGGGAACGGCGAAGGAATTGGCAGGCTATTATGCCCATCCTTTGGTCTACTTATTCCTTGGTGGGTTCGTGCTCGCCTTGGCTTTGGAGAAGTCCTCCCTGCATTACCGCATCGCCTTGTGGATTTTAAAGCGAACAGGTACGAAGGATACAGGATTGATCGCCGGATTTATGTTGGCCACAGGCTTTATGTCTATGTGGATTTCGAACACGGCCACAGCCATTATGATGTTGCCCATCGCCACTAGTGTGCTTGGGGTATTGAACGAGGAGAAACAATCTAAGTTGTCCAGGCCGGTACTGCTAAGTGTGGCTTGGGCCGCTAATATTGGCGGCATGGCCACGATCATCGGAACGCCGCCGAACATGATTTTTGCGGCATTTATGTCGGAACAATTGGACCGTCCCATTGGATTTATGGAATGGCTCCCTGTAGGATTGACTGCCACTGTGGTCCTCGGCATTACTGCCTTTTGGATCATTACTCGAGGCCTGCCGAAGGACGTGTTGAACGACGAGGAAGAGCAGAATACGGCCCTATGGATTGCGGAAGAGTGGCATTCTCTGGGAGGATTGACGCCCGTTCAAAAGCGTGTGGCGGTGGTGTTTGCCTTTACTGCCATTTTGTGGATTTTACGTCCATACTTAGCGCAATGGATTCCGGTGATTCAATGGTCGGACACAGCCATAGCACTGGCCAGTGCGGTGATGTTGTTCGCCCTTCGCGATGGAAACCAGGGCAACATATTGGATTGGGAGGATACTAAGAATTTACCTTGGGGCATATTGATTCTCTTTGGCGGAGGCTTGGCTCTTGCCGGTACCTTGCAAGGAAGTCAATGGTTTGAATGGATGAGTACAGGTTTAGCAAACTTGGGCCAATTACCTGAGTGGGTTTGGCTCCTCCTGGTCGCCGTCATAGGGGTATTCGCTACGGAATTATTGAGCAATATGGCCTTAGTAAGCGCACTATTGCCTTTGCTGTTAGTGTTGAGCAGTTATAGGTATCCCATGGATGCGTTGAGTTTGCCTTTAGTGTTAGGCGCCAGTTGTGCTTTTATGCTGCCCATGGCCACTCCGCCAAATGCTATTGTTTTCAGCACGGGGAAACTGACCATTTCTTACATGGTCTACCGCGGAATTGTGATGAATATGTTGGCTATTGCACTGATTGTATCCCTTTGCAGGTGTAGGAATCACGGGCTGATAATATGGTCCGATTTCTCCAGCAACTTCTCTGGCAATGTACTCTGAATAACGGCTGCCATGGCTTGAATCCACTCTTGTTTGAGTTGGGTCCTCGTATAAAGCATACTGATTTCCCGAGTAGGTGTGGGTTCAGCAATGGGTTTAATTCCTTTTTTGAATTTCGCGGCTAAATCCAGCGTATTCAGATAAGGCAATAAGGTCATTCCTAGTCCGCGATGCGGCAGTTTTCCAAAGTGTATCAAAGTTTCCACTTTCCATGTTGATGCGTTGGTCTTGCTGAAGATCGGTTTGGCAAATCTTCAAAACACTGCTGCGAAAGCAGTGCCCTTCATTCAGCAGCAACATGTTATTTGCATTCAGCTCAGAGGCCAAGTAGAAATTCGTCATTAATCATGGAATGGTATTCGGGCACAAAAGCCATAAAAGGCTCATAGTACAACGGCAATTCCTCAATACCTTTCTCAGTGAGTGGCGTTGCTGCGATGCCTACATCTATTCGATCTTGTCTTAGGGCTTCGATCATGTCCTCGGTCTTGAGTTCTTCAATCTTTAAGTTTGATATCTGGATACTTTTGTGAGAACTCAGGAATGAACCTTGGCAAGAGGGAAGGGGCCACGGTAGGAATGACGGCGAGGTTGAGTTCTCCTTCGAATTTGCCGCCAATTTTTTTAGCCATTTGCTCCAATACTTGGGCTTCATAAAGGACTGATCTTGCCTGATCAAGAATTTTAGCCCCTAATGGAGTAGGAACAATAGGATGTTTAGATCTATCAAAGATGAGGATATCTAATTCCTCTTCGAGTTTCTGTAATTGCATGCTCAGCGTGGGCTGCGTTACAAAACAAGCCTCTGCTGCTTTGGCGAAATGGCGATGGTTATCCACCGCAACAATGTATTTTAGTTGAGTTATAGTCATTGCTTATTGTGATTCAGCTATTGATAGATAACAAAGATATATTTGAGTAAGTTCTGGGGCCGTTCAATGTGTCGTATTTTTAACCAATGACCATAGATGCGCTGAAAGATAAATTGTATTTACCATTGCCCGGAATCTCTGGCCAGCAGGAAATGATGCCTTCCTATCGCAACGCTATAGACTTTGCAGATATCGCTACTTTTAAACCTCGGAAAGCTGGAGTGATCATTCATATTTTCCAGGGTCCTCATGAACTTGAAGTATTATACATGAAGCGTCCAGCCTACGACGGAACGCATAGTGGACAAATCAGTTTCCCGGGAGGAGAACTTGAAGAATATGATGAAGATTTAAGGGCTGCGGCCTTTCGTGAGTGTGAGGAAGAGGTCAATCTAAAGCCTAGTGAACAGGAATTCTTCCGTGCCATGAGCTGGTTGTACATCCCGCCATCCAACTTCTACGTGGAGCCTTTTATTACCCTTGGAAAGGCGGCTCCTAACGTAGAACTGGATCCACGAGAAGTAGACCGAGTTTTTTCCATTCCCTTATCCCAATTAATAGATGGCTCCCTCATCCAGCAGACCAGCATCAAGACGACTTACGGAACGCTTTTAGTGCCCGCCTATCACTGGGATGGAGAAATTATTTGGGGCGCTACCGCAATGATGACTGCAGAACTCGTTGCACTATTGAGATAGCCTTATATTTGCAGCATTCTATTGGAATTACAGCAATGTTGAACCCCTTTAAAAAAGATAGTTTCGGCTATAATCTATTGATCAAACGAATAGTCATTTTTATATTTGGTTTGATCACATGGTATCGATATACTCGAGTTAATTCCATAAAGATTGTTGGGGCCGAGAAATTAAAGAATCTCCCGCAAGAAGGTGTTTTATTTGTATCGAACCACCAGACCTATTTCGCCGATGTTAGCGCCATGTATCAAGTTTTTAATGCCGCTGAAAATGGTGTGTATAATCGTCTTCCGTTCTTCACATTATTTCCGTCCTAAACTCAACGTTTCTTTATCGCGGCTGCTGAAACCATGAAGAAAGGACTACTGCCTAAACTGATGCAATATTCAGGTTCAGTTAGCATCAAGCGAACGTGGAGGGAAGCGGGCAAAAATGTGAATCGTGGGGTTGACCCTAAGGATATTGCAAACATTAAAAAAGCCATGGAAACGGGATGGACCATTACTTTTCCTCAAGGAACAACTCGTCCATTTGTAAAAGGCCGTCGAGGCACGGTACACCTTATTCGTGAACTGCAGCCTGTGGTAGTTCCCGTGGTCATCGATGGTTTTCGTCGAGCCTTCGACAAAACCGGTATGTTTGTGAAAAGCACGGGTAACTTGTTAAATGTTACCTTTAAAGACCCATTAGAGCTCGATTTTGAGCAGGAAAATGATAAATTGTTAGACCAAATAATGGTGTCCATTGAACAGTCGCCAGAGTTTTTGAAAATAAAAGACGAATGAAAAAATTAGCCATTCTTACAGTTCTAATGGGCGTGTTGCTCGGATGTGAAAAGTCCATACCGGTGGTAGATCCAACTGCTTTGGATAATAGAAACATCTACATCCGCATGTATAAGTACTTTGACGGTGATTTATTGGATACGTCGCAAGTGTATCAGATTAATGGAGATCTAATAAAATTAATAAGATCTACGCGACGTTAAGTGGCGCTGAATTCATCAGCTTTGACGAGAGCGATACCGTGCGTACAGAAAGCGACCTCACCATGATAGATGTGACTACAACGAGTCAAATTAAGTTGGCCTATTTGCCGCGAGGTTCATACAATGGATCCATAAACTACATGATCGGTTTAGATTCAGCACGTGCTCATGCCGCCCCAGAGAGCTTGGAAGATGGCAACCCATTGAAAAGCGGTGCGGTATGGAATGGAAGCGACATAGGTCACAGCTTCTTCCAGATAGAGGGTGGTATCTTTGATCCAGCTGATACAGTTTTTACGACCCCTCAATCCACTTTTGTATGGCGTTTTGCTACACCGGATTTGGTGGTAAATAAAAACGAAAAGCGCAACTTTAGTGTGGCCAACAATAAAGACGTATTCTTTGTGATGAATTTAGATATTGAAAAGCTCTTCCTGGGCCTGACGCCAAGTCAAACTCCGGTCATCAACTGCGATCCAGCAGATGGAACCGACTATTTCAATGCTAAAATCTTGCGCGATAACGTAATCAGTGAGTTTGTGTTTGAACTTTAAACTACCACGATTATGAGATACTTGCCTAACCTAGTTGTTGCATCCCTTGCGACCCTATTGTTGGCATCTTGTGGGATTGGTGATTCGACCGTTTCTATGGAAGTGCGGCTTACCTACAACGATGCTCCCTATACAGTAGGTGAAACCATCTACAAAGGGGATACAGCTGTTAAGTTCGAGAAGTTCTATTTCTATTTGTCAGACCTGCAAATAGGTGATCAAATGGTTGAAGAAGTGATATTCTGCAATGCACAGGACAGCGCCACCATGAATTACGAGTGGAGCCTAGCCAAGAAGGCGAGCACATTAAGTTTTTGTGTTGGGGTAGATTCTTTGAATAATGCTATGGATCCTACCTCTTTCGATGTGGGTCATCCACTTTCCAGCGCTAATGATATGTATTGGTCGTGGGCGACGAAGTACAGGTTTTTACGTATTGACGGACGCTCAAACCCTTCTGGAATCCTTGGGACTGATGATATCCTGTTGGCCTGGCACACAGGGAAGGATGAGTTGTATCGTTGCGTAGACCTCACTTCGCAGATTGTCGGATCCGTCAAAGGCGGTGATCATTTGATTCTTGAATTTGAATTGGACCAATTCATTCAAAACATGTCCCTTGAAACCGAAAGTATGACTCACGCAATGGCGGATGATTACGAAATTGCGGTGAAGTTGAGTAATCAACTACCTGGATCCTTTAATCTCCGAGTGGAATAAGAAAATTTTAACCAATAAAAACGCGGCCCTTGGGCCGCGTTTTTTATGTTCAAATTTGCCCTGCGGGGCTACCTAAAAAGGATGCTGATTCTCACCCCACCAAGGATGGCTGGCGTTGCATTTCGGCGATCAATGAGTTCGTACTGACCTGTGAAAATCCCGGTAATTGGGTCAAAGGCTTCCACGTATTCCGAGGTGCTTCTACTTTTATTTCTTATGGCTGCACCAATAAACCAATCCAAAATCATGCGCTCAGAAGGTCTGCTCTGGTAACCCATGGTGAAACCAAAGTCATTCCAGCTAAACCCTTCATTAACCGTCTTATCAATACCTGAAAACGGATCGGTAATGTAGAAATCTTGGGCGTAGTTACGGTGGTTGAAATTAAAGGCGATGTAATAGCCGTCCTGGAAGGCATTGCCCTCTGGGAAGAATTTAGCATTGAAGGTAGCGCTGTAGCCAATCTTACTCAGCGTTTGACCGTCTTGTCGCAGGCTGTAGCCGCGGATCAACTCTTCGGTCATATTGAAGGTGGTTATGCCCAACCCTCCTTCAAGACTCAAATAATCGGTCACCTTATGCTCATAAGAAAGCGGGATATCGCCGGCAATGAGTGCTGTAGGCGATAACTTTACAGCATGGTTGTAGCGGCTGTAGTAGGCGCTAGGATTTAAGTTACCCGTCATTGAAGGCGAGGACATTGTATTGACTTGCCCCGCACCACTTACATCGAGGTTACGTTTGCGCACAATCACTGTCTGTGCATCGGCCCAAAGGCCGGTACAGAGTAGAATGGTCAGCGTATAAATAATTCGTTTCATATGCGTTGTACTAGGAAGGGGTGATGTATATTGACTATCACTTCCAAAATTTACGAAAACAATACAATCTTCCTATGAAAACGCCTGAAAAAGGTAGAATGTTGGCGATAATGGCCGTTTTTTTCTCTGTCGCAGCCTTTGCGCAGGGTTCTTTTCCTGTGTTGGAGTGGAGCTCAGAATACAATGTTCGTAATGCCAAGTTTGATAGACTCCTTCAGGTTGGAGATAACGGTTTCTATACCTATCGCGGCAGTGCGATGAGTTTGATCGCTGGAAATAGAGATGAGTATTTCGCATACTACAACCGCTATGACCTCAGTGAACAATGGTTGATGAAAAATCCTAGGTGGGAATGGAACGGCCGTCGCGTAGATTTTAAAACCAGTTTGATTATTGGGGATCTTCAATACTTGTTTTACGAGAGCTATGATCGAACGGCAGATATTAGGTATTTACTATGCCGCACTTTGGATGCTGAGGCGAACCTTGGAGATATTCAAGTGCTAGAGGTTTTAGACAGTCGTTTTCGAAATAGAGGAGAATTTGATGTCCAATTATCCAAGGACCGTTCCAAGATCGCGATCTTTACGAACCCACCTTATGAACGCCAAAAGTCAGAGAATTTCTACGTTCGTGTCTTTGACCCATCTTTAAATGAGCTGTGGAATGCCGATGTGGAACTGGTCTACCAAGACCGCAACTTTGGTATTATGGATTTCGAGGTCAGTAACGCAGGTGATGTTTTTATCCTGAGTTATTTTGATCGTTCACCAAATTTGACATTCACCAACAACCGCGATCTCGACTATAAGCTGATGAAAATTGGATCCGGAGAAGAGAATGAGATCATCGAATTTGACCTAGGCCTTCAGAACGTTCGCGTGCACAGTTTAGGCATTGAATGCGATATTACTGATGGAGAAATGGCTATCTCAGGGTTTTATGGTCGCCGCAATTCATGGGATATGGACGGTGCCTTGTACTTAGGCTTCGATCAAATAGCAGGAGAGGTGATTCATTCAAACCTCAATCCATTCTCCATAGATTTTGTAGCCCAATTTTCCAAGATGCGCGCCAAAAGAGGCAAGGGAATACGTAAGAACTTTGTGTTCCGTCAATTCGTTTCGCGACCCGACGGGGGAGCCTATGTAGTGGCAGAAGATTATGAACTCATCGTCCGTACTGTCCAAACTGGCCGAGGAACCACTACGACGAATTATTACTACTATTACCGCGATATCATCGTCTTAAGCATTAGTAAGGAAGGTAATGTAGATTGGTATGCCCACATTCCGAAGGAGCAAAATTCCATGAACGATGGCGGTTACTATCTTGGCTATACCTTTCTTATGAATGAAGACGGTTTGCACTTTGTGTATAACGATCACCGTGGAAATGATAAGCGCTGGGGTAAGAAAAGACTTCGTCCCATTCGAAACGCAAAGGCAGGTAATCTTGTAATGGTCACTTTAGGACACGACGCTTCCCTAAACTATCGGGTACTCAGTAAGAATAAGCGTCAGAAGTTCCGCGTAGCACCGCGCTCCTCACGGTTAGCAAATGACGGAAAAGATGGGGCTATATTATTGTCACTACGGGGCTCTAAGATTAGATTTGGCAACCTAAGATTTGAAGAATAAACTCATGAATGTTCACTTCATAGCCATTGGGGGAAGTGCCATGCACAACCTCGCCATTGCATTGCAACAGGGCGGTCATACGGTCACCGGCTCGGACGATCAGATCTTCGAGCCGTCCCGCGGACGGCTCGAATCAAAAGGCCTGCTGCCGGCCCAGGAGGGTTGGTTTCCCGAGCGCGTGCATGAAGGGTTGGATGCCATTATTTTGGGTATGCATGCCCGTCAAGACAATCCGGAGTTAGCGAGAGCCCAGGAATTGGGCCTTACGATTTATAGCTATCCAGAGTTTCTGTATGAGGTCAGCAAGGACATGACCCGGGTGGTCATCGCCGGATCTCATGGAAAGACTACCACCACAGCCATGGTGCTACACGTGATGAATCACGTAGGCCAACCTGTGAATTATATGGTCGGCGCTCAGTTAGCTGGGTTCGATTGTATGGTGGAACTAGAGAGTGGTTCGGAGTTCATGGTAATGGAAGGGGATGAATATTTGAGTTCACCCAATGACCCTCGCCCAAAGTTTCATTTGTACAAGCCAAACATCACGGCTATTACCGGTATAGCTTGGGATCACATTAATGTTTTTCCCACGTTTGAGGATTATGTAGACCAATTCCGTTTGTATCTCGATACCGTAGAAGCCGGCGGGGCGGTCATTTACAACGAGCGCGATGCAGTGCTCAAAGGGGTAGTGGAAACCTCAGGTGCAACGGTCAAAAACTTTGCCTATTCTTTACCAAATTATGAGATTGTTGATGGCCAGACCTTTATTGAGACGCCTGAGGGCATGATGCCGCTGCAAGTCTTTGGTGCACACAATCTTAGTAATATGGAGGCCGCACGTTGGTTGTGCCTGGAGATGGGTGTTCAAGAGGAAGATTTTTACGATGCCATCCTGAGTTTTACTGGGGCGCAAAATAGGATGGAGGTATTCTATGAGGGCGCTAATACTAAAGTGTTCCGGGACTTCGCGCATGCCCCGTCAAAGGTGGGGGCTTCGGTAGCGGCATTGAAAGAGCAGTTTGGAAAGGTGCGTGTGGTTTTAGAACTGCATACGTTCAGCAGCTTGAATCCAGAGTTTTTACCTCAATACAATGGGGTAATGGACAGAGCGGATGAAGCTTGGGTTTATTATAGTCCTGCGGCAGTGGCTCATAAAAAGTTACCGCCTCTGAGTAAAGAGGATGTAAACAATGCCTTTGGGCCTGGAATTAGGGTTTTTGATAATGCCAAAGAATTGGAATTGGCCCTTCAAAACAATGGGTCAAATAAGGCTATGGCGCTAATGAGCAGTGGAAATTTTTCCGGCTTAGACTTGAAAGCTATTGTATCCAACTATTAAATAGTAAATTTGCGGCATGAGCAATAGAGAAATCATTGATGCAAGAGAACTTAACATCGCATTAAATCGATTGTGTTGCAAGCTCATTGAAAACCATGGAGATTTCTCGAATTCTATTTTAATTGGACTCCAGCCTCGTGGGGTACAGGTCGTTGACAGATTAGTCAGACTTTTAAATGAAAACTACGGAGTTGCGCAGGTCCGCACGGGTATATTGGACATTACCTTTTTTAGAGATGATTTTCGTAGACGCCCCGGACATTTGCAACCTAATCGCACTCAAATTGACCATTTAGTTGAGGATCAAAGCGTAGTCTTTGTTGATGATGTTTTATACACCGGTCGTAGTGTTCGTGCAGCTATGGATGCTATTCTGAGCTACGGCAGGCCCGCCAAAATGGAATTACTCACATTAATAGACCGCAGATTTTCTCGCCACCTACCCATCCAACCGGATTACAAAGGACGTCAAGTGGACAGTATTGCTTCACAGCGCGTTCAGGTATTGTGGGAGGAGGTAGACGGCCGCGATGCAGTCTTATTAACTGAGAACCCATCATGAGCGAACTCTCTGTACATCACCTGCTCGGCATCAAGCACCTGAATAAAGACGATATTCAATTAATACTTGATACTGCAGCCCAATTTAAAGAGGTCATCAATCGACCCATTAAAAAAGTACCGACACTAAGAGACATAACCATCGCCAACTTATTTTTTGAAAATTCTACCCGTACGCGCCTTTCCTTCGAATTGGCCGAAAAGCGCTTGAGTGCTGATGTGGTGAATTTTTCTGCCGCCTCTTCCTCGGTGAAAAAGGGGGAAACATTGGTGGATACGGTCAACAACATCTTGGCCATGAAAGTAGATATGGTGGTCATGCGTCACCCAAATCCTGGTGCTGGGGAATTCCTATCACAGCATGTAGATGCCTCCATCGTGAATGCCGGCGACGGTGCCCATGAACATCCTACTCAAGCCTTGCTGGACGCATTCTCTATCCGTGAAGCTGTGGGAACCCTTGAAGGCACGAAGGTGGCAATAATCGGGGATATAGTCCACAGCCGAGTGGCGCTCTCAAATGTATTGTTGCTTCAGAAAATGGGAGCAGAGGTCATGGTTTGTGGTCCTTCTACCTTGGTGCCGAAATACATGCACACCTTGGGAGTGAAGGTGGAATACGACCTACAGAAAGCCATTGAGTGGTGTGATGTCGCGAACATGTTGCGCGTACAGCACGAACGTCAAGATATCAAGTACTTCCCGTCTATTTCGGAGTACCGCGCACAATATGGATTGACCATGGAGCATTTGGACGGATTGGAAAAGCCGATCACCATCATGCACCCTGGGCCGATCAACCGTGGGGTAGAGATCACCTCTGAGGTGGCCGACAGCGAACACTCAATCATCTTGAACCAAGTAGAAAACGGGGTGGCCGTGCGAATGGCCGTCTTGTACTTGCTCGCGGAGAAGCGCAAACTCAATAAGGAATAATGGCACTGGAATTGGTAGTCATGGGTGCGGCAAGTGCCACCCCAACGTCGAACCAATACACGACCTCGCAACTGTTGAAGATGCGGGAACACTATTTCCTCATCGATTGTGGCGAGGGTACTCAGAAGCAATTGCGCCGCAGTAAAATCAAGTTTTCGCGCATCAATCACATTTTCATTTCACACCTCCACGGCGATCATTTCTTCGGTTTGGTGGGGTTGTTGAGCAGCTTTCATTTGTTGGGCCGCACGACGCCATTGACGGTCTATGGTCCGCCGAAGTTGAAGGATTTGATCTTGGCCCAATTCCGTGCTTCAGGCACCTTCACTTCGTACCCCATACATTTTGCAGTGACGCAGCACAAAGTGCCACAGGTGTTGTTGGAGACGGATGATTATACCATCTTAAGCTTCCCGCTTAAGCACCGCATCGCCACAACAGGATTTTTGTTTGAGGAGAAAGAGCAGGCGCGCAAGTTGAATAAGCCGGTGGCCGATGCCTATGGGGTGCCTGTATGTGATTACCATTGGATCAAGGACGGTAAGGATTGGACGAGTGAAGAGGGGCAATTAGTTCCTAATAAAGAACTCACCTTCGATCCGCCCGCCCCATTGCGCTATGCCTTCGCTTCGGATACCATGTACACGCCCGATACCGCGACCTATATTGATGGTGTGGACCTTTTGTATCATGAAAGTACCTTCTGCGAGGACAAGGCCAAACGCGCACAGGAAACAATGCACAGCACGGCAAAAGAGGCGGCCATTGTGGCGAAAGAAGCGGGTGCCACGCATTTGCTTTTGGGCCATTTTAGCGCACGTTATCGCGACTTTCAGCAGTTCAAAGTAGAGGCTTCAGAGATCTTTGATTCGGTGTACTTGGCAAAGGAGCTCCACTCATATCGTCTTAACTCCAAGGGGTTGAAAGTTGAGTCGTTAATAGCGAACGCTCAGGATGAAGAATAAAGCCCTTGCCGTTCTCTTTCTAACGGTCTTCTTAGACCTCATGGGGTTTGGACTTATCATTCCAATTCTCCCTATTTACGCCAAGACATTGGGAGCTTCCGATCTCATAGTTGGTTTCTTGGGCGCTTCGTTTAGTATCATGCAGTTCATGTTTGCGAGTTTCTGGGGTGGCTTAAGCGATAAATATGGACGACGTCCTATTATGTTAGTGAGTATAGGTATTATGGTGGTAGCCTATATTCTCTTTGCAAATACGACTGTGCTTTGGCTACTGTTTTTAACCAGAATGTTGAAGGGCTTCGGCGCAGCTAACTTGAGTGTAGCACAGGCATATATCAGCGATGTCGTACCTCTGGACCAGCGAACTAAAGCCTTTGGTTTTATTGGCGCTGCTTTTGGACTTGGTTTCATTTTTGGTCCCTCATTAGGAGGCATTATAGATAAATATTTTGGTGTTGCTGGGGTAGGATATTTTGCAGCAATGCTCGGAGGGATAAATTTTGTTTTAGCATGGTTGTATTTAGAAGAATCGTTAAAAGAGAGATCTAAGGCTAGAGCACTATTTCCGAATCCATTCAAAGACCTCGCGAGATTCCGTAAAATCCCAGGAGTGAATGCATTATTCACCATCAATTTTGTTTATGTCTTGGGGTTCTCAATGATGCAAATTACCGCCACGTTATTATGGTCGGAGCACTTCTGTTTAAGTAAAATGCATATAGGATACGTATTCGCATATATAGGTTTACTTGCTGTGGTCATTCAAGGAGGGTTAATAGGATATTTCAATAAATGGTTTGGTGAACAGAATTTGCTTGTGCTAGGAACTATTTTCGTCGCCATAGGATTATTTGGAATGCCCTTTGTTCCCCAAGATTATTTCGCATTGGAACTTATTTGCATGACTTTTTTATCTTTTGGAAATGCACTTCTGACGCCCACTATTAGTTCAGTTTTGAGCGGCTATGCACCAGGAGGGATGCAAGGAACGATATTAGGAGCAAATCAAAGTGTAGGATCGCTTGCGCGAGTTTTGGGTCCAGCCATTGGAGGAGCGGCGTATGAACTACATTATTCTTATCCCTATCTGATTGCTGGGAGTACGGCGTTAATCGTAAGTGTATTAGCCATAAGGTTGCGTAGAAAGATGATTGAATAGGGAGCTATTCACAATACAACGTGCCGAGAAAATTTAATTAGATGTTTAAACATTAAAATAGGTTTTCCGTTATACATTCGTAACCCAATTAAATAACCCATTTTAAAGATGAAAAAAATAGCATTGATGGCCGCTCTGGGCCTTTTTGTTGCAAGTTGTAGCTCTGATAAAGGTGCCGAAGCTACCACAGCCGAAGCTCAAGAAGTAAAAAGTACCGAAGGAAGTAAATCTATCCCACTAGATGCCGGGTCAACAGTAGCTTGGCGAGGTATTAAAACTTTTGTACAATCGGAACACCGCGGCACTGTGAATGTACAAGACGGTACTTTCGATGTAGCTGAAGGCAAGTTAGTAGGAGGTACAATCACTATGGATATGACTTCAATCACTTGTACTGATCTCGAGGATGAGGGCAAACGCGGTTATTTGGAAAATCATTTGAAATCTCAAGATTTCTTCTTCGTAGATAGTTTCCCGACCGTAGCATTTGAAATCGTAGAGGTATTGGATTCAAGCGAAGCGACAAAATACAGCACGGTAACAGGGAATTTAACGATGCGTGGCACCACAAACAGCATCACCTTTCCTGCTGAGATAATGGTAAGTGACGAAGGAGTAAAATTTATGGCGCCACCTTTTAGTATTGACCGTACACTCTGGGGCGTGAAATACCATGACCGTGAAGATGCGTCAATTGCTGAAACGTTAAAAGAAAATCTAATAGATCACTTCATTGAATTAAGCATCAAAGTAAAAGCGACCAAGTAGCTTTTGCTCAGATTAATGACGGACCCCTGCCTTTTGGTAGGGGTTTTTTATTTCCCGTAAATCTGCTGAAGTGCTTGATTTGCAGTGGTATATTGGAATGAGAATCCAGCCTCTACTATTTTTTTAGGGCTAACTTTTTGGCTCATTAAAGCCAATGTGGCCATTTCTCCTAAGACTAGTTTTAGGGCAAAACCCGGGACCGATGGAAGGACCATGGGTCGATGTAAGGCTCGGCACAATTCCTTGGTAAATGCTTTGTTTGTCAAGGGTTCTAGACCTACGGCATTATAAGGGCCCGAAGGGATGGGTTGGGTGGCAGCGAAGAGGAACATGCGGGCCAAATCCTTCACATGAATCCAACTGGTCCACTGCATGCCCGAGCCAAGGGGAGAGGCAATGCCCCATTTTGCAAAGGGTTCAAGTTGTCCCAACACTCCGGCGCCTTGGTCCAATACGATACCTATACGCAGTTGTATGCTTCGACAGCTACTGGATTCAAACTTCTGGGTATAGCTCTCCCAAGTTTTTGTTACGGAAGCTAAAAAGTCATCCGCGGTAGGTGAGGTTTCGGTGAATTCGTGGTTGAAATCACTACCATAAATTCCAATAGCAGATGCACTGACCACAGAAGAAGGGCCATTCTTGACTTTTTGCAAGGCATCAATCAATAATTGGGTGCCTTTTACGCGAGAGTCCATAATGGCTTGCTTGTATTTTGGGGTCCATCGCTTGCTGACGGTCGCTCCGGCCAAATGAATGAGGTGGTCTGCACCTTCTAGAGACGCCTGATCAATGGTTCCTTGGTCAGTATTCCAAGCATAAACTTCTACACCCTCCATAGACAAGCCCTCTCTTGTGGAAAGAATACGCACGCGGTGGTTTTCTTTAAGAAGTTGGTTTACAATTGCTTGTCCTACCGATCCGGTAGCACCCGTAATGGTGAAAATGGCCATGGCTGAAATTTATGTTGTGAAACTAACAATGCTTCGCCACTTTTGTTATCACTGGAAACAATTATTTCTCCATGCATACCATTGAACCTTACTATAATTGGCGACATCTGTACCAGGCTTCGGAAGATCCAAGAAGTCCATTATATGGCTATTTCAATAGTGAGGTCTATTTCACAGATAGTATTTACGACCATGTGATTCACCCTCAGTGGGACAGCATAGGTTGTGAGACCTTGTACTTAAAGGTGTTGTTTACGGATTACCTCACTGGCTATTGCATAATCGAGTTTCTCGGTGAATGGAACGATGCGGTACACAACGACATCATGCGATTAAAGCGGGATTTCATCGATGAATTGATCCCTCAGGGTATCGATAAGTACATTTTGATTGGGGAGAATATCCTGAACTTCCATGCGGATATTCCAGATTATTACGACGAGTGGCTCGAGGAAGTTCCAGATGGGTGGATGGCTTTTATCAATCTTCGCCCACACGTTATTCAAGAACTCAACCAATACGGTTTGGACGCTTATTTTGTACTTGGCGGTACCTTAGATGACCTTGCTTGGCGCGCGGGTTCGCCGAAGAAATTATATAAAAAAGTATCTGAAGTGGTGGCACGCAGACTGGGCTATTAACCCAATGTTTTTAAGAATGCTTTGAAGGCGGCCTTATCATTGTCCAGCGTAAACCAATTAGCACTATCTTCAACCGCAGGCAACCAGAGCATTTGCAACAAGTTCTCGTCGGTTTTTAGCACCCATTGTTCGGCCATCACAGCTTCGTGCGCCTTGAAATAATTCAGAATTAACTGTTCCTCAGGGCGAAATCTAGAAACAAATGCATGACTAGGGGTATAGACGTGAATCCAATTCATTGGGGCACCAAAGGAATAGAACTCTTCCTGAATTTCTCTATTTAAACATTCATGCATGCCTTCTCCCACCTCTTGACCGCCGCCGGGTAACTTATTCAGGTGTACGCCGCTCCAAAGTTCCCGCATAACCAATACATCTCCTTTTTCATTTTGAATAAAGGCGTAGCAACGGGGGGTGAATTTGGTTGGTCTTATCTTTTCCATGCTCTAGTCATTTCTCTCTTGCGCGGAGGGCCAGGTAAGGCTTCGACCTCGAACCCCGAAGCCTTCATGGAACGCTTAACTACACCTTTGGCACAGTAGGTAACTAGAGCGCCACCGGGTTTAAGCAGATCATACATGTTCTTAAAAATTTCATCTGTCCATAGATCTGGTTGAGCACTAGGTGCGAAGGCGTCGAAGTAAATGAGATCATAAGCACCTTGTTCGCCTTTGAAAGTCTTTACATCTTCTACCAATAATCTGAAGTTGAACTTTTCTGATATATGGGTCACAGCCCTTGGTGTAGCGTTTGAATATGGTGCTTCCTTTCTTAAGCCTTTTCGACCCATGGTCTCAATCTCCTTCGGCGTCAGGGGGTATTTTTCGAGGGCATCGTATTCAATAGCGGTATCGTCTTGATGTGACTGTTCTAGGGTGAGCCGGGCATTTAAGGCAGTGCCTAAGCCTACCTCTAAAATGCGAATCGTTGATTTTTCTATGGCTTTGAGCCCGGCTTCGATGAATACATGTCGACTTTCTGTAAGCGCGCCGTGAATACTATGGTAATGTTCGTCTAATCCCGGTACCCACAGAGTAGTGCTGCCGTCAGCACTTTGGGTAATATGTCTTTCCCCAGGAGTCGACATTTATTTCACGTACAACTTCTCAATGCGCGAGATAGGGCCATTACAAAACTGATTGTGACAGGCGATACAGGCATCAACCATGTTGTTGTGAGCCTGTATTTGGTCGTCAACTTTCTCAGCACCATGAATCTGATTATAAATACCAATAAAGCTTTTGGCATAGGGCTCGAATCCCTCTCCTGTCATATGTGGTTTTGTAGGCTGCGCAGTAATCATGGCGAACAAAGTTTCAGATAATGTAGTATCCAAAACGCCCGATTCCAGAGAAGCTTTACGCTTAGTTGCTTCTTCATGCATATCCTGCATGATTTGCGCAAGCTCACTTGGTTCATCAAGCTGTGGAGTCCAGTTTTGTTTTGGAGCTACTTCCTCCGCAGTCCGCATGCAACTGGCGAGGGTAACGAGCGCTAGGATAA
This sequence comes from Cryomorphaceae bacterium, assembly GCA_038143125.1. Taxonomy (GTDB): domain Bacteria; phylum Bacteroidota; class Bacteroidia; order Flavobacteriales; family Schleiferiaceae; genus UBA10364. The sequence continues at coordinate 385,489 of JAYQLJ010000006.1, forward strand.
AAGAAAGCGTTAGGAACTTATGCATCGGCAGGACGTTCAATTTTTACTCCTTTGGCTTTAAACATGTATTCTGCCACAGGCTCTGTGATGGCATCAATTTCTTCTTGGCTTGCACCACGATCTTCGGCATAATGACGAAGCTGTGCAACTGTTGTGGTGTCCCAATAAATATAGCCGTACATCACCATGTTTTGTCCTTGGCTATTGGTGGGTAGCAAGAATTCATAGTAGTAATCCACAAATAGATTGTTGCTTGAGTCAATGGCAGTGCTCATCCAGCACCCTTTGGTAGTGCAGACTTGGGTAATAGGTCCAGCGACTGTTGCCCACGCTGAATCCTCTCCGGAACCTGCAAAATTTGATACTAATTCCGCAGCAGAAAATGCATTCTCTGTAGTGAAGGTGCTATCTCCAAAATTATAATATTCGGTAGATACAGATTTTTGCACATCTTTCGAGGTATCGTCATTATTCTTAGCGCCTTGACATGAAAAAAGTGAAAATGCTATGATGCTTGCAATTATAGATTGCTTCATGGTAATTAAAGTCTTTTAAAATTCATTCCTTCTAGGGTTTCCGCCTTTGAAAAACGAAAATACCTCCTACAAATTTAGTACATTTGTACTCCCAAAAAGCAGCGCATGAAAATAGAGTTGACCACACATAGCCGCATTGGCTCGATAGATTTTTCAAATCTTCCCTTTGGAAAACACATGTCGGACCATATGCTGGTGTGTCATCATAAAAACGGTCAATGGCTTGAGCCTGAAATACGCCCGTACGGTCAGCTAGAATTTTCCTATGGTTTACATGCCCTTCATTATGGACAAGCGGCATTCGAAGGAATGAAAGCTTATCGAAAGAAAGACGGTACGATCAGTATGTTCCGTCCACTGGATAATTTTGCGAGATTAAATAAAAGTGCCGAGCGCTTAATGATGCCATTGATTCCTGAACATATTTTCATGGATGGAATGAAAAAGCTCTTGGAAATAGATGCCCAATGGGTTCCCTCTTCGGACGATCACAGCCTATACATCCGTCCATTCCTATTTGCTTCTTCCGAGTTCATTGCAGCCCGCCAAAGTGATGATTACACCTTTTGTATCCTAACGTGTCCTGTAGGACCTTACTACAGCGGTACGGTAAAGGTTAAAATAGAACAGGAATTCACGCGTGCTACTGGCGGAGGTATCGGATATACGAAGGCGGCAGGTAATTATGGTGGTTCATTTTATCCAACAGCTCAAGCCGTTAAAGAAGGATATAACCAAGTGATCTGGACTGATCATCGCGATCATAAATTCATTGAAGAGAGTGGAACAATGAACTTGATGCTTTTGGTAGGAGATACTTTCCTAACGCCGCCTCTAACAGACCGAATTCTAGCAGGAGTAACTAGAAGATCCATTATTACGTTGATCAAAGAAAAGGGATGGAAGATTGAAGAGCGCCCCATAAGCGTTGAAGAAATTGTTGAAGCGGCTCGAGCTGGTAATTTGAACGAAGCATTCGGAATGGGAACGGCCGCAGTCGTAAGTCAGATTGATACAATAGGACACCAAGGAGTAGATTTCTCAATTCCTGTCCCTGCCGACGGTAAGGCAATGGAAATAAAGAAAATGCTAAATGAAATCCGGATGGGGTTAGTAGAAGATACCCACGGATGGATGATGGACATTCAGGTTACTCAACCTGCATGAGATAAGGTTCAAGCATGTGTATAAGAGCTGCCGTGTCAAGGCCGACCACACTGTTGTAATTCCCTTCTATGCTCTTGATATAGGCCTGGCCAATCCACTCTTGGATGCCGTATGCTCCAGCTTTGTCAAAAGGTGTGTAGGCCTCAATGTAATGATCGATGGCCCAATGTGGAATAGTGTGAAAGTGAACCACTACAGTGCTCACTACACTACTCATAGGCATTACTTTATCGGGATCGATAAGGGTCAAGCTGGTATGTACTTCATGTGCGGTTCCACTTAAGGCCTCAAGCATTTCTTTCGCTGCGGCAGCATCGCTGGCTTTACCAAATCTGCGATCGTTTTGCCAAACTTCAGTATCACTGGTCAAACCTATTTGGCCTTTCTGTAGTAAGGGAAGTAGAGCTTCCGCTTTTAGTTCGCTCACAAAGGTTGCGGTATCAGCAGGGCTCAGCAAAGCAGGTGCTGTTTCATCCAAATCTAACGGAAGAGTGGTGAAGGACAGGCCCAGATCTTTGAGGAATTGGGCACGGCGAGGGCTCTGTGATCCAAGAACCAATTCTTTCTTTAGCTTCATTACCATGTGCGGTCTTGCTTTCGACCCCATTTACCGTGAATCTTGAGCAATTGCTCCAATACATCGCGGACACATCCATGGCCACCGTCTAGAGGACTCACATAATCAGCAACGGCTTTAATTTCAGGCGCTGCATCTTGCGGACAGCACGCCAATCCACAGATTTTCATCACATCGTAGTCAGGAAGGTCGTCGCCCATGTATAAGATTTCCTCATCGCTGAGGTCATAACACATTTTGAGGTCTTCATAGGCTTCTATCTTGTGCGAGGCGCGCATGTAGATATCTTTGATACCCACGCCCTGTAGGCGCTCTTTCACATCAGGAGAAGTTCCCCCAGTTATGATGGCTAAACGAATACCATTACGTACAGCCAATTGTAAGGCATAGCCATCCTTGCTGTGCATTTTGCGCACGGGTTCAGCCCCTGGGATTAGTACTATTTCCCCATTTGTCAGTACTCCGTCAACGTCGAGGACTACCGTAGTTATGTTTTTGAATGTCTCCTTGTAATTCATCCGGCCTGGTATTTTGCTATGCTCTCGCTTAATAAAGTATATAGTCGCTTAACCTCTGGGTCGCTAATTTTTTCGATATGAGCGGCTATTGTTTGCTGATCACCTCTAGAAGCGGGTCCGGTTTGCGCGGATTTAGGGCCTAAGGCGATGGCTTTGCTTGGCCCTTGATTCATTATAGCGAATAGTGTTTCTACCGGCAGATTAAATTCTTTTGCATGTTCGAAAGCTAGGGTATAGAGGTGATTAGTGAAGTTATTGACCATAACGGCGCTTACGTGCAAATGATTCCGTCCCGCACTGTTCACATTGAATATACGAAAGGATAATGTGCGCGCAATTCTTGTTAGTAATGTTAAGTCTTGATTTGAGGTAGCCTCTAATAACAGAGGAATTTGCTTCCAATCAATGTTTTCTTCTTTTGTAAAACTATATAGGGGGTACAGCACTCCACTTCGAGGAGCACCGTACAAAGGCACGGCGCCCGCCGTATGAATAATAAAGAGTTCCTGTGGAAGTGATTCGCAAACCGTTTTAACGGCATCATCGGGTACACAAACAATGACTATGTCAATACCCGCAGGCACTTTTAAATTATGACCCAATACGGTTACATCAAAAGCAGATTGTAATCCCCGGACCAAATGTTGCCCTAGATTTCCATGTCCAACTACAGCGATATGTGGACGAGAGACAGGCATTAGCTACGTTCTCTTTTTATCCGCTGCACGATAGCAATTCCAGTCCCTACTGCCATTAATATAGACCCTAGCCACAATAAGTTAATCCAGGGAAATACTTCAGCTTTCACAAGGATAAAGGGCACTTCAGCTTCTGTATGCTGACTGGCAATTATAACGGGTTTGTCTGTATCGTAGTTGATTCTGTCAAAGCTAAATTTCAATCCCAATTCTTTTATTTCGACATCCAATTTACGTGCTTGGTTGCCTTCCACTAAAAAGATGGGCATGACTTGATAGGTGCTGTCATTGGTTGTAGTTATGGTGAGTCCAGCTCCTAGTGCTGCATATTCCAGGCTGTTTTGAGAATTTTTTGCGTCTACTACCAAGGTATCTAACGTGATCTGATATTTCCCATATAAGAAATGTGAATCACCTATGTTCATTTCGACTTCAAACGCATTTTTCCATTCATCGCTTCCTCGCTCTTCTTCTGTCCGTAGGTCGGCATAGGTGATGTGCGTATAGATGTCTTCTGTCAATGTGTGCCAAGTGCTCGGTTCAGCAACATTACCCATTTGCTCATTCAGCTGTATGCGTGGACTTAGATTGAAGGCCGGCTCGAGTTGGCCGAGTTTTTCCTCAAAAAATTCGAGTTCATAATTGTGATAAATTCCTTCCTCAGTTTCGCCAGACCATGTCGCCCAATATTTTCCCATTTGAACGGTATCTCCTAGCTCAATGAGGAGATTTTCATTAGCAGGAAATTCCTCGTGTATGAAGGTTTTATTTTGTGAAATGATATCCTTCTTTGCGTTACTTACCAAAGCACCTGCAATGATGAGCCCAAAACCTATATGAGCTATGGAAGCGCCAGCAAAGTTCCATCGGCCTTTACCCCATCGTATCCAAAATTCTAGGTTTGCGATAACGGCATAAAAGCTTGTCCAAAGCAAAAGCACGTACATGGGATTCCACAATTCCAATACCCAAGAGCTAAGTGCAGTAATGATTGTGGTTGCAACTAACGTAACAATCTGTCTTTCGAAGAATAATTTAGCAGAGGTCTGATAATATGAAAGAAATTGTCCTACACCTATGAGTAATGTGATGATAATTGCGAAGGGTACTTGGATGGCATTATAGTGATCTATAGGGTCGCTCAAGACAATGTTCTCATCATATAAGTGAATCAAACCTTCAGGACCAAATAATTTATTGAACACCGGATAGGATGTACTCAAGGTGATCTGTAATCCGCTAATTAATAATACGAGTGCACCAATAAACATCCAAAACTCTCGACTGTCCATTCGATCTTCCTTAACCTTCCTCGGGAGACTTCGGTAACGATAAATGAAAAGGAAGAGGCTGCTGACGCTGAAAAAAAGCAGATATATCAAAAGCTGTCCGCTTAAACCTAAATCTACGAAGGCATGTACGGAGCTATCACCTAAGATTCCAGAACGGGTGAGAAAAGAAGAATACAGCACCAGAAGGAAGCTGATGATTAAAAGGAACAACAAGGAGGGCATAACCCCACCTTTGTTCCGTTGAATAAGTAAAAGGTGCGTTCCTGCCGCCATAGTAAGCCATGGTACTAGAGAAGTGTTTTCAACTGGATCCCAAGCCCAGAACCCACCAAAGCTCAGGGCTTCATACGCCCAAGCACCGCCCATTAAGATGCCTACTCCAAGAATACCGACAGAGAATACACTCCACTTTAATGCACTTGATATCCAACTGGTATAATCCTTACGCAATAACCCTGCAATGGCATAGCTAAAAGGAATCAATGTGGAAGCGAATCCCAAGAATAATACGGGAGGATGTATGGTCATCCAATAGTTTTGCAGCAAAGGGTTTAACCCGGATCCGTCCATGAAGTAAGGGAACCTGGTGAGGTAATCTGGGAACTCTGTCCAAGGTAAACCAAGGTTTTCAGGCAACTCACGAATTAAATTGAAAGGGCTGTAACCTAGTTGAAAATCTCCTATCCATATGCCGAGAATCATGCTCACTAAAAAAGCTTGAACTAAGGCAAAAACTCCTACGACAGGACCTTCAAACTTCTTGGCAGTATGGGTAAGAATCAACCCTAGAACAGCATTCCAGAACATCCATAAAAGAAAGGATCCTTCTTGGCCTTCCCAGAAAGCAGCGAAAATATATCGCGCAGGTAAATTCAGCGAAGTATGTTTCCATACATAGTCGTACTCAAAATAATGGTTCGCCATGATGAAGAATAGCGTACCTATGAGGCTGAATAGGGTAATGGCATGTATCCTAAAAGCCCATCTACCTAAAGTCTTCCATTGTTCCGTTTTACCGAAGTACGCAACTGCGGATAAAATAGCAAAGACGAAGGAAAAAATGGTTAAACCTCGCCCTAATTCTCCATGGTCAATATGAACTCAATCAAAATAATGTTCACCGACGTATTCCATAGGGGCTAATAATAGATACCTTCAGAGTCTATTTTATTCTCTTCGTTATATTTCGAAGGACACTTCATTAAAATTTGTGATGCGATGAATGCAGAGTCTGTGGAATATCCCTTCATGGTGATTTCTTCTGAACGATCAAAATCTTGGGGCTTAGTATTGTTATAGATAACTGTTTTTGAATTCCCCTCCTTATCCACGGCTCCAAAGGTCAAGGTTACTGTTTGAGGATCAAAATTCATGTCTCTTTCCCTATCCAAAAATCCTATGACTGTAGTCGTCTGATTTTTCATACGATCTGCATCTGCAAATGAACTATAGGTAGAGCTCTCCATTAAGCTAGCTATTGCATAACCTATGAGCAAAGCAATAGCAATAATGATCGCAATCTGGCTATTTTTCATTTTCAAGTTTTCTGATTTTTCGGTCTAAATGAATGAGATAGGTCGCCAAACCGATAAGAACGACTGCGATTACAGCAATGACTACGTAAATTTTGCCATTACTTCTCATTAGGTCTTCGTTTTGTGGTGTACTCGAAGTGGGTGTTTCTGCAGTTGGAGCTTCTGCTTCCGAAACAACTACATCAAGAGTGGGTTCAGCAGACTCTATAGTTTCAGGAGAAGCTACTTCTACTTTATTACTCGCTTTATCTTCTTGGGCATAGCCATTAATTGTGCCCAATGAGAGAGCAACTATAGTAAACAATGTGAGTACTTTTTTCATTCTTGTAAAACTTTCAATTTATAACGCAGAGATGCGATCCAAGTTCCAATTAAAATCCAACCAATAACAGCTGGGTAGAATACAAGGCGTAGCTCATTGTCTAAATCTAGGTCGCCGAACCCTGAATTACCCCCACTGCCTGGATGTAAACTATCAACCCATTTAGGAATTGCATAAATGAACACAATCATCAATACGAATGCAAATATGTTATAGACGGCTGAAATTCGTGCCTTTTTAACCTCGTCGTCTATTGAGTTACGAAGCACAAAATAGGCTAGGTAAATAAGAATGGAAATGGCCGTACCGTTGAGTTTTGGATCGTTAGTCCACCAGGCACCCCAAGTATACTTTGCCCATACCATTCCAGTCAGCAGTCCGATGATAGAAAAGAACATTCCAATTTCAGCGAAACTGACACTATGTCGATCCAAGGATAATTTTTCTGATTTTAAAAACTGGATGGCATTCCAAAAACTAGCAATCAGCATTGCAATCATGGCAAACCACATACTTACGTGGTAAAAAAGATTGCGAATACTTTCCCAAATTATGTCAATATTGTTTGGAACACTGGTTAGTAAACCATAGATCATACTATAAGCTACTAACAGCAACCCTAGAACTTTATAAATGCTTCCTTTCATGTGTTGTTTTAATCCTGCCAAAGATAGGGAAAGAGTAGGTAAGCGAGTAGGCCAATTCCTATATCTAAGGCAACTAATGTTCCTAATAAATTGGCAGCTTCGGTAAAGGACACTCCTACAATGGCTTGTAAATTTAACACACTGGTGAGTTTAAGAATAGGCAGGAGCAATGGGATGGCTAAGATAGTCCCTAATGTGGCATTTCCTTTGGCGCGATGGGCAATTCCACTGGTTAATGTTAACACCACACTGAATCCTGCCGATCCTAGCAGCAAGCCTAGGGTAAAGACACTTAAGTTGTATACTGGATTGCCGAAAAACAAACTAAATATTCCCCAGGTTGCCAAACTAAGGATTAACATGTAACAAATATTGAATAATAACTTGGCAATAATGGTAGATTTCGGTCCGGCAATGGTCTGATAATAGAAAAAATAATTGTCGCTTTCAAATTCGAAACTTCGAAACGATAATTGGACCGACCCAAAAAATGTCACCACCCAAAGCAAGGTGTTCCATGCGGTATCTGAAGTTGTGCTGTCGCTTAATAAGTATATGAGATAAGATACGCCGAGCAGGTAGAGTCCAAGTGAAAAAAGTACATTACTATTTCTCACCTCTTGGTGAAAAAATCGAACCAGTAAACGTAGAATTTTTTCATGAGGCAAAATTACATCAAACTATTCCAGCACCTCTGATGTTTATGATAAAAACCCTAACTCATGAAAAAATTTTTAACGCTCACGCTTTTTAGTTTCTTACTTTCATGTGGCAATGAAGCAGGAAAGAGTAACCGCACAAACCAACTGGCTATGAGTGCTCCACCCATTGATTTTTATTCACTGAATGCAACAACCATTGACGGTCAGCCTTTCTCATTTTCGTCCCTGAAGGGAAAAAGAGTATTGATCGTAAACACAGCTTCTAAATGTGGTTACACACCGCAATACAAGGATTTAGAAAAGTTATATCGCACATACGGGGGCGAAAAATTCACGATTATAGGATTCCCATCTAATGATTTCGGATGGCAAGAACCTGGTTCGGAAAGTGAGATTGCCGCATTTTGTGCTTCAAATTACGGCGTAACTTTTCCCATGATGTCGAAGGTCAAAACGAATGCCAAGAAAGGGGATGATGTATATCAGTGGCTATGTAATTCAGATCTGAATGGAGTTTCAAATGCCAAAGTCAGCTGGAACTTTAATAAGTTCTTGATTGATGAAAATGGCCGATGGGTGGCACATTTCCCATCTTCCGCAAGTCCTATGAGCATGGAAATCACCACCTTTGCCGCAGGAAAATAAAGCTTATGAAACTAGATATACTTGCCTTCGGTGCGCATCCCGACGACGTCGAGCTGGGAGCTGGAGGAATTTTAGCCATTCACGCTAGAGCCGGAAAAAAAGTGGGCATCATTGATTTGACGCGCGGTGAAATGGGGACACGAGGAACCCCAGAGTTACGCGATGCTGAGGCTAAAGATGCAGCGGAAATATTAGGTTGTGTACTTCGAAAAAACCTAGGTATGATCGATAGTCAAGTGAGCTATGATCATGAATCACAATTATTAGTGGCAAAGACGATTCGAAAGTACCGGCCTGAGGTTGTGATTATGAATGCGCCTACTGATCGTCATCCCGATCACGGAAGGGCTTCTAGATTGGTGGAGGAGGCTTGTTTTTTAAGTGGTTTGCATAAAATCAAATTAGAGGAGGAGGGAATGGATTTAACTCCCTGGCGTCCAAAAACTATGTATAAATACTTGCAATTCTATAATTTAAATCCAGATGTAATTGTAGACATAAGCAATGGTTTTGAGCAAAAAATAGCGAGTATAAAAGCACATAAGAGCCAGTTCTATAATCCTGAAAGTAAAGAACCCGAAACGGTCATAGCGAGTAAAGGGTTTTTGGATAGTGTAATTGCCCGTGCTCAGGACTGGGGGCGCATCATTGGTGCTGATTACGCAGAACCATTAATCGCTATTAGGCAGGTGGGTGTAGACGATTTAACTGTATTAAAATAAAGACCTTTTTTCCTCTATAAGAGATCTACAAAATTTGTCTGTAAATTTCGCGTAACTTTATTACCTAATTGTATATATAAATCACTTGTTTTTATGAAACCAAAGGCAGTAGTTAACTACATCCGCGAAAACCAAAACAATAACAAAACTTTGAAGTCACTATTTGCTTCGCAGTTTTTGGGGAAATTTTCTGATGAGGAATTGGCCGGTTTATCACGTTCGATCGAGAAAGAATCGTTGCGTCGCCAGCAAGCCGTTGTTGATGAGAAAATCGCCTACCTACAGTCTTTAGGTTATACGGTGAAGAAATAATGCTTGCTGTACATCTATAAAAAAACCGCGCTAAAAGCGCGGTTTTTTTATGGTTGAAGTCGCGTTTTTAATCTCTACCTGAGAGCAAAGAGATATAATAAGCTAGCTGGGCCATGGAGGCCAATGCGGCTACTAAGTAGGTTCTTGCTGCCCAAGTCAATGCATCAGCGGCCTTGTTGTGCTCAGAGGCATTTATAGTTCCAGTAGAGGTTAACCATGCCAATGCTCGATTAGAGGCATCATATTCCACCGGTAAAGTGATTAATGTGAAAGCAGTTATGACAGACTGCGTTACAATCAAGATTAAGATGATGTTTTCGAAACTAAATAATGTGCCTTGGGCAAAATAGAAACCGAAAAACATGCTCATAATCACAAAATTCATAATCTGCCCACTGAAATTTGCCATCGGCACTAACTTCGATCTCATATCTAGCCATTTATAACCCACAGCGTGTTGAACGGCATGTCCCACTTCATGAGCTGCTACGGCAGCAGCACTTACACTCCTGCCACTGTATACTTCTGGGCTCAAATTGACAGTTTTATTCAATGGATTGTAGTGATCCGTTAATTTACCTGCCACACTTTGAATACGAACATCGGTAATATTATGGTCATCAAGCATTTTCTGAGCTATTTCTGCACCGCTCAAACCATTGCTGAGCGCTTGTTTGGAATATTGTGTGAACTTTGATTTTAATCGATACTGCACGTAGAATCCTAAAGCTAGAAACAGAATAATAATCACATAATAAGGAACCATATCTTTTTGTATTACGTTGTTTGCATTAAAAGTAACAAATTTTATGCCTCAACGTTGCGTAATGTAACTTTGGCAGATAGACCTTCTTGGATATGACAAAACGCCCGTTGATATTAGTTACGAATGATGATAGCATCGTTGCTCCCGGAATTAGAGCTTTGGTTGAGATTGCCAATGAATTTGGCGAAGTCTATGTTGTAGCGCCTGATGGACCTCAAAGTGGTAAGGGCCATGCCATCACCTTGGATCAAAGCTTAAGATGCAATGAAGTTCAAAGTAATGGCCCTCAAAGAGAATTTAAAGTCAGTGGCACCCCAGCAGATTGTGTTAAACTTGCCATAAATGTGGTTTTACCGCGCCGACCTGATTTGATTCTAAGTGGGATCAACCACGGGTCAAATGCTTCTGTGAATGTAATCTATTCGGGGACGATGAGTGCAGCGGTGGAAGGAGCTTTGGAGCGTGTGAATAGCATTGGTTTCAGCTTGGATGAATTTCCCTGGACGGCTTCAATGGAATCAGCTAAGCCCTACATTAAATCAATCATAGCCAATGTTCTTGACAATGGGTTACCCAGCGGGGTATGTTTGAATGTGAATTTCCCTGCCAATGATAAGGTACCCTACAAGGGGTTAAAAGTGTGCCGTCAGGCTATTGGAAATTGGGTTGAGGAATTTGACTCGAGAGTTGATCCATACGGACGCCCTTATTATTGGCTCACTGGGAAGTACGAACTCTACGACCAAGGAAGCGATACGGATATTGCAGCATTGCAAGAAGGATATGTAAGTTTAGTACCCGTGAGTGTAGATTTAACGGCACACGAAACAATTGCTGCCTTAAACCAATGGAATTTTGAGGTTGAGTAAGAAGAAAATAGATCAATTGATAGGATTCGTAGTAGGCATTGGTGCGCCCGTTTTTGCTATTGCCATCGCACTTGAGAGCTATCCTGTGCTGAAAGACCTAGGAGATATTGCAAATCCGGCTTGGCGTATTATCGTCATGCGTGCAATTACTTTCGGCATAATTATCAATGCCGCCATATTTTTTGCAGCCATTAATTGGGGCAGAGATCAAGTGGGTAAGGGCATTCTTTTCTCATGTATACCAAGCCTGTCAGCGGTAGTGTATTTCCAATTGATAGTGTAATGAAAATTTATTGGATAGCAGGTGAACCCTCAGGCGATGTACAAGCAGCCGCGGTGGCTCAAGCATTGAACGTCCGAAACCCATCCATTCAGCAGCGGGGATGGGGAGGTACACAGCTTCAGCATGCGGGAATTACCTTGGATCGTGACATATGTTCAGAACCATTTATGGGTTTCGTAGAAGTTGTTTTTAGGGCAAAAAAGATTGTAAAACAATTCTCAGACTGCAAGCGCGATATTTTATCCTTCAAACCAGATGTGCTCGTGTTGGTGGACTATCCTGGGTTTAATTTAAGAATAGCTTCTTGGGCTAAATCCCAAGGTATCCGTGTAGCTTACTTCATACCTCCTAAGATCTGGGCTTGGAAGGAGGGCCGTATTGAGAAACTTCGTCAGCACTGCGATGCGATCTACAGTATTCTTCCTTTTGAAAAAGAGTGGTACAAATCGAGAGGACTTGATATAACCTATGTAGGCAATCCAATTGCTTATAAATACAGAGATAGAATCGCCACTGGAGCAGATTCCGTAGCACTTCTACCCGGTTCAAGAAAACAAGAGATCAAGCGCCACTTACCCATTTTCTATGCGTTCGCCAGATCACACCCCGGCCTTAAATTCCGTGTGATCCGACCAGCATTTACAGATAAAATTTGGCCAGCTTTGGAAGTACCCGAAAATGTTGAGGTATTTACTGGTCCGATAGAAATAGGACTTCAAGGAGCCATCTTTGCTGTGACATGCAGCGGAACGGCATCTTTGGAGGTGGCATTATTAAAAGTGCCACAAGTGGTCGTCTACAAAGCGAATCCTGTTTCATTACGCATAGCCAAACTCTTTGTGAAGGTGAACTATTTTTCCTTACCAAACCTAATCTTAAACCGTCCAGCCATTACCGAGCTTTTACAAGAGGAAGTTACTCCAGAACGTATTTCCAGCTTATTTATCCATTCGGTCAAAGAAATGGATTCAATGTCCTATTACGAAGAATTGGTGGCGGCTTTGGATGATTATGACCCCGGAGATAAAACCGCGGAAGAACTCATTGACCTTGTATCTTCGCAGCGATGAGAAAACTATTAGTCCTTCTTCTTTTTGCCCAATTAGGGGTGCAGGCGCAGGAGTTTCTGGAGGAAACAAGAATGAGTGGCCCTAGGGTCTTTTTGTTTGCTGAAGATTTCTACTCGCGTGCCCAGGTCAAGGTGAAGCAGGGTTCGTACTTGTTGAAAGGATATAATAAAGATTCTACGTATGTCCGAGCATATGGTCCGGACGATGTACATCCGCTATACACCTTTCGTGCGGAGTTGATGGTTAACCGAACAGTGTTTGATTCCATCACCTTTTTTCCAACGATACCATTGTGCTGCGGGTATTAAGAGCAGGCAAATGGACAGAAGAGCGTCCATATATTGGTAAACTTACTCTTCGCAATAATCTCATATACCTTGATGCTATTGCCCGTTGTTCTATGGAAGATTATCTAGCCGGTGTGGTGGAAGCGGAAGGAGGATTAGCCGGTCGCGGAAGTTATTTGCAAGCGCAGGCTGTTCTGGCGCGTACATGGCTTATGACAAATGAGAAAAAACATATAGCTGATGGCTTTCATGTGAAGGATGACCAAAGTTCGCAAGCATTTAAAGGGGTGGCACACGGCGGTCATGCTGACCAAGTGATGGAAGGAGTATTGAGTGTTCAAGATACCGTGGCACTCTATGATGGCGTGCCTATAATAGGTTTTTATCATAGTAACTCTGGTGGTCAAACCGTACTGCCGGAGGAGGTTTGGTCACAATCTTTACCCTATTGCCGGAAGGTGGTAGATCCGTTTTCTTTGAAGGGTTCAAAACTTAATTGGACACAATCATTTTCTTGGGAGCAATGGGATAATTATTGGTCAAGCAATAACATCAATTTAACGCAAGAGGAATGGAGTGTTTTTTTCAAGAGCTGCCTAGCGATAGAGTAACCCACTGGACTATTCAAGGCCAAAAGTTTAAGCTAGAAACTGTGCGGCGCGCCTTTCAATGGCGAAGTACTTATGTGCACTGTACGGTAAAAGATCATGGAGTTGTGGTAATAGGCAAAGGTTTCGGGCACGGTGTAGGTATGGCACAGCAAGGGGCCATGCACATGGCGGCCTCCGGATTTACCTGGAAGGAAATCTTAGATTTTTATTTCAAGGACCTTTCGTATGACTTGGTGAATAACCCCTAGTTATAAACTTTACTTTTTTTTCTAAAGCGTGGTGGCCAACTTTTATAAATGCCACTCTATCCTTTATTCATACTCCTCATGGCCATAGGGTTAAGAGATGAGTATACCATAACCGCAAATGCTATTATAGGACTTTTGTTCTGGTCGCCGGGATGGCGACATCCTCACCAGGATCTTCAAATCATTGTGCTCGCTTGGCTTGTTCTGATAATTGGCCCGGCTTATAGTACATGGCGACAAGATTTTAGATTTAACCCACCTGAATTTATCGTTAATGCTGGGCTGAGCTTGAGGGCATGGCTAGAATCTCGTATAAGCACTCTTGCGAGCGGATCACTAGAATCTTTTCTGCGCACAGTTTTACTCGGAGATAAAGAAGGATTGAGTCAAGAGATTCTCGATGCATTTGGGATACTTGGTATTCGACATATGCTCGCTGTTAGTGGTTTTCACGTGGGTATATGGACGGGGATGATCCTTCCTTTATCTAGAATTCATAAGCATCGCTATTGGCAACTATTCATCAACGTCGTATTGATTGGTTTCCTAATATTTTATGCTTCAGCAGTTGGCGGGAGTCCTTCGGTCATAAGAGCCGTAGGATCATTTACTTTGGCGCGATTCGCTTTGTTGAATGGTACAAAGGTCGCTCCCATACATTGGCCTATGGTGATGGGTATAATTTGCTTCTTAGTGGAACCAGAACTCGTCAGTAATATTGGATTTCAACTAAGTTATTTAGCCGTATTTGCCATTTTATTTGTCTTGAGGAACTCAGTTTGGTCAGATTTCTTGCATCATTACGCATTAGTAGATCATCCTAAAACCCCATTTTGGTTGATCACTATTCAAATATCTATTGCTGCATGGATAGGCACGTTACCACTGGTCGTTTATTACTTTGGCTTTGCTTCGCCATACTTTTTATTGGGTAATTTATTTGTAGTCCCCATTTATACGGTTTTCATTTGGTCAGCTTTAGTAATGATATGCTTAGGGCCTATTGTTCCGCAAGAATTGGTGGATTTTTGGAACTATTTGTTTGAATGGTGGAATAACCTGGTATTGCACTATAGTGCCCTGCTGATTCATAAAAGTTGCTAATCGAACGCTCCAATCTAACGCTCCCATGACGGCAATACATGTGGGAGGCCTTCAGGATAGAGATGAGAAAATAGGGTAATGGTTTCCATGGCTTCTTTCACATCATGTACCCGCAGGATTTGAGAACCTCCAATCAATGCGGCCATGTGTAGGGCAGTAGTGCCGTTGAGGCTTTGTGTTGCATCATTCTTTAGGGCCTTGTAAATCATGCTTTTACGGGAGATGCCAGAGAGAATTGGTCGTCCCAGCAATTGAAAGGCGGGTAATTCGCGCAGCAACTGGTAGTTGTGCTCCAAGGTCTTGCCAAACCCAAAACCTACGTCCACAATGGTGTCGTGAATGCCCATGGCGTGCAACTTTGGCAGCTCTTCCGAGAAGAACTTCACAATATCCTGGGTCACGTGATTGTAGGTTGGATTCTGCTGCATATCCTGTGGCGTGCCCTGCATGTGCATCATGATGTAGGGACAGCTTTGTGCGGCTACAACCTCATGCATTTTAGGGTCCAATTTTCCTCCGCTGATGTCATTGATCATGTGCGCCCCAGCGTACAATGCTTTCTGTGCTACACCACTGCGGAAGGTATCGATAGAAATAAAGGTCTCTGGAAATTCTGCCATTACGGCTTGCACTGACGGGGATAACGGCTTCCAAACGCGCCCACTCCTCATCTTCTGTGACGTGGTCGGCGCCCGGACGAGAACTGTAGGCACCTAAATCTAAAATGCGGGCGCCCTCCTCCAACATCTTTTGTGCTTGGGTCGCTGCGGCCTCAGCTGTAACGGCACGACTTTCTGCAAAAAATGAATCTGGAGTACAATTGATGATTCCCATCACCCATGGTGTGGATATCGTGTGAATTGTCCCTTGTATATTGAGCATGAACTCAGTCATTGTTCTCGTATCTTCGTTGGTAACGCAAAGTTAAGTAATGAATACAGCTGACCAATTCGACGCCGTGCTAGAAAAATGCTACGGTCTATTCGAGAAAAAAGGAAAGGATTATGGAACGGCGTGGCGCATCTTGCGATTGCCGTCTTTGACAGATCAGATTTTCATTAAGGCGCAACGCTTGCGCAGTATTGAGCAGAAGGGCATGCAAAAGGTGGATGATCCTTTGGAAGGTGAATTTATCGGTATCTTAAACTACAGCATAATGGCATTGATTCAGCTTGAACGCGGTATTGCTGAGCAACCGGATATGAACTGGCAAGAGGCCAGCAATGCGTATTTAGCCAAGGCAAACGAGGCAAAGGAACTTATGTTGCGCAAAAATCATGATTATGGAGAAGCATGGAGAGATATGCGTGTATCCAGTTTCACTGATTTAATCATCCAAAAGCTATTAAGGGTTAAGCAAATAGAGGATAATCACGGTCAAACCCTGGTCAGTGAAGGATTAGAAGCCAACTATCTCGATATGGTGAATTACAGTGTATTCGCTTTGATTATGTTTATGGAACAAGAAATATAACATGGACAAGATCAAAAGATTTCTTATTCCAGTTTCAATTTCTAGTGGGAGGATTGTTCATTTTCTCTGGTCTGGTGAAAATGAACGACCCTGTAGGTTTCTCTTTCAAACTGGAAGAATATTTCAGTGAAGGGGTTTTGAATTTACCCTTTTTAGAGCCCCTAGCTTTGCCATTGGCCATTTTACTGGTGATTACAGAGGTGTGGCTTGGAGCAGATTTGTTAATGGGCATTACTCGACGCTGGACCATGGTACTGCTTACAGGGATGATTGTGTTCTTTACATTTTTGACCTTTTGGAGTGCTTATTTCAATCAAGTCACAGATTGCGGTTGCTTTGGCGATGCCATCCCTTTGACACCTTGGCAAAGCTTCTATAAGGACGTTATTTTATGCGTATTGATAGGAATTTTGTGGTGGGGTAAAAGTCGTCAAATAGATGTGCTGCCTAAAAAGCTCTTATGGTATGTAGCTCCTTCAATTTTGATTGCCTGTATAGGGTTTACCTATTATGTGATGAATCATCTTCCAGTCAAGGACTTTCGTCCGTATGCGGTGGGAGAGAGTATTATTGAAGGGATGAAGTCCGCAGAGGAATTGGGTCTGGAGCCTCCTCAATTTGAAGTCATCTACACCATGGAACAGGAGGACGGCACGCGCAGGGAAATTACCTCAAAGCAATATATAGATGAGAAGTGGTGGGAGAAGACCGAGTGGTCTATAGATACGAGCAGGACCATCAAGGTAAGCGACGGATACGAACCGCCTATACATGATTTCAGCCTGATATCAAATTACGGAGATATGACAGATAGTATACTTTCGCTGGACGAAGTATGGTTGCTTGTGGCTTACAATGTGAAGAAGACCCATAATGAAGGATGGGGAAGGTTTGCCAAAATTGATTCAGTTATCTCAAAAGTAATACATCCCTCATTTTGTGGTGCTCAGCGCTTCCATGCCGGAGGAATTACAGGCAAAGGCATTCCGAATCGAGACGCCTTTTGTCTTTACCGACGAAACGACAGTTAAAAACCATGGTACGGTCGAATCCGGGCTGGGTTGTGCTGAAAAATGGCGTCGTGAGTGCCAAATACCATTATAACGATACCCCGAATTGATTCGATTTGCCTTGCAAAAAATCGCCCTTGCAGTACTCACCCTTTGGGGCGTAGCAACGCTTGTTTTTATTTTATTCACTTTAGTTCCTGGGGATCCAGCGCAAATGATGCTAGGCGAGCGTGATGATCCTGAAGCGTTAGCCGCCCTGCAGGCAAAATATGGCCTAGATCAGCCGTTAAGCGTGCAATATGTACAATATTTGGGTCGTATTTCGCCCGTGAAGTTTTAATGGAGATGGGTCGCTTTTCAAAACTACCAGACTTTGGAGAGAGTTTTCAACGCCAAGGGACAAAAAGTCAGCGCGTTAATAGGACAAACCTTCCCAAACACGGCCTTGCTGGCTTTAACAGCCATAGGTTTTGCGGTCGTTGTAGGCGGAGTGCTTGGCGCCGTGGTGGCTTATAGGGAAGGAAGCGTTTTGGATAAATCCCTCACAACTTTCAGCGCCCTAGGAATGAGTTTGCCGTCCTTTTTTACCGCCGTCCTCTTTGCTTGGATTTTTGCCTACCTGCTCGGGCCTTGGACGGGATTGAACCTGACGGGCTCCTTATATGCCGTGGACGATTATACCGGTGAGCGCTACCTGCAACTCAAGAACCTCATTTTACCTGCCTTGACCTTGGGTATTCGTCCCATCGGTGTAGTGTTGCAACTTACCCGCAATAGCGTGCTTCAGGTTGCCCAGCAAGATTTTGTTCGGACCGCAAGAGCCAAAGGACTCAAAGGAAAGACGAGTATTTTTCCGTCACATCCTCCCGGTTGCTTCTCGAATCCCATCATCACGACCATCAGCGGTTGGTTTGCATCGCTCTTGGCCGGGGCGGTATTTGTGGAAATTATTTTTGGTTGGAATGGCATGGGAAAATTGCTCGTGGAAGCGTTAAATACTCGAGATTTGCCAATAACAATGGGGTGCGTCATGGTCATCGCCGCCATCTTCGTTTTCTTAACGACGTTAGTGGATGTCTTATACGCAGTGCTCGATCCAAGAATACGAGCGGAACTATTTTAAGAACACACAACAACATCAATAAATAATCATGAGAAGAAAGATTGTAGCAGGTAACTGGAAAATGAACACGACGTACAACGAAGCGATGGATTTGGTCGCAGAATTGAAGTCATCGTTGACGGAAGAAGTCGTAGGAGAAACAGGTGTGATCATCACTCCTCCATCCGTGTTCTTGAGTGATGTCGTGAATGAATTGGTCGATAATCCATTCATCGCTGTCGCTGCACAGAACTGCCACGAACAAGATAATGGTGCTTACACCGGTGAAATCAGCGCCCCTATGTTGGCCTCGTTGGATTTGGACGCCGTCATTATCGGCCACAGCGAGCGCCGTCAATACTTCGGTGAGACCAACGAGAGCTGTAAGGTGAAAATAGGTCAGGCATTGAACAACGAATTGGCCGCGATCTACTGTATCGGTGAAACCTTGGAAGAGCGCAAGAGCGGCAACTACATGGACGTGATCCTCAGCCAATGTGCCGAAGGTCTGGAAGGCTTCTCAGAAGAAGATATGGACAACATCATCTTGGCTTACGAGCCGGTTTGGGCCATTGGCACGGGTGAGACTGCTTCTCCAGAGCAAGCACAAGAAGTACATGCCGGCATTCGCGCTTGGTTGGTAGAGCGTTTCGGCGGTGAAGCGGCCCAAGATATTTCGGTATTGTACGGCGGCTCATGTAAGCCAGGCAACGCGGCAGAGTTATTCGCACAACCAGATATCGACGGTGGTTTGATCGGCGGCGCCTCATTGAGCGCAGCAGATTTCACAGCGATCGTAAAAGCTAGAACCGAAGCCTAATGTCGGAAACCCCAGTGTACATTGAATTGACCGCAACGGTCGTTCCCTTGGAACCCTTCCGCGATGTGTTTATTGCACAGCTCGGGGAATTGGGCTTTGATACCTTCACCGATACCGAGGATGGGTTTCAGGCGTACATTTTAAAGGACCAATTCTCTTCTGATGCCGTCGCCGAGACCCTTCAATGGGACGGTGTTCAGGTCACTTATGCCTTGCAAGAAATCGAGCAAGTGAACTGGAATGCGGAGTGGGAGAAAAACTTTGATCCTATTGATGTGGACGGTCGCGTGTACATCCATGCTCCTTTCCACACGCCAAAACAAGGCTATGAGCACCTCATGTTGATCGAGCCAAAGATGTCCTTTGGTACCGGCCACCACCAAACCACCCACATGATGATTCAGTGGACCTTGGAATTACCGACTGAAGGCCTCCGTGTCCTCGACATGGGCTGTGGTACAGGAATCCTAGGCATCCTTGCCGGGATGCGTGGTGCCTCCCATATTCACGGGATGGACATCGACACCTGGTGCGTAGAAAATACCTTGGAGAATGCACAGCGCAACGCCATTGCCATGAGCTGCGATCAGGGTGGGGCGGAAGCCATTAAGGATACCTATGATCTGATCTACGCCAACATCAACCTCAACGTGCTCCTCGCGGACATGGACGCTTATGTGGCCGCTTTGGCCGACGGCGGTACCATCTTGTTCAGCGGTTTTTACGAGGAAAATGTGCCTGCCCTTCGCGAACGTGCCGAGGTCGCCGGACTAACCTATGAGGGCATCAAAGGGCGCGATCAGTGGCGCAGTGTTAAAATGAGAAAGTAATGCGAAGAATTGGACTGCTTGTTGCGCTTCTATTCAGCCTGGGGCTTCACGCCCAGAAGGTGGTCCGATTCTCTGAGCTCGAACTCTTCCAAGACGAATTTCTCGAACTCATAGACCTGAAAAAAGAGCAAAAGGCGCTGTATCAGGACAGTCTGTTGCCGAACGCCATGTTGGCGGCCGATGAGTTTGGGGAGTTGTGGATAGATTTGAGCAACCAACTCATTCGTAAGCGCCTGGTTCAGCCAGAGGTTTGGGAAGAGCTTATACGTCTGACCTACGATATCTACGAGGGCGAAGCCTTCGGCAATGCCGAGCAGATGGCCCAGCACCTGCTGGCCTATGCCAAGAAAAACCCTTCGACTAAGATTCGAGACTACATTCACCAGCAATACCTGAATTATAGTAGCACATTTTCAGCGATGCCAATGATTTTGTTTGGAGCGCACCCTACGCGGTATGGATATTTTTTTGAGGAGGGGGCTCCTGTTTACAATTTTGAAATGGAAGACCTCTACGGACGTTACCGTGAGGACAGCACCCAAATCATAGGGGCGAACTTCAAATATTACCCAGAACAAGATTTAATAGAAGGAGAAGGCGGAACTGTTTTTTGGTCCAGAGTTTTAAGTTCGGAGGATGATCGCTATGCGGAATTGGGACATGGAACCTCGATGTTAAAAAGGTGGATATAAAGCTCAAAGCGGTTTTATATGCAAATGATTTATATCCGGAACCCATAAAAGGTACCTTAGAAGATAGGATGACAGGAACCACAACCAAGCGTTATCCTCAATTTACCAGCGAACGGAATGATTACCTCATCGAAAATATTTATCCAGATGTCCACTTCAAAGGGGGATTGGGAGTTATTGGAGCCCAATTTTATGGAAATAGTCCAGATAGCACCCTAGGTGAATTGGTATTTACCTATAAAACGGATACGGTCATTACACTGAAGAGTGAAAGATTCGCTTTCCAAGATAGCCTCATCGCTTCCAAACAGAGTTAGAGGTCATTGCTCATCTTAACAACGATAGTATTTATCATCCATATTGTGAATTAAGGTATGATCCTCGCTCAGGAGAGTTACGTGTACTACGTTATAAAAATGGTTTAGGACTTGAGCTCTTGGATCGACAGTTACCACGCAATGGAAATGAATGTTGACCAGTTAGTTTGGAATCAAGGGACACCTATCATTAATTTGCGCAATCTGAACTTGGGTTCGATGCAAGCTGCGGTTTTTGAAAGTAAACAATTCTTCCGGATACCAGAATGGAAGAAATCGCCGGGTTACAAAGGACACATCCGTTGATTAATCTTCGCGAGGCTGCCTATCCATGGGCTTATGAAGATGCACCAATGAAAGACTTGATTTATGCCTTGAGAATGGCACCATCAGAAGGGGAAAAATTCTTGTACGAAATGGCCATTCAAGGATTCGTCACTTTAAATCAAGATCAACAAACCATTACCTTAAAAGATCGTTTGTTTGAATATTTATTGAATTGGGAAGGTAAACGAGATTATGATGTCATTCAGTTTGTCTCTCGGGTGGAACAAGGGAATAATGCTCAAGTCAGTCTACTGAACTACCAAATGGATATTGCAGGCATTGGGATGATTGCCGTGAGTGATTCTCAACAAGTCAATTTATTTCCACGTGGAGGACTAATCACTGTAAATTCAGGGATGAATTTCAATTTTGACGGACGAATTAATGCTGGTTTATTTAGTTATTGGGGAGCCAATCATGCATTTAATTACGATCAATTCATGATCGATATGCCTCAAATTGATTCGATGCGTTTTAAGGTGAAGGAATTCAACCCGCCACCGGGCGAGGAGAGCAGCATTGGTAAATGTCCAAACGGTATTATCTGATCTGCAAGGTCGACTTCTCATTGATCAACAGGATAACAAAAGTTCCAAAGAGTACTATCCTGAATATCCCATTTTTGAAGCACTCAATAATTCGTTCGTTTACTATGATCATCCTAGTATTCACAATGGAGTTTACGAAAGAGATAAGTTTTATATGGCTGTAGAGCCTTTTACGATCGATTCTTTGGATAACGCCACCACGGATGGACTACTTTTTGATGCTACGTTTCATAGCGCCGATATATTCCCGGTATTTCCGCAACCCTTGATGGTAATGCCGGATTATTCGCTGGGTTTCCAAACCCAAATACCTCCAACCTCTGCCTACAAGGGCTCGGGTATTTATGAGGGCACTCTGGCGCTGTCCAACAAGGATTGCATGCCAAGGGCAGCTTAGATTATATTCAAAGCCATTTGGTCAGCAAGGATATTTTGTTCTTTCCTAAACAAGCTTCCGGTCGAGCCGCCACCTTTTTGGCATTACAGAAAATACGACTATGGGCGGCGGTTATCCGTTTGTGCAGGGCACGGATAATCCTTTCCTGTGGTTGCCGTATGAGGATGAGCTACAGGTGGAATCACGCAGCATTCCGTTTGATATGTACGGTACTCCAGAAGTAGTGGCTGAAGGCAAGTTGCGCTATGGTGGAAAAGGACTCTTTGGAACGGGGAGTTGCGATACGGCACCGCGAAAACATAATAGTGATGTAGAGGGATTTCAATTCTATCATCGATCTTTTGTCTCAGATGAACAAGACTTTCCGGGTAAAAACGAAAGCTCGATGATGAGCAATGGGCCTTCCAAATGTTGGATGCATCGTGTGATGTGAATTTTGATAAACAATTGGGAGTGTTTGATAAAACTCAACCCATACAGCACCATTGAATTTTCCTGCCAATCAATACATGGCCTTACATGGACCACGCTGAATGGAAGATGGACAAGGCAACGGTTGACATCAAGCACAACGAAGACCAGCCTACATGGTGAGCACGCATCCGCTCCAGGATAGTCTTGATTTCACTGCCGGGTTTGCCCGATTCTCTTTAGCTCCAAGTATTTTGAAGCGTTCGATGTTCCTGAAATTGATGTTGCTGATTCTCGTATTCATCCCGATAGTGGTTATGTCGTCATTCGTATGAATGCGGAAATGGATCCGCTTGAAAATGCCCGCATTGTTGCTAACAGATTTTAGTGAACTCCATGAAGTTTTATGAATCCGTGGTCGTATCCGTGGCAAATACCGATACACCGCTCAGTGGGATGTACGATTACAAGGATGAAGAAGGAAGTACTTGGCCCATTACGTTTTGAAAGCATCAAACCGGATACTTCGGGTATGACCATTGGTGTTGCACCAAATCCAAGAGGAGGATGAATTCTATCTAAGTCCCTATTTTGGTTATCGCGGGAAAATCACATTACGCGCCGATGAAATCCCAATGTTCTATTTCGGTTCCATTAGACTGCAACACAGTTGTAGAAATTTACAAAGTATGTGGTATGATATTGCCACTACCATTGATCCAACAGATATTGTCATAGAGCTTCCAGAAAACGATCCAACGAGCCTCACAGATAATACCTTTAATGGCATTTACATCTCTCCAGGATAGTCTTGGTGGTCATTCAAATTTTCTTGTCCAAATATGCGGACCGTCGTGATATAGAAGTTATTAGCGCCAATGGGGTACTGTTCTACGACAACGAAGAACAAGGCTATGTCATTACCACTCCAGCAAAGCTCAAAGACTTTCACTACTCCAGATCCATATTTAGTTTTTTACAATTACGATTGTGAACTCTACGGTACTGGCCGCTTAAATCTTAAAAAATACAGGTTTAGTTGAAAATAAACTTGGTGGTGCTGCACGTCATGATCTGAAGGAGGACGAGGTTACTCTTGATGCCGTTTGGACCATAGATGCTCCATTAGATAAAGACCAATGGGAAACAGTGGCCCAGCTCTTCGGTGATTTCTCGGGCACGGGTCGCAGCGATGATTTCAATTACCAAGAAGGAATTTACGCTCTGATGGGTTCAAAGATGGGGCCAAGTTCCTCGATGACCTTGCCCAATACGAGGCGGAAGGCAAGTTCCCTAAAGAGATGAGAAAGTCTCTCGTCCTTAGCCAAATTGAAATGCGCTACAGCGGTAGATACAAATCCTTCCAAGGCAATGGCGAAGCCATCATCCAAAACATCTACAATGTGCCTGTATTCGCCAAAGTAGATTGCTTGGTTGAAGTAAAAGAGCGCAGTAGAGGAGGAGAGTTTACCCTCTACCTGGATAATGGCACCGACTTCCTCTTCATCAATTACAAGGGAAATCTCATGAGCATCCGTTCTTCTGACGATACCTTCAATGATGCCATCCTCGCCAAGGATACCAAGGACCGCAGCGTTGCTGCCAAAGGCGATCAACCAGGTTTCTCTTATAACCTTGCAGGTAAGGGAAAAATAATGCTCCTCAAACGCAGATTTGGCATCGAAGATTAAGGTGAATAATTTTTCGTCTAACCTTGCATCAAATGATGCATAGCATATAAATTTGAGGACATGAGTACGAAAGAGCAATATCAAAGCCAACAAGAAACCGTTCTTCAAGCGGAACGTTCTCTGGTCCTATTCAACGACCACGAGAATACCTTTGATTTTGTCATTGACGTGCTATGTGCTGTATGTGAACACACTGAGGAACAAGCAGAACAATGTGCCTGGATCACCCACTACAAGGGCAAGTGCCAAGTCATGACCGGCGACATCGACGAACTCCAACACAAGGCTCCCTCATGAGCGATGTAGGCCTAACCGTTGAGGTTCAATAAGGGACCAATTTTCCCATCAAAAAATCCCCCAAGGGACTTTTGCAATTAACTTTTTGGTCTATATTTGCCACCCCATACGGGAAAGGCTGGCTGCGTAGCTCAACTGGATAGAGCATCTGACTACGGATCAGAAGGTTTGGGGTTCGAATCCCTACGCGGTCACAAAGAACCAAAAAAGCCCTGCAACGAAAGTTGCGGGGCTTTTTCATTTCCAAGCGCCCGAAGCTTGCTTCAGGGCGCGGGGAAATGGAAAAGCCGCTGAGCAGCGATAGCTGCGCAGGGCTTGTTGGTTCGGAATTTGGAGCAGGAGGGATCTTTGCCGAAGGCAAAAAAAATCCTCAATTTTCACCAATATCTGATTTTTCGTAACTTAAGTCAAATAATCAAGACAAAACAAGGTTATCAAGTTCGTAATGTATCTTACAGGTTCAGCCAAAATCAGGATGCATTTCTGATGCCTTCAAATACAATCGACGAGGCACCTTCTATATGCTCATCAACCAAGAGGTCTCCCATACTATCATAAGCGTTTGCTTCATCTGGATGCACTCTGCAGTGTAAACATTTAAATGATGTTCAAATGGATCTAAATTGTCCTAGCATCCATTTGAACGTGCATCATGTTGGAGTTTTGGCTGGAAAAATGTGAGCCCTGCTTCGAGGAGATTGGTTCGGTAATGAGGATCTAGGGACCAAATTATACCAGAATCGAATCATTGGGTGAAGAAATGCGAAGCCAAGTGCCTTGGCAAGGGCATCTACTTTCTGGAATGTTAAATCAGGATTATACGCCCATTAGTGGTTTTCAAAGGATAGTGATGGAACCTTTTCCTGGCTCCGAAAAAGTGATCAAGGAGTATTTCCCAAGCATTTTGGTGATGATTATCATATTACAAAGCGCACCATGGTTTTTCCAGAGGTCAAGGCTGAAGAATTTGTGCAATTGCTGAGTTTGCTGAGCCTCGCGCTTATATTCCTTTAGTGAAGAATCGGAAATCTGAGCCATCGAGATTTCGAAGATTCAACAAATGCTGTTATCAAATCCGGAGATTCAAATGATTCAATCGGAATCGGCGAACATGTTAAATCAAAAATGGGATTCTCTGCGCAAAGTCATTATAGCGTTCCCAAAACCAGCTTTCCATCTTGATGGCAGTTCTAATGAAGCGATGAAGTCAACCGTGGCCATACAAAATCTAGCAAAATGGCGCTAAATCTCAATGGCATATCAGCGTTGCTGATGTCAAAAATTTGAGTTGGCAGACATCTTAACCAGCAAAATTCGTTCCTGGCGGATTCATAATCACTCCAATTTCTTGATTGTCCCCAGTGTGTTGAGCCAGGTCATTAATGTGGTCAAAATTTCTAATGGACCCAATCTTCATACGAGGCCATTCCTTTGAATTCATCGTATCAACGTCTGATCTACAATGAGAATAGTCAAATCTTTCGTCCGATAAAAATTCTCATCGTTCACTTTTTCGATTGAAGGATTGAACAAAATCTGAGACTTCAATCAGTTGATGTCATTTACAATGAGTAAATGCAAAGAATCGCGGTTGGAGCAAGCAGCTTTTTTCATCAGTAAATGATTTCAATTAGATCGAGAATTTAATAATTATAAATCAGATTAATTAAAATTCGTGGGCTGAAAAGTCTCAATATTTCTACTTAATAAATATCTGATACTGATAAGGCGCCAACATCAAGGTAGTACCGGTATTTACGGTTGCGCCGCTTACAGGGTCAAGCACGGAAGTACTTTGCCAATCACTAGGCAGCCCTATGCTCATCGCAGAGTTCCGCGGATTGACTGCAACGAGGGCCTCATGCCCAGTGCCGGTGGCGGTGAAGGCGGCGATGTTGAACGTAGATAAATTGGTCCTAGATTCCCCTCTAAGCGCATCGTAGGTGTTGTACGCCGATAAAATCGCCTTGTATTCCTTCGTTACCTCTGGGTTTAGGGACCAATTAATAGCCACACTCGTCGGCGTAAAGAACGGCAGCTTGTACGGCAGCGCTTTCTCTTGGCCATTGTACAATAACGGCACGCCGCCCATGGTGGTGGCCAATACAAAGGCACTCATGACCTTGTCCTGGCTTCCAAAAAGTGCTTGAGGGGTATTGTCCCAAGCGTTTTGGTCGTGGTTAGTCACAAAGCGTACCATGGTTTTACCGGGGTCGAGGCTGAAGAATTCGTTCGCGTGCTGGGTATACAGCCCGCGTGCATCATCCCCCTGAGTGAAGACTCCGAGGCTCTTGCCGTAGAAGCCCCAGCTGAAGGCCATATCAAATCCTTTGTTCAAGAGGCTTAAATCATCAGATTCCGCGAACATGATCAGGTCGCGGTTGGGGATGCTGCGCAAGGTGTCGATGGCTTCTTCCCAAAACCATCCGGGCACGCCAGTAGCGTAATCACAGCGGTAGCCGTCAATATTGGCCTCAAGGACCCAGTATTTCATGGCGCTGATCATCTCGCCGCGCATTTCAGCGTTGCTGTAGTTGAGTTCGGCAACATCTTGCCAATTCGTTCCTGGAGGATGGATAATCACACCATTTTGCTTGACGTAGAAGCTTCTCGTCTGCCATCCAGATGTGGTCCCACGAGGTATGATTGGCGACCCAATCCATCATCACGGCCATTCCTTTGGCGTGGGCGCTATCTACTAACTCCCGCAGGTCGTCTAAATCTCCATAAATAGGATTGAGGCTTTTGTAGTCCTTGATGCAATAGGGTGAGCCAACGCTGTTGAGCGTTCCCATTTCGTACACCGGCATCAGCCAGATCACATTTACACCAAGGTCCTTAATGCTATCTAATCGGGGCATGATGCCCGCAAAATCCCGTGAAGCTGAAAAGACCAAAGGGTTTATCTCATACATCACGACATCGGACGGTGCAGGCACCGCATCGAACGGCGTGCCATATTGCGTGTAGCCATCTCCAGGGTTACTGGTGGTATCCACGGGGTTTGGTTTGGATCACAGCAATCCACGGGTTCCTTATCGCAGGAGGCGAGGAAAAAGATCAGGAAGAAGAGGGCCAGGTGTTTCATGAAGTAAGGTAGTAATTATACCTCCGCGTCCATCAAATCTGTCACCACGTGGTAGCGCGGATCCTCAATCGAACTTTGGATATATTTATCAAAGGCAGGATTTGCCTTGTTCAAAATGGCCTTGCATTCTGGGCTGAGGTGGGTCAAGACCACTTCTTTTCCGGCGGCCAAGTATTTGTCGATGACTCGTTCAATGGCTTCTATACCACTATGGTCGCTCACTCTAGATTCGATGAAATCAATCTCCACTTTGGCGGGATCGTTTTTCACGTCAAATTTGGTCGCAAAGGATTGTACCGATCCGAAGAATAGTGGTCCCCAGATCTCATACACTTTCGTACCATCCTCTTTAATGCGCTTGCGTGCACGAATACGAACGGCATTCTCCCAAGCAAATTTCAGGGCACTCATGATCACCCCGGAAATCACGGCAATGGCCAAATCTTGCCATACGGTGATGGCACTGACCGCAATCAATACAAAGGCATCGGCCACAGGGATCTTGCGCAAGATGCGGAAGCTCGACCACGCGAAGGTGCCGATCACCACCATGAACATTACACCGACCAAGGCGGCGATAGGGATGCGCTCGATGAGCGGGGCACCGAAAAGTATGAAGCTGAGCAACCCGAGGGCGGCAACCACACCAGATAATCGGCCACGGCCACCTGAATTCACGTTAATAATACTTTGACCGATCATGGCACAACCGCCCATACCGCCGAACAAACCGTTGATCAAATTCGCTGATCCTTGGGCAATACATTCACGGTTTCCAGAACCACGAGTTTCGGTTAAATCATCGACCAAATTCAAGGTCATCAAGCTTTCAATCAAGCCAACGGCTGCCAACAAGAACGGCAGTGCTGATCACCGTGCCCCAATGTCCTTGCATGGTGTCGAAGAGGGTGAAGATATTCCATTGGAACTGTGGCAAACCGCCTTTTAGTCCCTCACCGCCACCGTCTCTAATGAAGGATCCTACGGTGCTTACATCTAGGTCTAGGCCTATTGCAATGGCCGCTACCACGATGATTCCGGTCAATGCAGCGGGTACTACTTTAGTTACTTTCGGCAACAACCACATGATGGCCATGGTCAACCCTACGAGTCCCATCATGGTATATAGCTCTGTGCCTTCAATCCAAACCTTATGGCCATTCACATTGTGCGTAAACATGCCTAATTGGCTCAAGAAGATCACGATGGCCAAACCGTTGACAAATCCCATCATTACTGGATGGGGGATGAGGCGTACAAACTTTCCTAGGCGGAACAGTCCGGCGACTATTTGGATGGCCCCGACAAAGAGTAGGGTAATGAACAACCAAGAAAGCCCTAGCATCTCCATGCCCATGCCTTCACCAACGCTATTTCCTTGTTGGATCAAATGCACCATCACCACGGCCATGGCTCCGGTGGCACCGGAAATCATTCCCGGACGACCGCCAAAGAGTGAGGTGATCAGTCCCATCATGAAGGCTCCGTACAAACCCACGAGTGGGTCAATGCCTGCCACAAAGGCGAAAGCAACGGCCTCTGGCACGAGTGCCAAGGCTACGGTTAAACCGGATAGGATGTCATTTTTTGGATTGCCAACGAAGTTGTTGAAGAGTCGTTTCATGGAAAGGAGTGTCGTGTTGCAGCGGGCAAAAGTAAGGCCTTTAAAATGAATACGGGCGGCCCGCAGGGCCGCCCGTATCAAAGCTTTTCACAAATGATGAAGAAATTACTTCTGGTAACGCTCTCTAAGATCGTCAGTTAGAAGTTTAGTTTCTTTCAAATCGTTCTCATCGCCACGGTTGAAATCCAATCGCAATGAATCATTGAAGTGATCATCAGCCTTATCAAATTCACCAATCATGGTGTAGGCCATGATGAGGTTCTTGTACAAATCTGGAATGACCTTTTTGTTGATGCGCGCTTTCTTATCGTCCATATCGCCTTCCGCCAACGCAGCTTCCCACGCGTCGATCGCGCTTTGAAGTTTTTCGTGTGCTTCGTCTGGTCGGCTGATGAGCATGTCGTAGCCTTGTTTGGCATCGTACATGGCGTTTTCTAGATCGTCAAACTCACCCTTTTTGTTCTTCACGTAGATGATTTCTACATCGCGCTTTTGGGTAGTGGTGCCCAATTTATCGTTGATCAACCACTGAATGGTCCCCATGTTCTCCTCCACGACCTTGGTTTGCAACTGGTCAATGTAGGTCTGTGCGTTCGTAGAAGGGTAGCTTCTTTCTTCCTCTGCTGAGGTAAAGGTCTTGTAATCTGAAATAGAGCTTGGCACCTCGTCAAAGATGATGCTGCCGTTAGGATGCACTGCACGAAGGGTCATGCTGTGACGATAATCGATCTTCCAGAAAGACTTGTAGTAGGTTGA
The DNA here is from genome assembly GCA_038143125.1 of Cryomorphaceae bacterium. GTDB lineage: Bacteria > Bacteroidota > Bacteroidia > Flavobacteriales > Schleiferiaceae > UBA10364. The sequence continues at coordinate 415,744 of JAYQLJ010000006.1, forward strand.
TTTCGCTTTGGTCTTAGAGTCCACCCTCACGTATTCCTTTTTCTCTGCGATTGGATCATTATTCTCGAAACCAAAGAGGTGCACTTCGATGTTTACCCCATTTGGGTCTTGGTCTAATCCTTCCACGCGGCAGTAGGTGCTGGCTAGTTGTTCCGCATTGAATAGCTTCTGGTGAGTGACCTGACGCTTGTACGGCTTTGAAGGTGGGTAGTACGGTGAAGGAGGGGTAGGCTTAGAGTTTTCCAATACCTGCTTCTCAATGATTTTGCCCACCGAGCTCTTGCTGTTCCAGTCCTCCAGTGCTTTTTCGTACTCCGCATAGCGCTGGTCGTAGGCTGCTTTTGCCGCCGCTTCCTTCTCTGGATATTCGGCTAAGGCTTGCTGGTATTCTTCCTCTGCTTTGGCCAATTCTGCATTGATCTCCGCTTCATAATCAAGAATCACGCTGCTGGTATAGCCCATGCCTTCTTCGAGGTGGATGATTGGGGGTTGGAGATAACTAACGGTGATGCGCTCTTTCTTCATGTTCTGTGCCATCGCAGCTACAGAAAGTCCGAGCATCAAAAGTGTCGTGGTTTTCTTCATGGTGTGTTTTTGAGTTTGAGAATCGAATATAAGAAGGAATCTCGAGCAGGGGCCAATTCCCCCAAGCAACTGCGTAAAACAAAAAAAGGCACCCGCGAACGAGTGCCTTTAGTGTGTGAGTGGCGAGCGGACTAGCGGCCGCTCATTTGTTGCCTTTGTTCGGCGATTTTAGGATCAGCAATGAATTGGTCATACTCCATCAACTTATCTAAATTCCCGTGTGGGAAGATCTCTACGATGCGGTTAGCTACTGTTTGGTTGATGGTATGGTCATGTGAACTGAAGACCATAGAGCCCTTGAAATCACGCATTCCGTTGTTCAGCGCTTGAATACTTTCAAGGTCCAAGTGGTTGGTCGGCTCGTCCAAGAACAAGAGGTTGGCTTGCTGGAGCATCATGCGGCTCAGCATACAGCGCACCTTCTCACCCCCAGAGAGAACTTTGGCACTTTTAAATACTTCTTCCCCAGAGAAGAGCATCTTGCCCAAGAACCCGCGTACGAACACCTCGTCTTTGTTTTCAGGAGAGAATTCGCGCAACCAATCGATCAAGTTGTCGTCGGTCTCGAAGAATTCCGCGTTTTCATTTGGCAGGTAGGCGTGCTTGATGGTTTGTCCAAAAGCAAAGGTTCCGGCACTCGGCTTCTTGTTTCCGGAGATGATCTCGTAGAAGGCAGTCAAGGCGCGGTGGTCGTCCGCCAAAAGGGCAATCTTATCGCCGCGGTTCATTTTGAAGCTCAAGTTTTGGAACAAGAGGTCGCCTGAATCATCGTGTGCGGCCAATCCTTCTACCTCGAGGATTTGGTCCCCTGCTTCGCGTAATTGGTCAAAAATAATGGCCGGGTACATGCGCGAAGAGGCTTGAATCTCGTCGATATTGATCTTGTCCAACATTTTCTTGCGCGAGGTGGCCTGCTTGCTCTTGGAAGCGTTTGCGGCGAATCGAGAGATGAACTCCTGCAATTCCTTGCGCTTATCTTCCGCCTTCTTGTTGGCCGCTTGGCGCTGACGCAACGCGAGTTGCGAGCTCTCGTACCAGAAGCTGTAGTTCCCGGTATATTGCTTGATGCGTTTGAAGTCGATGTCCGCAATGTGCGTACAAACGGTATCGAGGAAGTGACGGTCGTGGCTCACGACGATCACGGTATTTCTAAAGTCGATCAAGAAATCCTCCAACCAAGAGATGGTCTTCAGGTCCAAATCGTTGGTAGGCTCATCGAGGATGAGGATGTCCGGATTACCAAACAAGGCTTGGGCGAGAAGCACACGTACCTTTTTCGAACCTTCTAGGTCCTTCATCAGGCTGTAGTGCTCGTCGGCATGGATGCCCAGGCCGCTCAACAAGTTGGCCGCATCGCTTTCCGCGTTCCATCCGTCCATTTCTTCAAATTTCACTTCGAGGTCTGCTGCCAAAAGGCCGTCCTCTTCACTGAAATCCGGCTTCATGTAAATAGCATCCTTCTCTTGCATCAAATCCCACAAAGGCTTGTTGCCTTGAATCACGGTGTTCAATACCGTTTCCTCGTCAAAAGCAAAGTGGTTCTGCGAGAGGACAGACATGCGCTTGCCGGGCTCGAGAGATACACCGCCGGTGTTTGGGCTTACCTCGCCGCTCAAGATTTTGAGGAAGGTAGATTTACCAGCACCATTGGCCCCAATAAGTCCATAACAGCGCTCGCCATGGAATTTTATGTTGACGTCTTCGAAAAGGACACGCTTCCCAAATTGAAGGGTGACATTATTTACGTTCAGCATGGTCGATGAATTTTGCCGCGAAGGTACGATGCACTTCCGGTTTACCCATGGGAAAGAACAAATGTTAGCGTGATAAAAGTGTTAATGTTCTAGGAATTAATTAATTAACAATTGCCTTATGCAGATACCAGTCTTTACATACAACTTTCGAAAAACCCTAGGGAAATACGCCCTCTACGCGGCCATTTCCAGTTTTGTGATTCATTTACTCTTGCACCTGTTGCGCCAATATATTCCTGGAGGAATGCAGGCCGGTTTATTAGCAGACCCAATCAACGCCATTTATACTCCATTTTCAATTTTGCTTGGTGTACGAGGCGTATTTGATGATTTATTACCTGCGCCGAAGCACCACCTTATATATCGCGAAGCAATACGAAGTGATCGCATCTGATCTTGATTCGTGGGCTGTTCAAGGATATGGCGGTATTGGATTTAGGAATGACCAATTGGCAAACGATGCACAACCTCGAATTTGGGGTAGATATCCTTTCGGTCATTGCGGTTTTCCTGATGATTTTATCCTTCTATAAGCTGAGCGGAACCTATAAATATGCAGATTTTGAGGCGATGGAAGAGGAAGAAATTGGCCCCCAATTAAAACAATTCGTCAAAGCCAAGCACTACCTCTCACTGGGCCTATTTGTAGTGTTCATCGTATTGGGATTGCAGAGCTTTATCGAATGGGTTATCCCGACCTTCCAGCACATTGACTCCGCTAATATGATTGCCGTCAACGACATTTTCTTTGAGCAGTTCTACAATTTCCTCATCATCTCGGACGTATTGATTTTGCTGTTCTCCCTGCTGTATACGGACAATTTCCCGGTCATCATTCGCAACTCGAGCTTTGTGATTTCAACGGTGCTGCTGAAGTTGAGTTTCACCGGTGAAGGGCTGTTGAGTCAAGCCCTGATTATCCTCGGTGTCGGGTTTGGGGTGCTGATGTTGGCCATTCACAATAAGTACAGGGCCCTGCAAAAGCTTAATTAACCTGAATGACTTTTATTCGGCTTGGCGTGGCTTCGTCATTGATGTAGAAGTTCAATCTATACGTGCCGTACTCAAACCCTAGGCTCAGATCTGTTTCTAGCCCAGTGCTAATGAAGGTTTGGGTTTGCGTAGTTTGATCTAGACTGCTGATGTTCCAGTTCTGCACGCTCGATACCGAATAGAACCAACATCCGTATTGGCAATTCCCGGAAATCTTTTCAATGAACAAGTTTTAAAGACAAACAATCGTTCGGTCTGTTCGCGACCAAACTATGGAAGTCCCATTCTGCATAAACACTATCGGTGGTGTTGAGCAAATTCAATCCGTTCAATCCTGTTTCAGGATAGTCGATGACGGTGCTTTGGGCTTGGTGGGTGGTGTTGTCGATGTAGTTCTGGATGTGCTGGCCGAAGTTCGGTACGTTCACGGTGATGCCCATCGCGGCGTAACGGTCAACAATGTTTTGACGAATGGCCGCTGGTGTCGAGGAGTTTGGCGTGAGAAATTAATTCTGAGGCTAGGATGGGACTGTTCAACACACCGTCGTGTACGCAAGTCTGTCACAAGATTCGCCATGAGGTCTGAGAATTCACTCTCACTCCGGTATCCCTGAAGAATGGAGGTGATGGCAATGAGGACTCCGTCCGCAGCGCTGGAGCTGGCAATGCTCAAGAGTTCCGACGATGCGATGTTGATGGACGGGTCGATGTTGAAGATGTTCAAAATTTCTTGCAGGGCCTGCTGCTTGGCTTGGGCAAAGGTGCTGCCGTTGCTGACTAAGGTATTCGACGCGGGCTTTTTCAAGGTGGGTGAGGGTGTTGACATTGACCGCAGGCACTGAATTTACGTTGGCCACTGCGTTCAAGGTGATTTGTGCATTGCTCGGGGAACCGCATACCTCGTTGAAGTAAAATCCATCGGCGCGCAAGGCAACATACGGGAAGCGAGGATTCGTTGATCCAAAAAGGAAGTACCCGGAATTATCTAAGATTTGGGCGGTGTATGAGGTGCCCAATTGGTTTAAGTTACTGTCCAGCACGCTCAAAAGAACCGAACTCCCGTTCAAGAATGGTCCCTTTTGCGCGTGTCCCTCGACAGAGTATGAGGCACAAGGCGGACAATCTCCACCACAATCAATGCCCAATTCATTTCCGTTCTGAATACCGTCGTTACAAAATGATGGAGTGCCCGTTTCACACGATTGTGCTAGGATTACGATGCTCAAGGCGAAAAAGAGTTTCTTCATGGTTAGGTGCTTTCTACTATTAACCACGAGTGGAACTCAAGGTTCAAATGGCTTTAAAAAATTCGTTTATGCACCAAATGGAAGTAGAGTGGCGGAATAAGGCTGATGAGCATCATGCCCGGATATCCGGTGGGCAGCTGGGGGCTATTGTCGTGGTGGTCAAGCTCCAGATAATCCTTATGTGGTAGGTAATGATGGTCGCTATGGCGAGAGAGTTCGAACAAAATAGCACGACCTAATTGATGGTTTGAATTCCAGCTGTGGGAAGGATTCACATCTTCATATCTATGGTCATTTACTTTTTGCGCGCCAATCCATAATGCTCAATGTATTGCACTGTTTCTAGCATAATCCAACCCGTTACTGATGCGCCAATGAAAGCGACCAAACCTGTGGTCCCGAAGGTGGTGAAAATCAAGGATAGCAACGCGATTTGTACCATGGTATACCAAACCATCTCGTTCTTTAGGACATTTCCCTTACTTCGGGAGGTGCCTATTCGCCAGGCGCTGAGGTAGGCGAATACAATGGATCTGAACCAGAACACATAGACCCATTCGCCTCGACGCGCGGTGGACGGATCTTCTTTCGTGCCGACATGTTTGTGATGGCCGTAATTATGCTCAAGGAAAAAGTGGGTGTAGAGTGTGGTGGTTAGGAGGACTTTCGCAAAGAATTGGTCCATGGTATTTCTTTTATGGCCCAATTCATGTGCCACATTGATCCCCATCACGCCACACAACATTCCGTAGGACAGGATTCTGCCCACCAAGGTCGTGGTGTCCAATTCACCTTGTGTTTGTACCAGCAACAAATAGCCCATGGCCAGCTGAATGGGAACACATAGCGCAGAACGAATTTGTAGAAACCATCGCTGATACGACTTTCCTTTTTGTTTTCGGAGAGGTTGTTCTCGTTTGGCGTAAAGAATAACTCCAAAACAGGAATAAAAGCAAATGCCTCTAGTACCGGTAGGTAGGCTTTCCATCCCGTACTGTGGAAACTCATAAATGCTAAGGCGGGTAGGGTAAAAACAAAAAGGTATTTGAGTTTTCCCATGATGTGTTTATTAAGGCGCTGTTGAATTTAAGAATTTTGGCGTAAACCTCGCCATAGTAGCCTGCTCAAAATCATAGGCATAGCCGATCAAATTCCCTTCGTCCCATTTCCGTCCCATGATGCTTAGGCCTACGGGTAGCCCATATACTTGGCCCATGGGAACTACGATGTGAGGATATCCGGAAATTGCCCATGCATTTCCGCTGTACACGCTGAAGTGGTCGCCGTTCACATGATCTGTTTTCCAGGCAGGTCCGCCAGCAGGCCCTACGATGGCATCCAGTGCTAAGCTGTCCATTACGCGGTCAATGCCTTGGTCTTGGCTGAGGTAGCGGGCTTTTTCGAGTGCGGCCTCGTAGGCTTCTTCGCGTTTTTCTTCGGGAGTGTAGTTCTCTGAGATTCTGAGTAGGTCGTGGTCGTGGTAAGCCATTTCCATGGAATCTTCGATGATGGCACGGTATAACCCCCACATATCTTCGATGCCTGCACTGGGGTTGTTGGCGAAATAGTCATTCACGCCTTGGCGGTATTCGTAGAACATGACCTCATAACTTGGACCCGTAGCATCATCCGCAATAGGGTCGTCCAAGTACACCAGTTCAGCGCCCTGCATTTGTAATTCGACCAGTGCATCCTCCCAAACCGTTTGTAGCAAGAAGTTATCGTTCATCGCGCTGGAATACACGCCTATTCTCTTGCCCTCCAAGCTTTGGTCGTTCAAAAAGCTGGTATAATCGTCTAGCGCGCGGCGGTCCTCTTGATGTGTCTTCAAGTCTTTATGGTCCTTGCCGATCATCGTTCCCAGTGAAACGGCTATGTCGCTTACCGTGCGCGCCATCGGGCCTCCGGTATCTTGGGTATAGCTGATTGGGAAAATTCCGGTGCGGGAAATCAGTCCCACGGTAGGTTTGAGGCCGACGATTCCGTTGTTGTTCGAGGGGCAGGTGATCGAGCCGTTGGTTTCGGTACCGATGGCCATCATGCAAAGATTGGCTGCCACGGCGGCCCCGGAGCCCGAACTAGAGCCGCAAGGGTTTCTGCTCAAATCATATGGGTTTTTACATTGCCCGCCCACTGGGCTCCAGCCGGAAGAGGAAACGGTGCTGTGGAAATTTGCCAATTCGCTCAAATTCGCCTTCCCCAATACAATCGCACCGGCATTGACCAGTTGTTGGGCCAGAGGACTGGATTCCGTCGGGTAGTTCTCGCGAAGGGCATTGGTCCCCACGGTAGTCGGCATTCCGAAATAATCGATGTTGTCTTTCAAGAGTACAGGTACCCCGTGCAATGGGCCAACAAATTCACCAGTAGCCTCATAGATACTATCAAGCCTCTGCGCATCTTCTAGTGCATTTTCGTTCAAGGCCAATACGGCATTCAAGTCTATGTCGCCACCGTTGATTGCTTCAATGCGGTCGAGATAAAATTCCACAGCGGCGGTACTGCTGAGGCTGCCGTTTTCGTACAATGCGTGGAGTTCCGCGATGGTCATTTCATCGTGGATCAAGGTCGTGGTATGGGCAGGCGGAGTACATTGAAACCACAGCCCAGCGCCAGCAACCAATAAGAGCTTCTTCATTAGTGAATGTGTTTGAAGTCTATCCCATACACGGCGTCGAGGCCGCCAATGCGATAGTAGTGCCCTTGAATTTCGCTATTAATGAAACTATTTCCTAATACCTTTTCTAATTCGAACGGGTAGATGGCCGTCTCGGGATCAAAGATGTGGTTCGTTTCCCCGAAGCTCGAGATGATGCCAGCCCCGTAAATCTTCGTAGGATCCTTACACACGCCAAATTCGATAGTGAACCAGTACAAGTTTTGTAACTGGCGAATGACGTGGGACTTTTTCAAATTCGCCACCCCGTGCTTGCCGAAATCTTCCATGAATTGAGCGTATTGCGGGTCAAGTAGCAACGGAATGTGGCCAAAAATATCGTGGAACATATCTGGTTCCTCGAGGTAGTCTAATTCCTCCGGCTTTCGCAACCAAGTCGATGCTGGGAACTTCCGCTCCGCCAATAGTTCAAAAAACTCTTCTACCGGGATCAACCCTGGAACCACGTGAATGCTCCAGCCCGTCGCGGCCCCAAGTGCGGCATTCAGGTCGTCGTAATTCGGGATTTTGTCCGCGTTCATTACCGGAAGTAATTGGTCCAGGCACGCCAAATATCGTGGATCGGCCTTGTCGCTGAGGTTCTCTCGTTGGCGCGAGTAAAGGGCGTTCCATACCTGCCTGTCGGTGGCGGTGTAGGCGTTGTAATCTTGGACCATGATGTAAATGTGTTGTTGTCTTACAATCCTACTAACATTTTATGGAGCAATCAAGTTTTTCTTGGGCCAATTCTCGTTGTATTTTAGGACAGCTCTAGGACAACACTCGAGCCACAAAGCACAATACCACCTTATGCGATACCTTCTCTTTTTTCGTCGCCTTATTGCCATCCTTGCTCACCGCACAGAATCATCAAACGTTCAAATTTGATGGGCCGGTCATTCTCATTCATGGGGGAGCCGGCGGAATAGAGCGTAAGTATTACAACGACGAGCAAATCGCGGAGTATGATTCTGCCCTGCAGGCTGTGCTGAAGGTGGGATATGATATGCTCACCTACGGCGCCAATGGGATGGACGTGGTCGAGGAGTGCCTTACCATGCTCGAGAATGATCCTCATTTCAATGCAGGTAAAGGAGCTGTGTTCAATGATCAGGGCGAAGTAGAACTAGATGCCTCTGTGATGGACGGCTCCACCAAAATGGCGGGAGCTGTGGCGGGGTTGAAGCATATCAAGAACCCTGCGAAGTTAGCGCGGGCGGTCATGGAGGAAACCTCACACGTATTGCTTATTGGCGAAGGGGCAGAGGAGTTTGCCAAGACTCAGGATCACGAGTTTGTGGATAACGAATACTTTTTAACACCGAAGCGCAAAGAACAGTACGAGCGCTGGAAAAAGATGAAGAAGAACGGCACCGTCGGGGTGGTGGTTTTGGATTACCAAGGCAACATATACGCTGGTACTTCTACGGGCGGTATGATGGGTAAAAAATACGGCCGTGTGGGCGACGTACCTATCATAGGTGCGGGAACCTATGCAGATAATAACGGGGCGGCAGTAAGCTGTACCGGTCATGGGGAATACTACATCCGAAACAACGTCGCGTTCCAAGTCAATGCACGCATGCAATACCAAGGATTGACTTTGGAAGAGAGTACGCGTGAAGTCATTTTTGGTGTGCTCAACTCAGATGCTGGAAATGGCGGTTTGATTGCACTCGATGCCAAGGGTAATGCCACTTGGACCTTCAACTCTAGCGGAATGTTCCGCGGAGGAGCGGGAATATTAGAGGGTAGAAATGCCCCAAGTTTTATGACTGAAATCTTCGGCGATCCTACCTGGCCGGAGGATTGCGATGTGAAACCTGAAGAATGAAAAAGGGATTGTATTAGCCCTATTATGGGGGCTTGGAGCGCTCAAGGGCAGGAAATTGTTCGTAAAGGCGGTGAAGCCACCGGTGTGGATGCTGAGGTGAAAGATTTGGCCATTACCCCAGGGTATGTGGCAGATTTGGAAGATTGGCGGTTTGGCCTTCATGGACATTTGCTGCTGGTCAGTGAAATGAATCAACCGGATTATCAAGGCGATGGATTGCTCCTACTTCTCTCCGCAATTATCGGTGGGAAAGAGGTTAGGTGCGACCAATTATTTTGTCAATGGCTCTATTGGTGCGGCTCAAGAAATGGTGGATGAAGTGTATTCTGCGGCCTTGGGCACCTCCATTCGTTGGGACGCGATGGATTTGGATTACATCTTGTTTCAGCGCACCGTCGGTTTTGAGTTTGAGCTTGAAGGATATGTGGGAGGCGTGAATTTGCTGATGCCAAATCTGAATGCGTACACTTCGGCGCAGATTGGACAGGTAGTGATCCTCGATATCACTGGAGGTGTGGGCTATTGCAAGCCAGCAACCTTCGAAGAACCTGCTTTGGTCATTCGATTAGGGATAGGTATGAATATCGGGGGTGGGATCTAGTGGATCAACTCGACCGAATCAATCAATAGTTCGAATTCCTCGTTGCGCTTGTTGGCGATGAGGAATGTGAATTCACAAATCTTTTCGTGATCGAAATTGGGCATGTTTAGCCTTCTTCCGTGGCGTTCAGGATACATCTGTGCTATGGGGAATTCTATGGTTTGCCATTCGCCGGTGGTAGAGAAATCGTGGATATAGCTTTGGTAGGCCATGGGTTGGTGGCGCACGCGGAACTGGTAGTTTTTACCGTCGCCTTTGATGCGCATGGAGATTTTGGTGTTTGGGGTAATGGCCGTTGGGGGCAGGTTGCAACGGATGGAGGTGAATCCGCCATTGTTGGCAAGGGAAACGGTGCCGGTGAATTTGCCGTGGCCTTCGGGCGTGACGGATAATTGGCCTCTAGAAACCCCACCCATGACGCCGTCGTTGATAATGAACCAGTTGGATAGGGAGCTTTCCTCCGAAAAATCGAAGAGCACTGGGTTATTTGAGACCATCATAAGGCTAAAGAATAAAGCGCGCATAATGATCTAACCCTACTGAGCCATACATTTGTACGCATAAATCGTTACCGTAAAGATATCATCTTGGCCATAAAGGTGCTGGCCAGATGCTGTGGAGGTTCCATTTCCGTCCCCGAAATCGATGTACACGGAATCTGCGAAGGTACTTGTGCTACTATAAGTCAGGGTATCTCCTGAGATGGTATAGGAAAGGTCCGCAGTTGGGTCAAACTTACCCACATTCCACACGAATAGAGAGTCATAGACAACCGTTTTCGCGGCTTGGCGTATGGCAGAGGCCGTTGTTGGGTTTAGGTTTGCATCATAGGTGATGGTATTGGGATCTTGGCGTGTGAAAATCGTGAAGAAGGTACAGGCTGCTGCGTAAGAGCCGGCAAGTGATGGATGACTTTCATCGGCGGTGTATAATTCTATCGTTGTGTCGGTATCACGGATGTAACGCCAAACTGAGCCCACAGGACTGAGGTAGGCATCATTCGAATCTGCCATCATGCGGTAGCGCAAGTGTAAAAGGGAGTCCATTCCTTCGTAGCTACAAAGGGGAGGGAATGCCGCACAATTCCATTGATCGCCGTTTTTGCGGCCCCAAGTTCGAAAGAAAGTTGGTTGTGCACACGGGGCCAGGCTACGAGCACTATCCACAAGCTCGTCGGCGTAAGGAAGAGTTTGATAGTTCACCTGACCCCAGGGAAAAGCGGGTTCTTGGCTTTGAGCTTGAAGAACGATGAAATCCCAGCTTTGGGAACTCATTGCAGAATAGGTTGAATTGTTTTGGGTATGTTGATAGAGTGTCGCGCCACCAGGGGTTAGAGCACTGTTGCTGATTGAATAACCCGCTGATGAGGCAACATCTTCCACCAAGGTATGAAGGCTAGTCGCGCCGGTGTAGCTGTTTCCTATAAAAAGTACTCGAGTTTGGGCGTGGGCCGAAAGGGTGATGAGTAGAAGGAAGAGGTAGCGCATGGCAAGGTTTTTTGTGGGTGTAATTTACCGAAAAGCCCCAAGCTGATTAGCGATTCTTTTACCTTGTTGTTAAAGAATACTTACTTTTTTTCCTTATCAGCCCCTTTGGTGCTTTGTTCAATGGGTGGGATTAAGGGGTTGTTGAAATAGTAATCGATTTTGAATGAAAAATTTTACCAGACCTTTTCTGAGTATCTTGATTGTAGTCCTAGTTCTCACTGCTGCATTCACGTTTAGAGGCTTAATTCGAGAGGGTAATTATAAAGAAGATTTAATCGAATTATCCAAGGTTAAATATGGATTGTTTAACGTAGACGAATGGAAAGAAGCTATTTCGGAAATCATTACTGTCGAAATAGAAGATTTCAGATTAGATGAGTCGAATAGACCTGAGTTGGAACACAAAATATCATCGTTACTGTATACCGCAGTTGATGATTTAGAAAAAAGTTACTACCAAGAGAATTCTCAAAGCATTTTGGGATTCTTAAAAGGCGGCGTAGTATACGTGACTGATATTTTCGGGAATATCAGACTCGAAATTCCCAATTTCACGGATCAGATATTAGATTTCTTAAACGATGCTGATAATCGGGCTAAGATTAAGGGTTTTTTGGTTCAGAAATTAAACGACTACGCCGATGGTACATTTTCACAAACGGATTATTCCGAAGTCGATAAAATATTAACGAAGTATAATCAAACTAACCTCGAGGATGCAAAATCATTTGTGAATAGTAAAATTGAGCAATCCTCGAAAGGCACTGCCGTTGGAAAAGGGTTATTAATCTTCTTGGCATTTGTTTCAGGGGGAGTTTTGCTTTTGGATAAAAGTTTGAGCATGGCGGAAATTCCATTGCTTTTGGCTGTTTGTTTTACTTATCTAGTGTTAGGATTGTCGTTGCCTATGATTGAAATAGATGCTCGAATATCTGAGTTAAGTTTCAGATTGCTCGGACACGATGTTGCTTTTCTCGATCAAGTTTTATTCTTCAAGAGTAAAAGTATTTTAGAGGTGGTTAGTCTAATGATATTCCAGCACAAGATAGAAGTGCTGATCATTGGTATTCTGGTCTTGTTATTTAGCGTTGTTTTTCCAACATTGAAGTTGATTTGCGTATGGGTTTTTCGAGAAACCCGGCAAGAGCATCGTCTCGCTTTTTTAAATTCATGCTGTTTAAATCTGGGAAATGGTCGATGGCCGATGTTTTTGTGGTCACCATTTTTATGGCATTTATCGGTTTCAATGGAATAATTACAGAGCAAACAAAGCAGTTAGAGAATGTAAGTGATAGGCTTGATGTTCTCACGACCAATCAGTCTAGTTTAATGCATGGCTTCTACCTTTTTTTGATTTTTTGTTATTCTTAGTATAGGTATTTCGAATAGAATTCAGAACCTTATCGAATAAAGGTGACTGGAGAATACTGCCTTCCCCATGAGGTAGACTTATTATTGAATTTTTCCACAGCCTTCCATTCTGAACGGGACATTAAATAATCCACATAGCACGGCTCTGAAGGTCTCCGCCCTTTAATATTTCCTCGAGTGCCTAAAGGTACTATGATACCGAATTCTGTAGTGCCCCTTGTTCTAGCTATATTCAAACCAGATACGGTATAATCATAGCCAAAAGAAAGAATGAAGTTTGGGGTGTTTACTTGAATAGAATACAATAAAGCATCTTGATTAAGAGTGCCGTCTACATTCAATTCTGGTAAGATTCTTCTACTCCTATATCCGGCATAAACCGTTAATGCGCCAGCGATATTCGCTCCTATGCGCGTTTCGCTGTTTTGAAGAGAAGCTTGATATTCATAATTATGACGAAGAATAAAGTAGCTGCTCATGAAGTCTTCTACCAATCCGCTGGATCCTTCGTAAAATTTTATGAATGTCATATTAGTGGTCCATCTTCTTGGAATATTGGAATCATCTTCTCCAAAGAAAGTGTACCCCGCAAGATTAGATAAATTGAAGCAGCTAGCACCTGCGCTTATTTTCCAATTTCTTTTGCTGGGCAGGTATTCTAAATTGAATCCAAGATTATTGGTTATGGTGAAAAAATCTGGCGAACTATTTACCCTTGGGTTAATGATAGGAATGCTGCTGATATATCCGTAGAAGGGATCTAACTGAGATGAAAAAGTCAACTTACTCCAGTCTATAGAAAACTTCCGAAAGCTCAATCCCCAGCCGCCTTGAAAAGCAAATACGCTTCGATTTGGCAGAGGAACAACTTTTTTAAATCCAATAGTACCCGTAACTCCAGAATATGTAAAATCCCCTTCTCCGCTAGAGTTTGTGAATGACTGTATGGCAAAACCTGTTGCCTCGTAGCGATCTGAAGTTATTGGACCTAGGAAAGTTCCATTATTCATATGATACGCGGCGGCATAACTATTTGGTCCTGGAAGATTCCACCACTGCTGGCGTGATAACGTCATTGCTTGAAATTGATTACCCGGAGCTAGGCAAAAAGCGGGATTAATGGATACTGGGTTATTATCTATTAATGTAAAAGTGGCATCTTGGCCCCAAAGAGTCGAGCTGATACACAGGAAACAAAGAAAATTCAGAATCCTTTTTATCATCGTATCAAAGTTAAGGTACCATAATCTTTCTGGAATCCATGCACATTTTCTTGACCGGTCCATCTAGTCCCGTCATCAAATACTGCTTCTATCTTCCAGCTATACACTCCCATCGGTAGATCTTCGCCATCTCCCATGTACTTTCCATTCCAGCCTTCACCGGGTGATTTATATTGTGGATCAATTTTGGTGGAATGCCATACTAAGGCGCCCCATTTATCATAGATCCAAATTTCGTATTTCTCCAAGCTGTGACCTTTAGGTAAAAATAGAGCATCCTCACCCACGTAATCTAATCCTGGGGCAAAAGAATTAGGGACAATTAGATTCGTAGGCCAAATCCAAAAATCTTTACAAATACTATCGCTACAGCCATAGCTATTTATTACCGTCAAACAAGCCCTAATACTATCCAGTCCCGTTGTGGAAGGCTCAAAAGTCATCGTAGGGTTCTCAGCGGCACTAGATTGACCATCGGAGAATGTCCAGGAATACGTTATACTAGGATCTACAGATTGCGTATTATTTTGGAACAGGCGTGTATTGATATTAATCTTATTGATACTAAAGTCCGCTAGCGGCGTAGGGAAGACGTTAATATTCGTAGTATTTGAAGTGTCCGAACAGCCGCTTGTCATGGTCACTATGCTATATACTGGATAAGTACCATAATTCTGATAGGTGTGAATGGTGTTGAATGGAGGCGTGGTTTGAGTTAAGCTGGTGCCGTCTCCAAAGAACCATTGGACACTAGCTATTGTATCTAATTGAGGCGTATAAATAGAGGTATCAACAAAATTCACTGCTAAAGGCTCACATCCATCTAATGGATTTATTACCGACTGTGCACTTACACCATCTCGGACCAAAATTGTTTTGAAAAGTGAGTCCTCACAGCCAAACGCATTTTCTGCAAATAATGCTACGGTATATAAACCAGGGCTTGTAAAGGTGAAGGTGGGACTGTTAAGCGTTGAAGTATTCACTCCAGGGTTATTGGCGTAGTCAAAATCCCAATTGTATTGAATGGCGTTCGTTGTTGAATTGTTAAACACATAAGATTGTGGAACAGAACAGCTATCACCCGCAATCATCACCGGTGAGAAAGCGACTTGAGGAATATCGCGAACAAAAACTATAAGTTCTGACGAATCTATACATCCTAGATTTGATTCAAGTACTAGTCTAACTATGTACGTTCCTGCCGTTAGATAAACATGTTTAGGTGACCGTTGGTTTGAGGTGTTGCCATCCCCAAAATCCCACGCTATACCTACTATGGAATCAGGAGGTGGAATGGAAGACGAATCGATAAAATAGACTGTGTCATTAACACAAACCGTAGAATTTAAATGGCTAAAAGAGACAAGAGGTGTAGGGTGAATAATTATAGTATCATATGCTATATCATCACAAAGAGCTGAATTTTGCACCGTCAGCGAAACTACATAAGTGCCGGCAGCAGCATATTGATGTGTAGGAGTTGATAAAGAAGAGGTGGTGCCATCCCCAAAATCCCAAACCGTAGTTAACGTTCCTTGATTTGGAGCTATCGAGCTATGAGTGAATGTTATTGATGAATTTCTACAAACAGGTAAAGATGGTAGAGGATCAATTATTGCAGTTGGCGCTGGATCTACGACAATTGTTTGATAGGCTGTGTCAAAACTACAACCGTTATCTACGAATAATGCCACGGTGTATGCACCACTTTGGGTAAAAGTGTATGATGGATTTGATTGAAAACTAGTGGAACCTGAGGCACAACTATCAATAGTTAAATCCCAATCAAAACACCACTCTATAGTAGTGGCACCCATGGTTAGGTTACTAAAGTTTACAACCATTGGCGCACAATCATTACTATCAGGATTTTCCCATGTAAAGCTTGCATCTATTGTATTTGGATAAACAATTATGGATTTGGTTATTGAAGAATCGCCACAATCATTCCAAGCCTCTAGAGTTATGTTAAAGGTTGCAGTCGTTGATGTATTATTTATAAAGGTGTGTGGGATGTTGCCAAACTTCAATAATGAAGGACCGGTAGGCTGTGGTTGTAGAGTTTTTACCACACTTGTATCTGAGCCATCACCAAAGTCAATATATACAGAATCAGCAGCTACCAATAAGGTGTCGATGATAAGTTCAATTGGCATCGGTGAGCAATCGGTCCCAGTCTTCATAATTGCAAAATCTGCAACAGGCGGGGTTTGTATAATAATACTATCCTCAACATAATCACTACCACAGCAATTGAAGATTTCACGACTTACATAGTAGACCATATTTCCAAGGAAGTTTGGCTGAAGTGTTGGTAAGGGATTAGGGAGTGAATTCCAGCTTTGCAATACAGTTTTAGTTCCAGTACTGTAAGTGAATAATTCATAATACGAGCTATCAACAATTCCCGTGTCGCTCTCGCTTATATTAAAGGTGGTAGGTCCGCAAAGAGCACTGTCGGTTATGTCAAAATTATTCAGTGGTGGTGCATTTACGTAAATACTAATGAGCGTGTCGTCTTCACAATAATATTGTGTAGCGACCTTTAGTTTCACGACTTTCAGCCCCGTTGAGGTATAAGTATGACTTCCATTTTGTGTCGTGTAATCGATAGAGCCATCATTATCGAAATCCCATTCATAGTCATTGATCATACCACCGTAAGACGAAGTAGAACTATTGTCAAAGAAATTGAAAGGTTGATTTATACAAACGGTGTCCACCCCACAATCTGTTATAGATATTCCTGCCACTGGATAACTGTGTACAGTCACCGTATCATCTGTAATAGCGATACAACTATCTAGTGAAGTAGTTGTGAGACTGATGTTATAAATCCCTGGAGTTGAATTGAAGTAGCTCGTATTTTGTCCGTAAAGAGTATCTGTCCCTATTACCCACATCCATTGTTCAACTAATGAATCGTTGCTTGATGTGCCACTTAATGGAATGGTATCTAATGCACAAATTGGACCGATGTTATTAATCTCGGGAATTGCTAGTGGTAATACATATACGTTTTGTGTATAGGAACTATCACATGATGTGCTGTTATTTGATACTATATGCACAACGGTATAAGATTCTAAGCCGGAAGAATCAAGATTTGTAAGAGCTGGAAGGGTAGGATTAATACCCTGAAGGGTTGCCACGGTATCGCCGTTAGCATCAATAATCGTCCAATTATGTGTCACATTTGTTCCCGTATCAGTCACGCTAATTATATCAGGTATGAAAGCCGTACATCCCGTATCAGATTCAAGGGTAAAATATGGATCAGGGTTAGGATGAGTAGATAGTACTAATGAATCCGAATCATTTAAACATCCATGTGACGAAGTAACTTCTAAGACTAACAGAACGGATGTATTAGAATTTGTAATGGTATAGTTCAGGCTATTTATACCGTTGAAGGAGGTAACGATAGGTGTTGCAGAAGAGTCTATAACGTACCAGGTGTAAGAGTCATTCCCTGGGAAGTGGTTGGCGGTGATTATGCTGGTATCAATGGTAAAGGGTGCACAAGTGTCGAGTGACGGTGGTAGATTAAGTTGTGCGATGGCGTTAGGTGCGATGTAGAGCGTATCGTATAGGGTGGAATCACAACCGTAGTTATTGGTTACGGTGAGTGTTATGGTGTAGGCGTTAATACCATTGCCGTTGTTTAGTAGTGTGTAGCTAGGTATGGTATCACTGGTGTTGTATAGGTTAGTTCCTGTGGTGTCTATGTTCCAGTTGTAGGTTAGGTTGTTGGTGGTATCGGTGGAGTTATTGGATAGTATGGTGTTGATGTTTGTTCCTGTACATACGGTATCCTGCAGCAGTGTAAAGTCAGCGGTAGGAGTTGGGAATACTTGGAAGTTGTTAGTGATAGAATCTTGACATCCGTTTGCGTCGGTGACCTGTAGTGATAGTGTATAGTTTTGGGTGCCGTTGAATGATTTAGGCAGGTTGAATGTTGGGTTGCTCAGTGTGCTTGTTGTGGTTCCGTTAGGTCCTGTGAGTGTCCATAGCCAGTTGTTGATGTTGTTGTTTGTTTTTGAGGTATCGTTGGGTGTAAGTGTGAATGGTCCACAGGAGTCGTTGGGCAGTATGAATCCTGCTTTGGGTCTAGCGTATAGTGTGAGGTCCACGGTATCGGCGTGTGTACATCCGGAGTCGGAGGTTACCGTGAGTGAGAGTTGGTATTGTTGGTTGTTGTTGGGCCATTGTAGGTCACTGAATCCGAGTGTTGGGCTGCTGGAGTTGTTGCCTGTTAGTGTGGCCAATGAGGTGAATGTTCCGTTGGGGTCTATGAACCAGTTGTAGTCTACGATGTTGCCTTGAGAGCTGTCGGTGATGGTGGGGTTCCATGGTGCACAAGCCGCGGAGTCGATGTTGAATGCGGCTAGTGGTGTGGGCCAAACCGTAATATCGATACTGTCGGAATTTATACATCCGTTATCGTCTTCTATGATGTGTTTAATGCTGTAGAGCTCATCTAGGGTGTAGGAGTTGTTCGTAAGAGCTGGCCATGTTGGATTGATGCCATTGAGGGTATTTAATGCTGTTCCTGCACTGTTGTAGATGATCCATGTATGTGTGAAAGAGGAATCTGCTATGCTGTTGATCTGTGGTGTAAAGGGTGCACATCCAGCATAATCTACCAAGCTCCATTGCGGATTGGGGTTCCCTCTAGTGGTAAAGTCAACGGTAATGGAGTCACTTAGACAGTCGTATTTAGAGGAGACTAGGAGCTTTATGGTGACTGTTGTGCTATCGTCAGTAATGGTATAGTTCAGGCTATTTATACCGTTGAAGGAGGTAACGATAGGTGTTGCAGAAGAGTCTATAACGTACCAGGTGTAAGAGTCATTCCCTGGGAAGTGGTTGGCGGTGATTATGCTGGTATCAATGGTAAAGGGTGCACAAGTGTCGAGTGACGGTGGTAGATTAAGTTGTGCGATGGCGTTAGGTGCGATGTAGAGCGTATCGTATAGGGTGGAATCACAACCGTAGTTATTGGTTACGGTGAGTGTTATGGTGTAGGCGTTAATACCATTGCCGTTGTTTAGTAGTGTGTAGCTAGGTATGGTATCACTGGTGTTGTATAGGTTAGTTCCTGTGGTGTCTATGTTCCAGTTGTAGGTTAGGTTGTTGGTGGTATCGGTGGAGTTATTGGATAGTATGGTGTTGATGTTTGTTCCTGTACATACGGTATCCTGCAGCAGTGTAAAGTCAGCGGTAGGAGTTGGGAATACTTGGAAGTTGTTAGTGATAGAATCTTGACATCCGTTTGCGTCGGTGACCTGTAGTGATAGTGTATAGTTTTGGGTGCCGTTGAATGATTTAGGCAGGTTGAATGTTGGGTTGCTCAGTGTGCTTGTTGTGGTTCCGTTAGGTCCTGTGAGTGTCCATAGCCAGTTGTTGATGTTGTTGTTTGTTTTTGAGGTATCGTTGGGTGTAAGTGTGAATGGTCCACAGGAGTCGTTGGGCAGTATGAATCCTGCTTTGGGTCTAGCGTATAGTGTGAGGTCCACGGTATCGGCGTGTGTACATCCGGAGTCGGAGGTTACCGTGAGTGAGAGTTGGTATTGTTGGTTGTTGTTGGGCCATTGTAGGTCACTGAATCCGAGTGTTGGGCTGCTGGAGTTGTTGCCTGTTAGTGTGGCCAATGAGGTGAATGTTCCGTTGGGGTCTATGAACCAGTTGTAGTCTACGATGTTGCCTTGAGAGCTGTCGGTGATGGTGGGGTTCCATGGTGCACAAGCCGCGGAGTCGATGTTGAATGCGGCTAGTGGTGTGGGCCAAACCGTAATATCGATACTGTCGGAATTTATACATCCGTTATCGTCTTCTATGATGTGTTTAATGCTGTAGAGCTCATCTAGGGTGTAGGAGTTGTTCGTAAGAGCTGGCCATGTTGGATTGATGCCATTGAGGGTATTTAATGCTGTTCCTGCACTGTTGTAGATGATCCATGTATGTGTGAAAGAGGAATCTGCTATGCTGTTGATCTGTGGTGTAAAGGGTGCACATCCAGCATAATCTACCAAGCTCCATTGCGGATTGGGGTTCCCTCTAGTGGTAAAGTCAACGGTAATGGAGTCACTTAGACAGTCGTATTTAGAGGAGACTAGGAGCTTTATGGTGACTGTTGTGCTATCGTCAGTAATGGTATAGTTCAGGCTATTTATACCGTTGAAGGAGGTAACGATAGGTGTTGCAGAAGAGTCTATAACGTACCAGGTGTAAGAGTCATTCCCTGGGAAGTGGTTGGCGGTGATTATGCTGGTATCAATGGTAAATGGTGCACAAGTGTCGAGTGACGGTGGTAGATTAATTTGTGCGATGGCGTTAGGTGCGATGTAGATCGTATCGTATAGGATAGAATCACAACCGTAGTTATTGGTTACGGTGAGTGTTATGGTGTAGGCGTTAATACCATTGCCGTTGTTTAGTAGTGTGTAGCTAGGTATGGTATCACTGGTGTTGTATAGGTTAGTTCCTGTGGTGTCTATGTTCCAGTTGTAGGTTAGGTTGTTGGTGGTATCGGTGGAGTTATTGGATAGTATGGTGTTGATGTTTGTTCCTGTACATACGGTATCCTGCAGCAGTGTAAAGTCAGCGGTAGGAGTTGGGAATACTTGGAAGTTGTTAGTGATAGAATCTTGACATCCGTTTGCGTCGGTGACCTGTAGTGATAGTGTATAGTTTTGGGTGCCGTTGAATGATTTAGGCAGGTTGAATGTTGGGTTGCTCAGTGTGCTTGTTGTGGTTCCGTTAGGTCCTGTGAGTGTCCATAGCCAGTTGTTGATGTTGTTGTTTGTTTTTGAGGTATCGTTGGGTGTAAGTGTGAATGGTCCACAGGAGTCGTTGGGCAGTATGAATCCTGCTTTGGGTCTAGCGTATAGTGTGAGGTCCACGGTATCGGCGTGTGTACATCCGGAGTCGGAGGTTACCGTGAGTGAGAGTTGGTATTGTTGGTTGTTGTTGGGCCATTGTAGGTCACTGAATCCGAGTGTTGGGCTGCTGGAGTTGTTGCCTGTTAGTGTGGCCAATGAGGTGAATGTTCCGTTGGGGTCTATGAACCAGTTGTAGTCTACGATGTTGCCTTGAGAGCTGTCGGTGATGGTGGGGTTCCATGGTGCACAAGCCGCGGAGTCGATGTTGAATGCGGCTAGTGGTGTGGGCCAAACCGTAATATCGATACTGTCGGAATTTATACATCCGTTATCGTCTTCTATGATGTGTTTAATGCTGTAGAGCTCATCTAGGGTGTAGGAGTTGTTCGTAAGAGCTGGCCATGTTGGATTGATGCCATTGAGGGTATTTAATGCTGTTCCTGCACTGTTGTAGATGATCCATGTATGTGTGAAAGAGGAATCTGCTATGCTGTTGATCTGTGGTGTAAAGGGTGCACATCCAGCATAATCTACCAAGCTCCATTGCGGATTGGGGTTCCCTCTAGTGGTAAAGTCAACGGTAATGGAGTCACTTAGACAGTCGTATTTAGAGGAGACTAGGAGCTTTATGGTGACTGTTGTGCTATCGTCAGTAATGGTATAGTTCAGGCTATTTATACCGTTGAAGGAGGTAACGATAGGTGTTGCAGAAGAGTCTATAACGAACCAGGTGTAAGAGTCATTCCCTGGGAAGTGGTTGGCGGTGATTATGCTGGTATCAATGGTAAAGGGTGCACAAGTGTCGAGTGACGGTGGTAGATCGAGTTGTGCGATGGCGTTAGGTGCGATGTAGAGCGTATCGTATAGGGTGGAATCACAACCGTAGTTATTGGTTACGGTGAGTGTTATGGTGTAGGCGTTAATACCATTGCCGTTGTTTAGTAGTGTGTAGCTAGGTATGGTATCACTGGTGTTGTATAGGTTAGTTCCTGTGGTGTCTATGTTCCAGTTGTAGGTTAGGTTGTTGGTGGTATCGGTGGAGTTATTGGATAGTATGGTGTTGATGTTTGTTCCTGTACATACGGTATCCTGCAGCAGTGTAAAGTCAGCGGTAGGAGTTGGGAATACTTGGAAGTTGTTAGTGATAGAATCTTGACATCCGTTTGCGTCGGTGACCTGTAGTGATAGTGTATAGTTTTGGGTGCCGTTGAATGATTTAGGCAGGTTGAATGTTGGGTTGCTCAGTGTGCTTGTTGTGGTTCCGTTAGGTCCTGTGAGTGTCCATAGCCAGTTGTTGATGTTGTTGTTTGTTTTTGAGGTATCGTTGGGTGTAAGTGTGAATGGTCCACAGGAGTCGTTGGGCAGTATGAATCCTGCTTTGGGTCTAGCGTATAGTGTGAGGTCCACGGTATCGGCGTGTGTACATCCGGAGTCGGAGGTTACCGTGAGTGAGAGTTGGTATTGTTGGTTGTTGTTGGGCCATTGTAGGTCACTGAATCCGAGTGTTGGGCTGCTGGAGTTGTTGCCTGTTAGTGTGGCCAATGAGGTGAATGTTCCGTTGGGGTCTATGTACCAGTTGTAGTCTACGATGTTGCCTTGAGAGCTGTCGGTGATGGTGGGGTTCCATGGTGCACAAGCCGCGGAGTCGATGTTGAATGCGGCTAGTGGTGTGGGGTTGATAAAGAAATTGGTTTCTGCCGTGTCTGAACAGCCTTGATCACTAATTACAATATGTTGAATAGTGAAAATTGTTCCAGAGCTACTGTAGTAAGTAGTAAATGTTGGTGTGGCCGAATTATATGTATCAATTAAAGTGTCGGAAAAGACATTCCATATATGAGTATATCCTGGCGCGGTATAAACATTGGATACCCCTGGCTGTAAAGAATCACATCCGGAGGTGTCTTGCAACACGAAATTTGGATTGGGTATAGAATCAAGCCTAAAGTTGGTGTTTAGGTTGACTTGTCCACAAATATTGTAGGCTGTCGCATGAATGGTGTAATTTTTAGCGTCCCATACGACAATGCTATCCTGACCGTATTGGTTTGTACCTAGTAGTGACCAGCTGTTTGGGCTGGCTGGTGTGATCCAATAATAAACGGAATCTGGAGCTGCAAAGGAATCCGTCCAAGTAACCGCATAGGGAGGGACACCAAAACTGATGACCACAGAATCTCCACAAACGGCTATTGAATCTAAGGTGACATCGGGTGAGTCGAATACATAGATGGTATCAATGAGCGTGCTTGAACCACAATGATTGCTCACTCTCGCTATGGTTTGGTATGGGCCGGTAGAAGTTGGCGTGTAGCTGTGGGATAAATTCGTTTCACTGGAATCCTGGTATACAATATTCGAAGAATCTAAATCAATCACATAAAATGCATAGGTGTTCAGTGAATCACAATTCACCGAATCTGGTATAAACGTGAAGTCAATATCATCCCCAAGACAGATCGTATCTATAACGGTGAGGGCGGGTTGTACTAGAGGAATACTATCGACACAGATGGTCAGTGTATCACTATCCATGGCACATTGAGGCCCGCTTGAAGAAGAGGTCCCAATATGCTTGACAATGTGATACGTGCCCGTTGCATTGAAGGATAGCGAGATATTTTTAGAACCTACCGTCCAAAAAGCGGGAATAGAAGGGACGCCATTGCTGCTTCCTAGCGTTCCAGTGAGCGATTGTATCCCTGAACCAGGTGGATTGATTGAGTTCCAAGTTGCGTTGAAAATTTCCCAATATCCGTCAATTGTAGTATCACAATTATAGTTTTGACCCGATGCTTTGACTAATTGGCCACTTATGGAAACGTCTTCGATCAGTACTGTCTCGTTGATACAGACTGTCAAAGGCGCTTCAATGATTGCATCTGGAGGTACAGATATCACAGCGGGGCCAGCTACAGCAGGTGCTTGTGATCCTGGGCACGGCCCTATTTTAAATGCGTTTACGAAGAATTGATTGGATCCATAGGAGGGGTGTGTGGCCCCACATGAGCTTTGTTTGTAATATGTTCGATAGTAAATAGTACTGTCGCTGTTGAAAATGAGAAATGGATAGCGCGATACGCCATTTTTTACCAAAGGGGATAGAGCAATGACGGTATCAGATCCATCATTGGTGATGAACTTGTATGTAACACTATCCGGATCGTTTTGCCAATTATCTAGAAGAAAATCAACGGCTACACTATCGTCATAGAGACATTTTTGATAGCCATAGTTAGGTATGTTACTGAGCTGAATGGATTGAGTCGAACCAAAAAAGACATTAAAAGATGTATCCAGCTGACATCCATTGGTATCTATCAGACTTAAACTTATTTGATGTAGCCCTGCATTGTTGTACTGGTGGGCTATGGTACTTGAGGTTGAACCAGTATCTAGAGGCGATCCATCCCCCAGTTTATATTGAAATTGGTGAAATTTGATAGCCCACTTAAGGGATCAACTTCGAATGTAGCAATGGTAGAGCCACATATAGAAAATGTTGTAATGCCGTTGTAAATACTCGGGACTATGGGTAATGATCCTGTTGGTGTGACTTCTCGAACGAATAAGTTAATCCCAGATCCGGAAAACACATATCCTGTGATAGTGATAGGAACGGTAGTGCTATTAGAACAGCCATTGGTATCAACTACTGTGTAAATAAGGTTGTGAACACCTACAGGTAATTCGGCCGGATCTAGAGTATCTCCGGGTATAATTGCATTCGGGTATCCGGTTATAGCATAAGTTCCGCCAGCGGGTAAGGCATACTTTGGGTCACACTTTTGAAAGGTTGAATTAGGAAGCGTTAAAGATGGAGTTAATGCATGGTAAATGGTCAGGCTATCCGTATTCGTACATTGAAAGGTTTTAGCGGTTGTGCCTGGGATATCATAAGTCTCCGTGAGTGTTAGGGTAATGGATGTGCCGTCTGCAATACCTTGTGGATTCATGGTAACCGTTGATCCGCTGGTGCCTTTGAGACCTGAACTGAAACTTAACGACTGTTCACTGCCTAAGGTAGTGGTTACGGTTTGGAATCCACCGTTTTCACAAAGTGAGCTTGGAATTCCGAGACTGGAGAAATCTGGAATAGGTGCAGTAACAATGTAGAGCGAGTCTGAAGAAGTCCCGTCGTTTAAAACGAGTTTATAGGCGTCTACTCCAGATACGGTTGGAGTTAATGTAACGGGGTTGGCTGCTGGGTTGGACAGTGAAATATTCCCTGAGCCAGTACTAGCGGCGGTTTTAGTGATGGTCCAAGTTAATGTTACCGTGCCTGAACTTTGAATACTCGATTCTAAATTAAAGGCGTTCTCCCCGCAGATAAGCAAAGTATCCTGGGATACAATAGTTCCTGAATTATCCAGAATGGATAGCGACTGAGCCCTTAGGTTGTGCGGAGAGAATAAAAAGAAAAGCATAATACTGGACAAGAGTCCTTGTCTCGCTTTATTGCTCCATATTTTCTCCAGTATTCCCACGTTTTTTCATCTATCAAAAAACCTGATAATCTATTCACTCCTAAATTGCCCAGTTTAAGAGTGAGACTGCACTGAATTATTACATTTCTTGTAACGAAATAGGCAGTTTTATGAGGTTTGGTTTGATGTTAGCAAGTTAAAGAAATTAACAACGCTGGATTGAGTTATTAAACCTGCTCTCAGAGTCAGTTTTTAAAGGTTTATAAACAATTGATACGAATAGAAATTTCACATCGTTAATGTAATAGCATTAAGAACCCTAGAGGGTACCAACCGATCTTGTTTTCCCAAGGCACGGTGGTGAAATAGATGCGGGACTTCTCCAAAAACAAAAAATGGGATCACTCGAATTTTCTTAATGCACAAAATCAGGGGCTGCGGCGCCTGAAAAGATTGTTTCATTTTAATGTTTTGTGCGATGAGTATTTTGAAAAAAGAGGCATTGAATCAGCCTCAAAGAACGGAGTTAGAAATCTTTAGAAGATTGAGCCATGCCCATTAGAGCGTACATATTTGGGCGGTTTACGGAGGAATCTTATCACACCGTGATGAAGTTGACTTCGGAATATGAAAAATTGAGTGCAAAGGAACTGGTGGATACCTACAATAAAGGCTATGAGACAGGCTTCTTTGGAGCGCTTACTCAGGGCCTACACATTGCAGCAGTGCACAATGCGTTCATCAAGAAGTTTGGGGCGAGTCCCTTTCAAGCGGCGGGATTGTACATAGCATTTACGAAGGAGATTATGTTGACTAGTGAAGGAAATTGGTCCTTTATTGAATAAAAAAATGAGCTTTATGAAAAAAGAAGAGGACAAGCATGTGAGTGATGCTGAGATATTCGCGCTACTCGAAAAAATTGGGGCTAAGGAAATTAAATATCCACCAGGTACATACATCATTATGCCATGGAGAAGAATGAAAAAAGAGGAGTAGAACCTTCAGAAGAACGTAGGCGTTTATTGGAGCGATTTAAACGAGAAGGCTGGAAAATCAAAACTTCAAATTCAAGGAATACGACTAGGAGCTGGATTGAAATCAAGCCGTCTCGCAAATAACGTAGTTATTTACTGGTGATAATTCAATTTTTTCAAGTTAATTATGTTTTTTCGGCATAGTTATTGTTAAAATTTTGGTAAATCCATAATTAACACACAATACTATTGAATAAATACTACTCGAGCCCAAGATTTTATGAACCAGTAAAATGAAATAGCATGAAAAGAGTAGTTAAGCTTTTGTGTAGTTGGATTGAATGTGAGCATAAGCGAGCGCGATGGCGCAAAGCCTATGTATACCTCAGAATTAGGCGTTAATACGCTGCATAAAGAACCCCAAGGGGTGCCAACCGATCCTTTCCGAGGGCACGGTGGCTAAAGATGCGGGTACTTGAAGTACTAAAAACAAATAGGATTTCACATTTCTGTTTGCTGATATTTTGCAAGGGTTCAGGCTCTTGTTACGAGTGAGTGATGCTGTCTATGACAAGGTTAATGCCTTGTTATTGAGTGTTGAGTATCACTGAGATTCATTGATTCTAACCAAAAAATTAAATGAAATGAGTAGATCATTGAAACTGGCCTTAGTGGTCGTATTAAGTATGTCGCTGCCGGCAATAGCCCAGCGAAAAATGAAAGGAAAAAAGCCGCTGTTCATTGCAGAAAATTGTATTAGTGGTGATTGTAAGCAGGGTACGGGAGCAGCTACTAATGAAGATGGTGATTTGTACTTTGGGGATTGGGTGAATGGAAAGCCACATGGGCTAGGGTCCATTTACTTTGATCTAGATAACGAACAATATGAACCTGGTACATTCTTTAATGGAGAATTTAAAGTTGGTCTAGTTGATGGTTTTGGAACATTTGAATTTCCAGGTGAGCGACGAATGACGGTTCGTTTCAATAAAAGTCAAGATTTGGCGGTCTTTGAGAATATGGAACATGCGCTACCTAGGAAAAGACATTATGTAATGGATGACCCCAGTCAATGGGCTGGGTGGGCCTTACGTCAAGAAGAGTTCTTTGAAAATGGTCCTCCAGATCGACTCCTGATTGAAATGCACAAGAGTTGGGATGAATCTAAGTGCTGGAGTACCACGGGACATTCTGGTTCGATCCAAATCTATTTTCTAATTGATACAGGATGTTCACAGACTTCTCTAACAAAAAACACCATAGACTACTTAGTTGAAAACGGGATTAGAGTAACTAAAACAGGATCTGATTGGTACGACTCGGCATGTGGACTCATGGAGTTCAGTGAATACGAGATTGAGCACATCACTATTGGGGGCACTACTTTCAAAAACCTTCCAATAGGAGAAGTTGGAGGTGATGATAACCTGCTTGGTATGGATATTCTCGGCTCTTTCGGAACATTTGAATTTAATCAAGAACATAAATCACTAGTATTAGAATGAAAAAAATAGCCTTAGTAATACTTGCACTTACCGGGTTTGTGGTGCAAGCACAAGAGCAAGAATACGGCACCTATCACCGTAATGAGTTTAAGGCTCAAATATCAAGAACACCTTATTTAAACTGGATCTGGGCAGATTCAGATTCGTTATACGCTTACCAAGACTCTATAGATGGTGTATTAAGATTCTTCATTGGCGATTATACAGGTGAAGAGGCTTTTGAACGCATTTTCACTGCTTACGAATGGGATAAGATTATGGATGGTACTAATGATGAATTAGTATATAGAGATTGGAATTCATTTGATCTCGATAGTGGCTTGGCATACCCACCCTTATATCAGCAACACCGATCTATTGCAGATTCCCTTGTAGGATATTCGGATACACTTATGGGTTACAGCTGGTCAGAATCCTATGAAAACGAGGAACAACGGGTTCGTATAGAAGAGGTTTATTTAGAACGATCATGGAATGACGATGGTACGGTCGAACTATTGCTGGTTTATACCAAACTGTACCGTTCTAAGGAAGAAGATGAAATGTAAAACTGTACACAGCAAGGTCTTTGATTCGATAAAAATTAATGTCATGAATGCCATTATAAATTCCATCAATGACTTAACTTGTAAAGGATTCAATAGACTTTAAAACCAAATAATAATACCTTAAAAAATGAAAAAAACAGTAGCCGCAATTTTCGCAATAGCCATTATAATCTCTTCAATGTTTCTGGCAAATGCATATAAAACTCGTGGAGATCGAAATGGAAATATTTCTGTGACCGGATTAGGGGAAATAGACTTTGAAAGTGATCAAGCCATTTGGACGGGTAGATTTGAAGCTTCTAGTGTCAATTTAATAGATGCATTCGCAAAAATTAAAGAGCAACGAACGAAAGTTGAAAATTACCTTCTAGGTAAAGGTGTCAAGCAAGAAGAAATTCAGTTTGAGCAGGTTAGTACGTACGAGCGTGATAAAAGTGTTTACAATGATCAGGGTAAATACGTAGGATCTGTTTTCAGTAAGTTTGAGTTGTCACAACGTGTTGTGGTTGATTCTGAAGATTTGGACTTAGTGGCTTCGGTTAGTCGTGAAATTAGCGAACTACTGAAGGAAGGGGTTCAGATCACTTCGGATAATCCGGATTATTACTACTCTAAACTAGATGAATTAAAACTGAATCTTATCGAGAAAGCGAGTGAAAATGGTCGTATTCGAGCGGAGCAAATAGCTAAGAATAGTAAATCTAACATAGCCAGGTTAAAAGATGCAAGACTGGGCGTTTTTCAGATCTTAGGTAAAAACTCCGGTGAATCTTATTCTTGGGGCGGTACATTTAACACATCGAGTAGAATGAAAACCGCAAGTATTACGGTGAAGATGGATTTTGAGGTGGAATAAGAAAATTCAGTGTTTTAAGTTAATCTTCAACACTTTGAATAATCATCTACTCTGAACCAATAACCCTACTAAACAATGCGGCCCGTAATTTTATTTTTAATGTTTCTGTTCGTCTATAGTTGTCAATCTTTAAATAATTCAGATGACGAAACCCAAGAAGCTAGCCAAGAATACCCCCTGAATGACAGAACAAAACAATGGGTTGAACATGATGAAATTACTTTGGAAATCACGCCAGAGGGTCTTGGCGAGTTAGATTCAAGTGCCTACTTCAACATATCACAGCCCTTAGCCAATGGTGTCCTTCAAGAATATATTTCAAGCGGTAAAAAGGATAGCATAGAACTACTTTTTGAAGAATTCGCTCAAAATAAGTGGGGCATTGTAGAACAGCTCACTGAAATCGAACAAAAACCTTTTGAAGCAACACGCTTTGGTTTACCCTTTCGATCAGAGATTGACACTATGATCGTTCAAGATGATTATACGTTGGTATTGATAAAAATGGAACTTTCGAATGGGGAATCATGGAACGGAGGTACTTGTCCAGGTATTGGCTACATTATTAAAATGGATAGAGTAGATGAAGGCTACTCTTACGGGGGATGTACAGGAGAATATAAGTATAGTTTTAAGTATGGCAAGTCTCCAACGTCCATCGTTGTTCGAGAAAATGATTCAGGGGAATACTTGGAAGTAAGAACTTATGCAGGCGGAGTAGGGAATGGCCGTGAAGGTATAGTGCTGTACAGCATGGAGCCCTTTGGTGAAATTTTATTCAATAATATTTACCATACGTTCTACACTGATATTCGTTGGCTCCCAGAGGATACAAGTTCCTGTATGTGGGCTTTGGATCTTTTAAATGTTGATAAGCACGCTCTGAAGGGGGTGAGCTTGATATAGAGTCCACTGTCCATTTGGATTATATACCGAATTCAGATTGGTCTAAACTTAATGTTCGCCATGAGGTGAATACAAGAATTTTTACCGGCATTCGGATTGATGATAAGGATTCCACATATTCAGATAGTCTTCCTGAGTTTACATTCAGTCACTGGTATTCTTACCAGCCGGAATAGAATAGCAATTACAAGGAATTTAGAGAGGTGTTTTTCGAAATGCCAAATTGAATTACGCTGAAATATATGAGGTGAATTTGTGGGTTATAAAATGATGGGAGATTTACATCGATATATTGAAGAACAGGAGCGGTTTGGTCAATTTAATTTGGCTTTACAAGAGATTCAGAGTGGAAATAAGCTTTCACACTGGATGTGGTTTGTTTTTCCACAGGTTAAGGGATTAGGTCGTTCGTATAATGCTCAAAAATTTGCAGTACAGTCAAAAGAAGAAGCGATGGCCTATTATGCTCATCCCATTTTAGGAGAAAGGTTGAAATTGGTTACTCAGGCAATTTTAGCACATAGTGATAAAGAGATAATTTCCGTTTTAAAAGCACACATAGATGTTTTGAAACTTAAGTCTTGCATGACCCTTTTTGAATCTGTTACCCATGATGCTATGTTCACGGAAGTCCTAAATGTTTTTTATAATGGAAAGACGTGTGAGAAAACCCTAAGGTTGCTTGACTTCACCGGGGAGGTTTTCGAGTTGTAGCTCAATTTCTTTGATTTCCTCTTGTGTAATGCGTTTGTGTTTCTTCCACATCTTTTCGTTGATATGCCTGGCTTGTGGCGGTTTCGAAGCACTTTCCTGTCCACCGAATCCAAACTTGGCTACGGAGCGAAAACCTCGCTGGCAACCATTCACCCGCCATAAGCTATATGCGTTGTTGTGTAGCGTTTTTATATTTTTTTCTTGATTGTAAATTTTAATTGTAAAGTAATTTTCATTTGCCTTGTCGACTGTTAAAATTAAATCATAGTCACAAGTCGAATTAGAATACGAAATTGGAGGGTTTCCAAATCTGTCTTCATTTCTTATGACACAGTTGGATTTTTTGACCATCAGAAATGTCGGATATTCATTAAAGTCATCCATCACTAGCTGGGCTCCTGGTGAAAATCGAATGGTCTCACTCCTTGCAAAGTCATTTCCGTAGTCCGCATTATTACCTAAATAACTGGCATAATCTTCCCAACGATAAAATTTGTAATATGCTGTTGTTTTGTATTGAAGTTGTCCGTCAATCAATTGGTAAACGTAGATTGGAGGCAAGTTTGGTGATTTGCTTTCAGCGGTTATGCTCAATGTGAAAGTCAAATACTTATTACCCCTTTCAGCTTCTATATATCGCCATTCATTTCCATAGCGGTCAAAATTCCAACGATTCGTTAGTTTAATATTTGAAAAGGTCAGTTTACAGTCGCCTTGTTTTATCGAGGTTTGCTGTTCCAAGACTTTAAATCCTAATCGCTTCTTTCTTTCTTCTTCCTTTTTTTGTTCTTCCCGTTCTTTTTCGACTTTATCTACAAACTGTTGTGCGATTTTAGCCTGTTCAGATTTCGGAAACTTTTCTATTAGTTCCTTGTATTCTGATTCTGCATTTGTCAAATTTCCTTCGGTTTCCAATTTCTGTGCTGTAAGCAATCTGTTTTCAGGCGTATTTTTCAACTCTTCATTTTCTTTGGAACATTCTTCAAGTTGACTTTTTATGTCATTATATTCTTTTTGACTTGGTCCATTTTGGCAAGAATGAAGAACTGTTAAACTGATTAGTCCGATTAAAAATTTTTTCATGTCTCTTGTTTTTCTAAAATGCTACACAACAACTTTTATGAAGACGTTTATTGAACATAACAAGGTTTTCAAAACGTAAATTGTACATAAAAGTGGTGTTTTAAATTAGTTAATATTCTATTGTCTCTGAGTCTTACGAGCAGAGGCTGTTGGCACACCATCCTCGAGTATCCTCGAGTCATCTGAGCTGCTTGGTGTGGTAATGAAGATACTCAAAACATTGGGTTGATGGAATTACACGTGATTCCAAACGTGTGTTCGGAATATTCCGAACAAAAAAATTCAGGCCATTGCAAGGCCTTTTCTTGTTGGTTGGGAATATTACTTAGGGTTTTCGATTGGACAAAACCGTCCCTATAAAAGAGGGGTACTAACACCCTACTTGAACTTTGGTATTGGCGCAAATGCAAATGAATATTCTGTAAATACTCGGGTTGGATTTACCTACGGCTTCGAGAGTAACGTGAAAACTAAGAAGAGATTTAAGAAGAGTAAAAGTTGGCAATAGTTGCATCTAAACCAACACTTCTAAATGTCCAACTTCTTTGAAGACGTACAGACTATTTATTATAATTGAATTCATAGATCAACATATTTTTTTATTATTGCCTTATGTCTAATGTAGGTAATAATAAAGGATAAGGGGGTTGAGAGATATAAAAATGAGTAAATAAAAACATCGCTAACTTCATTTTTATATCGATGCTTTATTGAATATAATAACCAGTCATAAAGAGCACCAAAGGCAATAACTCCAATCACTAAAAAAGTAAAAAGAAAATATCTAAGAACTGTATATATTTCTTTTTTCTGTACGTTTTTTCTTTTTTCCTTTGGTGTAGGCGGAGGAGTTTGAACAATGTGATTTGCAAGCGATTCAATTTCGTCAATTCTCTTCCAGGTGTCTCCAAATTCTGGACACCAAATTAAGTCATCAGCAAGGAGTTGTTGCTTTTTCAGTTGATCAAAGTCAAACGGACCTGATTTAACATTGTTATGTGATAAGAAATATGACTTATGCATTTCATCTCATGATTTTTGACAAATAAATACCACCTAGGCCTATTGTAGTATAAATAATGAATTCACTATAGCTATAGGTATAAACTAAAAGTGTCCAAAAGTTCCTTTCACTCGAATAAAAGTAACTTGGATAGCCAGAGAATGGAAAAAAATATTGAGGATAATACATTCCTCTTTCCCACGTACAGTTTGAGGACAACAATGCCATTAAATTCAAAGCTATCCACACAAATGAACAAACAAATAATATCTTTTTAGGCGCTATTTTCATTTTTATTGGTTTAATGTACCTACTCGTAAGGCGTTTCGATTTCGCCCCGTTTTTATAGTGGTTGTAGGACTCCATATTTAACTTAATGCCTCAAAAAGTATATAACCTACTATTTTCAGAGGTCGTATTGGTATTCTTCAACATAACCTAACGGACGATCCGCGTCATTATGAAGATAATGAAAATGCTGGGATATAATTCACTCAACCTGATCAGGTTCATCTATTCGATTTACATTCGACCTTTTCTCCAGAACGTCTCGGGGGATTTTTCTCGCTTCGCTCGCAAGAACCCAAATAGCAAAACCCTGGTCCTCGAAGTTTAAAGCCGTTCGCAGCGGAGCTGCCTAGCGGCTTTTTCATTTCCCATCGCTCTCAAACAAGTTTGGACCGCTATAAAATGAAAAAGCCGTCCATCTTTCGATGAACGGCTTTAAACTTCGTGGGC
>JAYQLJ010000007.1:0-12872 GCA_038143125.1 Cryomorphaceae bacterium
AGGCACTCTTGGTGACTACCCTTGCGCAACCTGCCACCTCAACTGGTTTCATGGACCGATTTCTGGCCACAGCGGAGGCCTACAACATTCCTGTAGTCATTGTATTCAACAAATGCGATGTCTACACTGAAGCGCTTCAGGGGGAGTTAGAATACCGCAAAGCCGTTTACCAATCCATTGGCTATCGTTGTATGGAGACTTCTGCAACCGAAGGTCTGGGACTAGATGAACTAAAGGGGCTGCTGCAAAATAAAACCACACTACTTAGCGGGCACAGCGGCGTTGGCAAGAGCACTTTAATCAATGCCATAGAACCCCTGCTTCAACTTCGAACGGCCGCAGTAAGTACGAGCCACAATAAAGGTCAACACACCACTACCTATGCGGAAATGCACGCGCTCGGATTTGGAGGCGATATTATTGATACGCCAGGAATTAAGGGCTTCGGACTAGTGAATATGGAAAAGGAAGAAATCAGTCATTTCTTTCCTGAAATTTTCGCGCTCAGCAAAACCTGTCGTTTTCACAATTGTTTACATGTCAATGAACCGCAGTGTGCTGTTAAAAATGCATTAAATGAAAATCGTATTGCGCCTACGCGTTACGAAAGCTATATTAACCAATTAAACGATCACGATGAAACTACCCATTATCGCAGCACTGAGCATTAGTGTGCTCACGCTTTCTTCTTGTGGCGGGACTAAACCAGCTAGCAACGAGGCCATTGTAGAAATTGCCCCTGAAAAACCGCGAAATACTGCACTGGAATGGTCTGCTGCAAGTTCAGACGCCCTTTACCTCCACCGCCAATTGTTTGGTCTAGCCAAAGACCGCCTGGAGGGCATAATTAATAGTGGAAAAAATGAATCAAGCCGTTTTTATTGACGCTTCATTCTTACTCCTTCCTCCAACCGCTACCTATGAGTTTTTCGCAAGCTATAAAGACCCTGCTGACGGATTTCGTCCACAGGAAATTTTTGAATTTGCGCGTTACGAGTTTGATCCGACAGCGCTAGAATTTGTTCGCTATTGTTTCGAAAGCGGCATAGAAGTCGTTTTGACGTCTTCGGAAATGGACAGCCGTCTTATCATGGAGCAACTCATGAAGCAAAACATTACGGTACAAGGTTCTATCATAGAGGGAGAACCACGTTACGGACGCTATTCGAACAACATTACACTCTCTGAATTTGAACAGCAAGATCGCATTGCACTATTGCTTACCACAAGTTTGGGAGAAGCCACTGCACTCACAGGAATGGGTAATCCAAAGAGTATTGAGGTAGACGAAATGTACAAACGCTTTGGCTCCAAAGTGATCCTCTTCCCGAACCCTACCTTTAATCGCAAGTAAACGATGCGCGCACTATTGCAACGCGTTACTGGAGCGAGTGTCACTGTTAAGGGCAAGGTGCAGAATTCAATAGGTAAAGGAATCCTCATCTTCCTTGGTGTAGAACCGGAGGATACGGAAGAGGATGCGAATTGGCTCAGTAGTAAGATTGCTAAAATGCGTCTATTTCCAGATTCAAAAGGAGTGATGAACGACAGTATCATGGATGTTGAAGGAGAATTCCTTGTCATCAGCCAATTCACACTACACGCAAGCACTAAAAAAAGGAAACCGCCCAAGCTACTACAAAGCATCGCGCCCCTCGCACGCAGAACCCATGTATGAACACTTCATGGAGCAGCTCTGGATGGACAGCGGTTTGGTGGTTAAATCCGGTACCTTTGGAGCAGATATGAAAGTTGAATTGGTCAATGATGGTCCCATCACCATTTGGATGGACTCAAAAACAGAGAATAAGATGGCACTAGAACCTATAAAAGTCCCCAGTGAATTGCCTTTAGGTAAACTTCAAGAAGAGGTACACGATTGGATTTCTAAACACGGTGTCCGCTACTTTAATGAGCTTACTAATATGGCCCAGCTCACGGAAGAAGTCGGTGAAGTGGCCCGCATCATTGCCCGCCGCTATGGGGAACAAAGCGAAAAAGAAAGTGATAAGGCGAAGGACCTCGGCGAAGAGCTGAGCGATGTGCTGTTTGTTGTACTTTGTTTGGCGAATCAAACGGGAACGGACCTTCAGGCCGCTTTTGATGCGAAAATGGACATCAAACGCGAGCGTGACCACGACCGCCACCACGGAAATAGCAAGCTGAAATAAAAAAAGCCGCCCAGGGGGCGGCTTTTTTAGGCCTTGAAAAAATTTTAGCGGAATCTGAATTCCAGCCCCACACTTACCCATCGACCGGGCTGAATCACATTGCCACGATCGTAATACGCCGCATCCAAAGCGTTGTTGATGTTTACAAATGCCTGAACGGGAATTGCCTTTTGAAGATTCCAGCTGCAGGTGCATAGTACAATTTGAGGTCTACCAGCGCAAACGGATCATAATTCACCTCTTCTCCGCCAACGCTCATATAGGTACCTACGCGGTCCTGTAGCGTGATACTGTAATTCAGAAAAAGCCAAGACCTAAGCGCTGCGTTGCACGCGCATTTAGTTTTGCTTGTAAATAGTCGAGCGCATAGAGACTCGAGAAATCTACATCGGGCGTAACACCGCGCATAAAAGCAGCTTGAACGGCAGCATTACGCAAAAGCGCTTTTCGCTTCGATGCATTGTACTGCATTCCACCCTCGATACCTGACAAGGCCAGTGAAGTAATGTTTGAGGCATAGGCGGTATCGGGATTAACAGGATAAGTTACCCAATCAATCAAATCTTTCGAACGTCTATGAAACAATGCTGCAGAAGTATAGACCTGTCCGGATTTTTGCTTGTAGCCCAATTCATAATTCCAAGCCGATTCAGGCTTTAGTGTTATCGAACCTTGCGCATCTCCGCGATCATAATACAGATCGGTATAAGTAGGATAGCGCATGGACCGATTCGCCGTTGCGTATAAAGAAGCCTCTTTCGTCAAGTGATACAATGCATCCAGTGAAGGCGCAAAGAAATACGAAGAATCGCCGATCGGTCCGTCGTGGTAATTCAACATGGCCCCGGCCCTAATTTGAAAACGCTCCCGGGTGTATTTGTGCTCTACGAAAAATGAAAAGACCGCAGTAGAAGCGCCTTTATCCATAGTGTAACCGTCCCATCCCGGTACTAGGTAGACATCCCCAAAATCTCCGCCTAGCACATTAGAATAAATCTCATCATAGCCCAGGTTATACCCTAAACTACTTTGGTGCTCCACATTCCAGCGGTGTGTTGCAACAATATTCTGATTAAAAACTAACGTTTGATGAAAGTTGGGGCCGCTGTACCAAGAAGCCGCTGTATCGCCATCTGCCAGCACGGTAATAACGACCACTTGAGAGTTTTGTATACCTTACATCACTAGCGTCGAATCCACCCAGGCCTTCAGTTTCCCGGTACAGTTCAAATCGGTCTGTACCGGTGACCAATTCTGGTTAAATCGTAAATCGGTATTCAGCCCAATCGCTTTCATCCAATTTCAAACCAAAAATGCGTGTAGAAGTGGCTTCAAATTGGTCCGGAAAAGTCGTCGAATAGTAGTTCTGTGCACCAAAGGCTTTCTGGTTCTCTGCATAGAAGATGGAAACATGTCCTTTTTCTTTCCCAGCTTAAATTCACGCTCGAAGTTGACAAAAAGCTTACTACTTTCAAAATCTGTATTGGGAATATATCCTGCCGTCTTTTGCGATTGCTGCCCGAACTGAACACCCCATTTCCCTATTTTTTTCCCAAGGTAAAAGCTTGAATTCAATAAACCGTGTTCACCCGTGGTCAAGGCGTAGCCCGCGTTGAATTTTTTCGGAGCCGATTTCAACACAATGTTCACTACGCCCGTCATCGCACCAATTCCATGTGCATTTGTAGCACCACCCTGAATCACTTCAATCCGCTCGATCATTTGCAGCGGAACCGGTAAGTTCATGTTGTGGTGTCCTGTTTGCGGATTATTCATACGAACGCCATTAACCAATACGAGCGTTTGATCAAAGGTACCGCCACGAACTCCGAGGTCTCCTTGCACATCTAAAGGACCGCGTTGACGCATATCAACACTACCTAAATAGTCCAATAATTCATTAATGTTATTTACCGGAAGCTCTTGAATTTGCTTCGCAGTTAGCACCGTGATCTGACGAGTTGCAGCGGCATAGGTGGTCTTTGCTAGAGCAGAACTCACCTCAACCTCATTCAATGCTATGGATTTATCCTGTTTCTTAACGACACCACGAAAACCTTTGCGTTGTCCAAACTCTTGAGCTGCGCTGCCTAAACCTATGAGCAGACAACCTAGTGTAAGTATGTATTTCATTTCTTGTGTGTTGGACTACGAAGATAGAACCTGGGCGCAGCCTCACTACTTAGTTTCAAAAAAAATCCCCACAACTCTGCGAGTTGCGGGGATCTCTAAGTAGTTGATCTAACGTTTAACTCGCTAGAACGGAGATCATATTATTCTTACACTCAACAACGCCACCACTGACCTCTACGGTACACAGTTTGTCGTCAGAAGTGTCAAGGATGACCTGAGAGCTCAAATGATCTAGAGTTCTTGTATCATCAGCCACTCGAATACTCACTGTACCAGCAGCAAGCGATGCGATAATGGGTGCGTGATCTTTCAGAATCTGGAACAAACCGTCCTTTCCTGGAAGCTTCACTGAACTCACCTGGCCTTTAAACAATACCTCTTCAGGTGTAATGACTTCTAAATACATCATTAAACCAATTAAGCCTCAGCCAACATTTTCTCACCAGCTTCAATCACTTCCTCGATGGTACCTTTCAAGTTGAAAGCAGCCTCTGGATATTGATCCAGCTCACCGTCAAGAATCATGTTAAAGCCTTTGATGGTATCTTTAATATCTACCAATACACCTTGCAAACCAGTAAACTGCTCTGCTACGTGGAACGGTTGAGAAAGGAAACGTGCTACACGACGTGCGCGCGAAACCACCAATTTATCTTCTTCAGAAAGCTCTTCCATACCTAAGATGGCAATGATATCCTGAAGTTCTTTGTAACGCTGAAGCGTTTCTTTAACGCGTTGTGCAGTATCGTAATGCTCTTTACCTACAATTTCTGCCGTCAAGATACGCGACGTAGAATCCAATGGATCTACTGCAGGGTAGATACCTTGCTCAGCAATCTTACGTGACAATACCGTTGTTGCATCCAAGTGAGCAAACGTTGTTGCAGGAGCCGGATCCGTAAGGTCATCCGCAGGTACGTATACCGCTTGAACCGAAGTAATAGAACCGTTCTTAGTAGAAGTAATACGCTCTTGCATCGCACCCATCTCAGAAGCTAGGGTTGGCTGGTAACCTACCGCAGAAGGCATACGACCTAGAAGTGCCGATACCTCAGAACCTGCTTGCGTGAAACGGAAGATGTTATCAACGAAGAAAAGGATGTCTTTACCTTGTCCGTCGCCTTCACCATCACGGAAGTACTCTGCCAATGTCAAACCTGAAAGCGCCACACGTGCACGTGCACCTGGAGGCTCGTTCATCTGACCGAACACGAAGGTTGCTTTCGAAGACTTCATCAACTCCTTATCCACTTTACTGAGATCCCAACCGCCATTTTCCATAGCGTGCATGAATTCCTCACCGTAGTTGATAATGCCTGATTCAAGCATCTCACGCATCAAATCATTACCCTCACGAGTACGCTCTCCAACACCAGCAAATACAGAAAGACCACCGTGTCCTTTCGCAATGTTGTTGATCAATTCCTGAATCAATACCGTCTTACCTACACCGGCACCACCGAAAAGACCAATCTTACCACCTTTAGAATAAGGCTCAATAAGGTCAATTACTTTAATACCTGTAAAAAGTACTTCAGTAGATGTACTCAAGTCTTCAAAAGCTGGAGCTGGACGGTGAATAGGTAAACCTTTTGAGCGATCGATACCACCAATACCATCAATATCTTCACCTACCACGTTAAATACGCGACCGTAGATTTGATCACCGATAGGCATGGTGATGGCATTACCTTTTGAACGAACCTCTTGACCACGCTGACATCCATCAAGCGAATCCATAGAGATTGCGCGAACGGTATCCTGACCGACGTGCTTCTGCACCTCCAAAATAACTACCTGACCAGTAGATTTTGTTACTTCAAGGGCTTCGTAAATTCTAGGAAGCTCACCTTGTGAACCGTCAAATTTAACGTCCACTACAGGGCCGATAATTTGAGAGATTGTTCCAACTAATTGAGACATGTTGTATTCTTGTTTAAATAAGAGGCTACAAAACTACTATACAAAGTGATTACTGACAACTGTACGAAGCAATAACTATGGGACTTCACAATAGTTATCAACAAGTTATTAACATTACAAAGGTACTGGTCCTAGCCGGGGCACTATTCACGGGATGTACCCTCCTTACCCACCACCATTACCTATCCCTTATCTGAACGCTTAAGCACCCAAGAAACCCTTCAAGGCGACCCACAATACCTCTCGTCAAAGCAAATGACCCTGGAAATCATGCGTATTGCGTTGGATTTCAAGACGGCACCTTCCCAGATATGGGTTGGCACATCAAAGGTGAGATGGGCGGTCTTTGGGCACATCCCATCAAACTCCTCGACGGATTCTCTGCCGCAATGGTTCAGAAAGGAGATACCATGTACTTGGACAGCGCTACTACCTATAGCACTACTGCTCTAGGCTCCATATTCACCTACAACATCCAAGGCAAAACCATTACCCGCACTCAGTTCATTCCCGACCCGGCCAAAGGGATGGTGGTCGAATTTGACTTGACCGAATTCCCTTAATGCGCAACTACTGTTTTATCCGGAGCGCAGACCTTAGACCGACTTGGTTAGGAGAACGCACCGGGATGTTGGATAGTCCTGATGAGGTTCTTGTCCAAAACAATCATTGGACCGCAACCGATTCTGCCAACGGATGGCAGGTATTAGTTCTTTCAAAAGGAGCGACAATTCTCCTCACGAAAACAAGATCCGTCAAAAATACATCAGTTAACCCATCCCATTGGCCGCAGTTGAAAGTTGGAGCGACCTGTGGTATTCGAAGGAACAAAAGCATTTTGAACTCAGCGGGAACAGCAGTTTTTTCTGCGCTGGTGAGGAGGAGCTCGAGACCGTTTTCCGCTGGCTAAAACACAACGCAATTTGGCTGGAAATGGACGCCGATAGCCTTGGTTATGGATTCGCTGCGGGCATTGAAGATTACCCTTGGTTCTTTGGGTGCGATTCAGAATTCAGCATTCTTGGTCTAAATGCAGTCGGACGGTACGACCTGAGCAAAAGCATGCTGCGATTGCTTGCCAAGGCCTCTGAGCGCACCAACGGCACGGGCCAAATCATTCATGAAATGTCCACCAATGGAGCGGTATTTAACCCCGGAAACCTCAACGAAACCCCACAGTTTGTAACGGCGTGTTACGATACGTATCGCTGGAGTGGCGATAAAGTGTTTTTTGACGAAATGTACCCACAGATGATTCAAAGCATGAAGTGGCTGCAAGATCAGGATACCGATGGCAATGGTATTCCGGACGGCTACGGGATGATGGAGATTCACGGCATGAATGGCGAAATGATCGATGTAGCTGCATATACTGTACAAGCCTGGGGCGCACTTTACGAATCTGCGCTGCTTCAAGACGATGATAAAGTTGCAGCATGGGCCGGTCGCAGTGCAGCCGAATTAAGCGCCTATATCAATGAAAATTATTGGGTGAAAGATGCTGGAGCCTATGCCGACGTCAGAGGAAGCAAGGCCCAAGTCCTGGAGCTTATTGACGGCGCTATTGAAAGAGCTGAAGGCCTTAACAAGCCATGGGCCGTAGAGGAATTGAAAACCACTAAGAAAGCTGCTGCGGCTTCAGTTGGTGAAATGAATCCATACAGTGTGCATCATAACTGGATCGTCAATACCCCAATGGAAGTGGGATTTGCACCTGAGGAATATGCCCTGAAAGCATTGGATAAAGCAGCGCAATACACGAATCCGTTTGGGATGTTTGTCACCGGTATTGATCGCGATGAAAGTGCAGGCACGGACACCGACGGGTTTGCCAAACGCAAAAAGACCTTTACCTATGTTGGGGCAGTGATGACCTTGCCTACGGGGGTAGCAGCGGTTGCTGAAAACAACTATGGCCGTCCAGATAAAGCCTTGGACTACTTACACCGCATGTCACGCAGCTGGGGATATGCCCACCCTGGCAGCATGTATGAAGTGAGTCCCGATTTTGGAATGATGTGTCAGGCTTGGAACATTTACAGTTTCGGCTATCCGATAAAAATTGGACCCTACGCACTAAAATTCCAGGAGGGTGCCGAGGTTATGGTTGGGGACCAAATCATCCAACCTACCCTAGACGAAGAAGGCTATGCAGAAATGACTGACCGCGAAGTCGTCATACGCTGGTAATGTGGTAATATTGTCAGATGAATTGGATCGCAACAATTGGTATCGTAGCGGCGGTATTGACCACCTCAGCATTTGTACCACAGGCATGGAAAATCATCAAGCAGCGAAAGGTGAAAGAGAAAGTCAGACCTTAGATTTTGAACTCAGAGAAGCTACCAATGAGCTTGCTGAGGTTGAGGTAACCGCAAAACGACTCGACGAAAACCTCAACCGCGCAGAGATGTCCACTACACAGCTCACCGCAAAGCAAATAAAGGCCATCCCACAGTTCTTAGGTGAGTTTGATGTCATTCGCTCTATCACGCTCCTACCGGGTGTGACCACTGTTGGTGAAGGCGCAAGCGGATTTAACGTACGTGGTGGTAAAACCGATCAGAATTTAATTCTATTGGATCAAGCTCCAGTGTACAACAGCTCTCATATCTTCGGATTCTTCTCCGTTTTTAACGGCGATGCAGTTCGTGATCTTAAGCTGTACAAAGGAGGTATTCCTGCGCCCTATGGGGGTCGTTTATCTTCTGTTCTTGATGTGCATCAGAAAGAAGGAAATACGAAAGAATTCGCTGGAACCATGGGGCTTGGACTGCTCTCTTCTCGCTTAATGCTTGAAGGACCGTTGGTTAAAGACAAGGCGAGCTTCATGATCGCGGGTCGTCGTTCGTATCAAGATGTTTTACTTAAAGCTAGCCCTAACGATGATTTGAATTCCATCATCGCGAATTTCTATGATCTCAATGCAAAGGTCAACTACAAATTCAATGATAAAAGCCGTCTATTCCTGAGCGCTTACTACGGTAAAGATGCCTTCGGCGTTCCTGGCTTGGTGAAGTTCGATTGGGGAAATTTAGGGTTAACCGGACGCTGGAATTACCTCATTACGGATAAATTATTCCTGAATGTAAGTACGATCTATTCTGATTACGACTACGCCATTGGGTTTGACTTCCCTCAGGCGAAAATCGACAATATCGCTTTCATTAAAAACCAAAGCAATAAGGTTGCATTCAGTTGGTTCCCGAACGCGAAGCACCAGGTTAATTACGGTGCAGAAGCTACGGTTTACGACTTCGAGCCGTTTTCAACCACGCTGGATTACATCGACAGCAATCTCGTTGATATCAGCATTGAATTGCAAAATGAATATGCGGTTGAGCCGTCGTTGTACATTGAAGACAATTGGAAAATAAACAACAGATTGACCATTCGTGGTGGACTTCGTTACAGTACCTTCTACAACATTGGCGCTCGTGATGTGGTGAATTACAACCCAACTGCCAACGGAACGGTTCGCAATGACCTCATTACAGACACGACCAGCTATGGATCTTTAGAAATCATTGAAGCCTTTGACGGCCTTCAGGGGTTGGAGCCGCGTTTAGGCATCAACTTCAAGTCTACTGAGAACACTGCCATAAAAGCGAGTTACAACAGAATGCGTCAGTACATTCATTTGATTTCCAACACCACATCCTCACTACCTATTGATACTTGGCGTCCTGCCGGTAGGTATATTGACCCGGGAACCGCCGATCAGATTGCATTGGGCTGGAACCGAAATTTCAAAGGCGGTGAATGGCAGTTAAGTGTCGAAACGTATTACAAGAGCATGCGCGATCTCGTCGATTTTAAAAACGGTGCACAGCCGACGGGTGTCGATAATATCGAAGTTGCGTTAATGACGGGCCGCGGAAGAAGCTACGGGGTTGAGATGCAATTGGACAAAAAAAT
The DNA here is from genome assembly GCA_038143125.1 of Cryomorphaceae bacterium. Classification (GTDB taxonomy): domain Bacteria; phylum Bacteroidota; class Bacteroidia; order Flavobacteriales; family Schleiferiaceae; genus UBA10364. The sequence continues at coordinate 10,146 of JAYQLJ010000007.1, forward strand.
TGGCCAATTAACGGGCTGGATAGCCTACACCTACAGCCGTTCGCAACTCCAAGTGGATTTAGGTGCAACCCCTGAGGAGTGGATCAATTTGGGACAATGGTATTCTGCTGCGCAAGACAAACCACACGATATTGCCGTCGTAGCCGCCTATGCGTGGAAACCAAATATTAGTTTTTCAGGTTCCTTCATCTACCAAACCGGTAAGCCCTACACCTACCCTGAAGCTAAAAGCGAATTCGAAAGGATCATCTACCCGTTCGCACTTAGCCGAAACAACAGTCGTACTCCCCGCTTACCACCGTCTTGATTTGAGTATGGACATTGCGGTTCCTAACAAAAAGGATAACGACTTAAAAGGAAGCTGGAACATTGGCGTATACAACGCGTATGCCCGTAAGAATGCCTTTAGCATTTTCTTCGAGGAAGAACTGGACGACAACGGTGATCCAACAGGTCAAACTAAAGCCACTCAGCTGTCTATTTTTGCAACGGCTATTCCTACCATAACCTATACCCTAGATTTCTAAATCATGAAGAAATTAGCCTTATTTAGCCTGATAACCGTCTTTTTTGCTTCTTGTGAAATAGATGTTACCGATAAAGTAAAGACCGACGCCTACGACGGCGCGGCATTAATCTCTGTCAGCGGATCCGTAACCGATCTACCCGGGACAGGAACCTACATGGATCTTGCCATCAGTTCACCTTATCTCGAAACCGCAGATGCGGCTTCAATCACGGGAGCATTGGTGGAGGTTTATGAAAATGATAGTTTGGTAAGTACCTTAACTGAAGTAACTCCTGGTCGCTACGAAGATTCAACATTGCTCGCCACCATAGGGCATGGCTATCGTATGATCATCACCGTGCCTGAGGGCTATGGCGATGCTACTGGTATCTGGGAAAGCACTTCGGATGTTGTGAATACGCCCTTTACTTTCCTAGCACCACTCTTTCCTATCATGGAAGACGACAGTAGTTGGGTGGATTTCAGAACCGGAGACTCTGTGTATTACGCCGATGCCGACTCTTGTTACTACAGCCCTTATGCATTGTGGAATGATCCGGCAGGACGTGGTAACGCGTACTGGATTAAAAACTATTGGACGACGAAAATCTATGCCCTAACGGATTAATGGGGCCGTTCACACCAGAAGAGACTGAAAAAGTCTAAACTCAAGCATCAACATTTTCAATGATGACCAATTCATTGAAGGAACCCAAATCAGTCGCTTCAACTTCATCGGACCTCCCTACACGGTTTTCCGGGATACCCTAATTAACCTCGTGTTCGAGACTCGGACGATAAGTGACGGCATGTACGACTACCTCAATATCATGGCCAATAATATTGGAGGCGGTGGATTGTTTAGTGTGCCTTACAGCCCACAAATTGGAAATATTAGACGTCAAGATGATACAACAGTGTATGGTTTAGGGTATTTTTATGCGACATCAGTTAGATTTGATAGCATAACCTGTTCCACCATACTAATGGATACACTACACTGGACCACTGACTTCTTATTACGAAAAAAGGATTAGATCCACAATTGGTGCAATGGATTGCGCTGTTTGTGGATCTTTTGCTTTTACTACTCATCTCGTGGGTAGCCGATTTTATTGCTCGACGCATCATTCTGAGCGTCATCCATGCCGCCGTTAAGCGCACGAAGGCTACTTGGGACGACTATTTCTACGATCAGAAAGTTTTCAGAAACATCGCACACCTTGTTCCTGCAACAATCGTTTACGAAAAGTCTCCCAATCGTTTTCTACGACATTCCAGGCATCATTCCAATTTTGGAAAAACTTGTCGTGCTCTACATTCTTATGCTCTTTGTGAGTTTGGTAAACCGAACCCTTCGAGCACTTGAGAATTGGTTCAGTATGACCGCAAAATATGCGAATACGCCGGTACGTACTATTTCACAGGTCATTCGCTTGTTGGCTTGGTTTGGCGCCATTATTACTGCCATTAGCATCCTAACTGGGATGAAAGCCGCTGCCATTTTAGGTGCGTTCGCAGGTACAACAGCCATTCTAATACTGGTCTTTCAAGATAGCATCAAAGGACTCTTAGCCAATTTCCAAATCACATGTACGACCTGGTCAAAGTAGGTGATTGGATTACGTTCTCGAATTACGGGGTGGATGGGGACGTCATGAGTATTGACCTGACAACCGTTAAAGTCCAGAATTTTGACAAAACCGTAAGTACCATTCCTGCTACGGCGTTTGTGAGCGACAGTTTTGTGAATTGGCGCGGTATGTCTGAAGCTGGAGCGCGTCGAATCAAACGCAACATTCATATTGACATTACTTCCATCCGTCATTTGGACGAAGGATTGGCGGATAGCTTAAGAAGAAATCGATTTGATTAGCGCTTTTATGATTGAGCGCCAAAAAGAGATTGATGAGAATAACAAAAATAGAAATATTCAAGGCGCAAGTCTGCTTAACGGAAGACGTCAAACCAACATTGGATTGTACCGCAAGTACATTGATTTCTATTTGAGAAACCACCCAGAAATCAATACCAACTTTACCTTAATGGTTCGACAACTGCAACCCACAACAGAAGGCCTACCGTTGGAAGTCTACTGTTTTAGTGCAACCACAGAATGGACAAAATACGAATCCATCATGGCCGATATTTTTGACCATTTGTATGCAGCAACCCGTCATTTTGATTTGGCCTTATTCCAAAGCCCTACCGGTGCGGAT